>NZ_BAAAIF010000114.1:0-18616 GCF_039525925.1 Streptomyces javensis | reverse complement strand
TGGTGCAGCCGGTGTTGTGGGCGGTGATGGTGTCGTTGGCGGCGGTGTGGGCGGGGTATGGGGTGCGTCCTGCGGCGGTGGTGGGTCATAGCCAGGGGGAGATCGCGGCGGCTGTTGTCGCGGGTGCGCTGTCCCTGGAGGACGGTGCGAAGGTCGTGGCTTTGCGGAGCAAGGTGTTGCGGCGGTTGGCCGGTGGTGGGGCGATGGCGTCGCTCGGCCTGGGTGAGGAGCGGGCGGGGCGGTTGCTGTCGCAGCTCGGTGATCGGGCCGTTGGTGTGGGGGTGGCGGCTGTCAACGGGCCGTCCTCGACGGTGGTGTCGGGTCCGCCGGAGCAGGTGGCCGTTGTGGTGGCCGGGTGTCAGGAGGTGGGGGAGCGGGCGCGGCTGATCGAGGTGGACTATGCCTCGCACGGCCCTCAGGTGGAGGAGATCCGCGAGGAGTTGACGCGGGTGCTGGAGGGCGTCCGTCCGCTCGATTCGTCCGGCTCGGGCACGGCGTTCTACTCGACCGTGACGGGCGGCCGTGCCGTCACCACCGACCTGGACGCCGCCTACTGGGTGCGGAATCTGCGGGCGCGGGTGCGGTTCGCCGATGCTGTCGAGGCGTTGCTGGCCGACGGGCATCGGGTGTTCATCGAGTCCAGTACGCACCCCGTGCTGCTCCTCGGTTTGCAGGAGACGTTCGAGTGGGCGGGTGTGGACGCGGTCGCGGTACCGACCCTGCGTCGCGATCACGGTGGTCAGGCCCAGCTCCTCCACTCCCTCGCCCAGGCGTTCACCGCCGGGGTCGACGTCGACTGGAAGGCCGTGTTCCCGGCCGACCCCACCCCTCGTACGGTCGATCTGCCCACGTACGCCTTCCAGCACCAGCGCTACTGGCTCGACGGTCTCAGCGGCCGGGGTGCCGACCCCGCCGACCTCGGACTGGTGGCCGCGGGCCATCCGCTGCTGAGCGCCGCCGTGGAGCTCGCCGACGACCAGGGCCATCTGCTGACGGGACGGCTCTCGGCGCAGTCCCATGGCTGGCTCGCGGACCACGTGGTGGCGGGCGCGGTACTGGTGCCCGGGACGGCCTTGGTCGAGTGGGCGCTGCGGGCGGCCGACGAGGTCGGCTGCGGTGGGGTCGAGGAGCTGGCGCTCCAGGTACCGCTCGTGCTGCCGCCCAGCGGCGGGCTGCGCCTGCAAGTGGTCGTCGGCGGGCCGGGCGCCGATGGCCGACGCGATGTGCGGATGTACTCGCGCCCCGACGACGGCGCCGACACGGCGGCCGGGTGGGTGTGCCATGCGGAGGGCGTGCTGAGCCCGCCTCCCGATGGCTCCACGCCAGTGGAGGAGTTGGGCGGGGCATGGCCACCGGCGGATGCGAAGCCGATCGACCCCGTGGACTTCTACGAGCACATCGCCGCGTCGGGGTACGCGTACGGCCCGGCCTTCCAGGGGCTGCGCGCCGTGTGGCGGGACGGTGCGGACCTGTTGGCCGAGGTGGCGCTGCCCGAGGCCGCGGGGGAGCGGACGGGGTTCGGCATCCACCCGGCGCTGCTGGACGCCGCCCTGCACCCCGTTCTGCTGACCGATGGGTCGCCGAGCGACGCGGAGTCGCCCGATGGCCGGGTGTGGCTGCCGTTCACCTGGAACGGGGTGTCGCTGTGGGCGGCCGGGGCGAGCACGGTACGGGTGCGGATCTCTCCGTACGAGCCGGGCGCGGAGCGGGAACGTACGCTGCGGGTGACCGTGGCGGACGCCCTGGGCGCCCCGGTGCTGAGCGCGGACGCGGTGGTGCTGCGGTCCGCCGACGCCGATCAGCTCCGTACGGCCCAACGGCCGGGCGTGGACGGACTGTTCGTCATGGACTGGGCCCCCTTGCCGGTTCCCGCGCCGCCCAACGGCGACGGGCGGTCCGCGGATCACGCGGCCGATGACACCCACTGGGTGGTTCTGGGGCCCCAGGACCGGGCTCCGGCCGGGTCCGCCGCCGTATGCCATCCGGATCCGCAGGCGTTGATCAGCGCGCTCGACACGGGCGCCCCCGCCCCCGCCGTCGCCTTGGCACTCGAACCCGCCGAGGCGGTCCCTGCCCGAGATGGCGGGATGGCGGCCGACGGGCTGGCCTCGGCGCGGCGGGTCCTGGAGCTGTTGCAGGGCTGGCTGGCCGAGCCGCGCCTGGCCGAGGCCCGGTTGGTGGTGATGACGCGTGGCGCCGTCGCGACCGACGACGACCCGGGTGGCATCGACCCCGTGGCCGGGAGCGTGGATGCGGCGGGCGCCGCGGTCTGGGGTCTGGTGCGCAGCGCACAGGCCGAGAACCCGGGTCGTTTCCTGCTGCTCGACCTCGACCCCCACACCGAGGTGTCCGCCGACCTCGTGACCGATGCCGTGGCGCGCGCCATCGAGATGGACGAGTCACAGCTGGCCCTGCGCGCGGGGCGGGCACTGATGCCCCGGCTGGTGCGCGCCGCGCCGAGCGCGGGACTGGTGGCCCCGACGGGACAGTCCGCGTGGCGGGTCGGGCTCGATGGCGCCGGGACGGTGGACGGCGTACGGCCGGTGGCGTGCCCGGAGGTTCTGGACCCTCTGCGGGAGGGCCGGGTGCGGATCGATGTCCACGCGGCGGGCGTCAACTTCCGCGACGCGCTGATGGTGTTGGGGATGTACCCCGGGGATGCGGTGTTCGGCGGCAGCGAGGGCGCCGGTGTGGTGCGGGAGGTCGGACCGGGCGTGACCGGTCTCGCCGTGGGCGACCGGGTGATGGGCCTGTTCGAGGGCGCGTTCGGCCCGCTGGCCGTCGCGGACGCCCGTACGGTCGTACCCATCCCCGAAGGCTGGACCTTCCGGCAGGCGGCCGCCGCTCCCGTTGTGTTCCTCACCGCCTGGTACGGGCTCGTGGAGCTGGGCGGGCTCCAGGCGGGCGAGCGGGTGCTGATCCATGCCGCGACCGGCGGGGTGGGGACGGCCGCCGTGCGCATCGCCCGGCATCTCGGCGCGGAGGTCTACGCGACGGCGAGCCCGGCGAAGCACGGGGTCCTGGAGGCGATGGGCATTGACCACGCCCACCGGGCCTCGTCGCGCGACCCGGAGTTCGAGGAGGCGTTTCATGAGGCCACCGGTGGCCGGGGCGTCGATGTGGTGCTCAACAGCCTCGCCGGTGAGTTCGTGGACGCCTCGCTCCGCCTTCTCCACGAGGGCGGCAGGTTTCTGGAGATGGGCAAGACCGACATCCGCGACCCGGAGCGGATCGCGGCCGAGCACCCCGGTGTCCGCTACCACGCGTACGACCTGATCGCCGACGCCGGTCCGGACTGTATCGGCGAAATGCTGCGTGAGATGGGCGAGTTGTTCGCCTCCGGTGTGCTGGAGCCACCTCCGGTACGGGCGTGGCCGCTCGGCCGGGCGCGTGCGGCGCTGCGCCATCTCAGCCAGGCCAAGCACACCGGCAAGCTGGTCTTGGATGTCCCCGCCCCGGTGGACCCGGACGGCACCGTGCTCATCACCGGTGGCACCGGCACCCTCGGCGCACACGTCGCCGAGCACCTCGTCCGTACCCGGAACATCCGCCATCTGCTGCTGGTGAGCCGCGGCGGCCCGGACGCGCCCGGGGCGAAGGAGCTGACGGCACGGCTCGCCGACCTGGGCGCCGACGTACACGTCGCCGCGTGCGATATCGGCGACGCCGCCCAGGTGGCCGCGGTCCTCGCGGGCATCGACCCGGCGCACCCGCTGACCGGTGTCGTGCACGCGGCGGGGGCGCTGGACGACGCGATGCTCCCCTCGCAGGATCCGAAGCGGCTGGCGCGGGCCTGGGCGGCGAAGGCCGCGGCGGCGGCCCATCTGCACACCGCCACCGCGCATCTGCGGCTGGGCATGTTCGTCCTGTTCTCCTCCTTCGCCTCCGATCTCGGCACCCCCGGCCAGGCCAACTACGCCGCGGCCAACGCGTTTTGCGACGCCCTGGCCACCCGCCGCCAGGCGGCCGGGCTTCCCGGGCTGTCGGTGGCATGGGGACTCTGGGCAGCCACCAGCGACCTGACCGCGCGGCTTGCCGACGCCGATCTGGCCCGGATCGGCCGTCTGGGCATCAAAGCCAACAGCACCGAGGAGGGGCTGGCGTTGCTGGACGCGGCCTGCCACCACGGCCATCCGCATCTGCTGGCGCTCCACCTGGACACCGGCTCCCTCGCCGCCCAGGCCCCGGGCACCCTTCCCACCCCCCTGCGGGCCCTCGCCACCGTCGGTGGCAGCGGGCGGGCCCGGCCCACGGCGGCCACCGGCGGACAGAACACCGACTGGGCGGGCCGGCTCAGGGGGCTGCCGTCCACCGAACAGCACCGGCTGCTGCTCAACCTGGTGCGCACCCAGGCGGCCACCGTGCTCGGCCACGCCGATCCGGGTGTGGTGCAGCCGGACGCGTCGTTCAAGGAACTCGGCTTCGACTCGCTGACCGCCGTGGAGCTGCGCAACCGGCTGGCCGCCGCCACCGGGCTGCGGCTGCCCGCGGCCCTCGTCTTCGACCACCCGGAGGCGGCGGTGCTCGCCGAGCATCTGCGCCAGGAGCTCTCACCGGACGGTGCGCCGGGCGCCCCGGGCCCCGATGTATCGCGGCCCCACCCCGTCCTGAACGAGCTGGTCAGGCTGGAGAACAGCCTGTCGGTCGTCGGCGTCGAGGACGTGGACCCCGATGCGGTCACCGCCCGGCTGGAGACCTTGCTGTCCAAGTGGAAGGCGATGTGCTCGTCCGCGCGGTCGGACGACGGCAATGCCGTGGAGCGGTTGCAGGTGGCGACCGCCGATCAGGTTCTGGATTTCATCGACAACGAACTTGGCCTGTCATGAACAACGTGGCGCGCCCTTTCGCTGAAGGCCGGGTGATCCTCCGTGACGCACGCTAATGAAGAGAAGCTGGTCGACTATCTGAGGCGAGTGGCAGGCGATCTGCACGAAACGCGTCAGCGGCTGCGCGAGCTGGAGGACCGCTCCCAGGAGCCGGTGGCCGTGATCGGCATGGCCTGCCGCTACCCCGGCGGGGTGGACACGCCCGAGGCGCTGTGGCGGCTCCTGGCCTCCGGCGCGCATGCGATGGGGGAGTTCCCCGACGACCGGGGCTGGGACCTGGAAGGGCTGTTCCACCCGGACCCGGACCATCCCGGCACCAGCCACGCCCGCGAGGGCGGCTTCCTCTACGACGCCGACCGCTTCGACCCCGAGTTCTTCGGGATCAGCCCGCGCGAGGCGCTGGCCATCGACCCGCAGCAGCGGCTGCTGCTCGAGGTGTCCTGGGAGCTCCTCGAACGCGCCGGAATCGACCCGGTCTCGCTGAAGGGCACCTCGACGGGCGTGTACGCCGGGACCGCGCTGCCCGGCTTCGGCACCCCGCACATCGAGAAGAGCGCCGAGGGCTATCTGGTGACGGGCAACGCGCCCAGTGTGCTCTCCGGCCGGGTGGCGTACACCCTCGGCCTGGAGGGGCCGGCCGTCACGGTGGACACGGCGTGCTCGTCCTCGCTGGTCTCGATGCACCTGGCCGGTCAGGCGCTGCGGCAGGGCGAGTGCACCCTGGCCCTGGCCGGCGGGGTGACGGTGATGGCCATCCCGAACGTCTTCACCGAGTTCTCCCGGCAGCGCGGGCTGGCCCCCGACGGCCGGTGCAAGGCGTTCTCCGCCGACGCCGACGGCACCGCCTTCTCCGAGGGCGTGGGCCTGGTGCTGCTGGAGCGGCTGTCAGACGCCCGGCGCAACGGCCACCGGGTGCTGGCCGTGATCCGGGGCTCGGCCATCAACCAGGACGGCGCCTCCAACGGTCTGACCGCGCCCAACGGGCCCTCCCAACAGCGCGTCATCCTCCAGGCACTGGCGAACGCACGGCTGTCCCCGGCCGAGGTGGACGCGGTGGAGGCGCACGGCACCGGAACCCGCCTCGGCGATCCCATCGAGGCCCATGCGCTGCTCGCCACCTACGGCCGGGACCGGACCGAGGACCGGCCGCTGTGGCTGGGATCGGTCAAGTCCAACATCGGACACACCCAGGGCGCCGCGGGCGTGGCCGGTGTCATCAAGATGATCATGGCGATGCGGCATGAGGCGCTGCCCGCCACCTTGAACGTCAACGAGCCCACGCCCCACGTGGCCTGGGACACCGGCGCCGTACGTCTGCTCACCGAAGCCGTCGGATGGCCGCGGGGCGAGCGGCCCCGCCGGGCCGCGGTGTCCTCCTTCGGCATCTCCGGGACCAACGCCCATCTGCTGCTCGAACAGCCACCCGCCGACGAGCCCGTCACGTCGGACGGGGCCCCGGAGCCGACTGCCGCGGACACGGCGACGCCGGGCCGCCGCGTGGTGCCCTGGGCGGTGTCCGCCCGCACCGGCCAGGCGTTACGGGACCAGGCCGAGGCGCTGGCCGCCCATCTCACCGCTCACCCCGCGCTGCCCGTGGCCGATGTGGGCTGGTCGCTGGCCCGCACTCGCTCGGCCTTCGAACACCGGGCCGTGGCCATCGGCGAGGACCGCGACGAACTGCTGGCCGCCGTGCGGGCGCTGGCCGACGACCAGAGCCACCCCGGGCTGATCCGGGCCACGGCGCCGACCCGCTCCGGCGGCACCGCCTTCATGTTCACGGGACAGGGCAGCCAGCGGCCCGGTATGGGCCGCGAGCTGTACCGGACGTTCGAGGTGTTCGCCGCCACCCTGGACGAGGTCTGCGCCCATCTCGATCCGCTGCCCGGCCGGCCGCTGCGCGAGATCCTCTTCGCGGCGGAGGACACCGAGCAGGCGCGGGCCCTGCACGGCACCGGGGTGACCCAGGCGGCCCTCTTCGCCCTGGAGACCGCGCTCTTCCGGCTCGTCGAGTCGTTCGGCCTCACCCCCTCGTTCCTGACCGGACACTCCGTCGGCGAACTGGTGGCGGCTCATGTGGCGGGCGTGCTCTCCCTGCCGGACGCCTGCGAACTGGTGGCCGCTCGCGGCCGGTTGATGCAGGCGCTGCCGTCCGGCGGCGCGATGGCCGCCGTCGAAGCCACCGAGGAGCAGGTCCTCCCCCTGCTCGCGGGCCATGAGGACCGCGTGGCGCTCGCCGCGGTCAACGGCCCCACCTCGGTGGTCGTGTCCGGGGCCGCCGAAACCGTCGACGAGATCGCCCGCGCCCTGAAGGAACGGGGCCACCGCACCAAGCGGCTCCGGGTCAGCCACGCCTTCCACTCGCCCCTCCTGGCTCCCATGCTCGACGACTTCCGCGAGGTGGCGCGGCGGCTGACCTACCACGCCCCGCGCATCCCGGTGATCTCCAACGTCACCGGCCGGCAGGCCGACCCCGAGCAGCTCCGCGACCCCGAGTACTGGGTACGCCACGTCAGCGAGCCCGTGCGGTTCCACGACGGGCTGCGCACCCTGCACCGCGAAGGCGTGACGCGCTACCTCGAACTCGGCCCGGACGCCGTCCTCACCACCATGGCCCAGGACGCCCTGGCCGCCGACACCTCCGGCACCTCCGACACCGCCGACACCTCCGGCACCTCCGACACCCCGGACACCGCGCCCGTGTTCGTCACCGCCCTGCGCCCGGGCCGCGACGAGCCCCGTACGCTGCTGACGGCGCTCGCCCTGACGCACATCGACGGCGGCACGGTCGACTTCGCCGCCGCACTCCCCGAGGACGCGGGCCGTGTGGACCTGCCCACCTACCGGTTCCAGCGGCAGCGGTACTGGCGGCCCGTCCCGAACGCCACCGCCGACGTACGCGCCGTCGGCCTCGGCGCCACCGGGCACCCCCTGCTCCAGGCCGCCGTGGAGACGCCCGACGGCGGGCTGCTGCTCACCGGACGGCTGTCCGCGCAGACCCACGCCTGGCTCGCCGACCACACCATCGCGGGCAGCGTCCCCCTGCCCGGTACGGCCCTGCTGGAGCTGGCCCTTCTCGCCGCCGCGCACACCGGATGCGAGCTGATCGACGACCTCACCCTGGAAACCCCGCTGATCCTGCCCGCCTCCGGCGCGGTACGGATCCAGCTCGCCGTCACCGCGCCCGACGAGGCCGGACGACGGACCGTCACCATCGCCTCGCGCCCGGCCGACGAGGGCGGCGACAGCCTGGACGCCCCGGCCGCCTGGCGCCACCACGCCACCGGCCTGCTGACCGACGCGACCACGCCACCGCCCGCCGACGAATCGTCGGCCACGGCCTGGCCACCGGCCGGGGCCGCCCCGGTGGACGTGGCGGACCTGTATGAGCGCCTGGCCGCGCGGGGGTACGCCTACGGGACCGCTTTCCGGGGTCTGCACTCCGCGTGGCGGCTGGGCGAGGAGATGTTCGCCGAGGTACGGCTGGGCCCCGAACAGCGCGGTGAGGCCGACGGCTACGGGCTGCACCCGGCCCTGCTCGACAGCGCCCTGCACCCGGTGGAGGAGCTCTTCGGCGGCACCGGCGGCACCGGCGGCACCGGCGGCACCGGCGGCACCAGCGGCTCTGGCGGCACCGGCGGCTCTGGCGGCACCGGCGGCTCTGGCGGTTTCGGCGACGACCACGCGCCGGGCAGCGCCGAGGGGTCCGTCCGGCTGCCGTTCTCCTTCGGCGGGGTGCGGCTCTTCGCCACCGGCGCCACCCGGCTGCGCGTACGCATCACCCCCACCGCCCCGGACACCATCACCCTGAGGCTGACCGACGACCACGGCGCGCCCGTGGCCACCATCGACGCCCTCGGGCTGCGGGAGGTCTCCGCCGACCGCTGGCGCTCGGCCCGCGCCGCCACGGCCGACGCCCCGCTGTACCGCCTGGACTGGCAGCCGTATCCGGTCGCCGCCGCCACCGCCACCGCCACCGCCACCGACACCGCCACCCCCATCGACACCGACACCGGCACCGGCACCGCCCCGCCCTCGGCGAGTTGGGCGCTCGTCGGATCCCAGGACCCGGACCCGGCCCTCCCGTCCCATCCGGACCTGGCCGCCCTGCGGGCCACTCTCGACGGCGGACGGCCCGCCCCCGACATCGTCGTCCTCGAATGCCACGGCGCACCGGACACCTCATCACACCCCGACGAGACGCCCGCCCGCGTACGCGCGGTGCTCCATCACATCCTCGACGACCTGCGCACCTGGCTGACCGACGAGCGGTTCAGCGGAACCCGGCTGGTCATCGCCACCCATGGCGCCGTCGCCACCGGCCCCGGGGACGGGCCCGCGGACCTGACCACCGCGCCCGTATGGGGCCTGGTCCGCGCCGCCCAGGCCGAACACCCCGAGCGCGTCCTCCTGCTCGACCTGGACGACGATCCCGCGTCGCGCGATGTCCTGCGCACCGTCCTCCCGGCCGCCGTCGCCGCTGCCGAATCCGAGGTGGCGGTGCGGGCGGGAACGGCCCGTGTGCCCCGTCTGGTCGCCGTCCGCCCCGGCCAGGACACCCCGCCCCGCGCCCTCGACCCGGACGGCACCGCACTGATCACCGGTGGCACCGGAGCGCTGGGCCGGCTGGTGGCCCGCCATCTGGTCACCGCACACGGCGCCCGCCATCTGCTGCTGGTCAGCCGGCGCGGTGGCATCACGGAGGACATCGACGCGTTCGCGGACGAACTGACCGCGCTGGGTGCGGCGGACGTACGCGTCACCGCGTGTGACGCCGCCGACCCCGAGGCGCTGGCCGCCCTGCTCGCCACCGTCCCCGAAGCCCATCCGCTGACGGCCGTCGTGCACGCCGCGGGGGTGCTCGACGACGGTGTGGTCACCGCCATGACCCCCGGGCAACTCGACACCGTCCTCGCCCCGAAGCTGGATGCCGCATGGCATCTGCACCGGCTGACCCGGGACCTGGATCCGGTCGCGTTCGTGATGTTCTCCTCCGCCGCCTCCATCATGGGCAACGGTGGCCAGGCCAACTACGCCGCGGCCAATATGTTCCTCAACGCCCTCGCCGAACACCGCCGCGCCGAAGGGCGGACGGCCCACGCGCTGGCCTGGGGGCTGATGGCGTCCGCCGGTGGCATGACCGGCCACCTGGACGACGCGGACCTCGCCCGGATGGCCCGCTCCGGCATCGCCGCCGTCTCCAACGAGCAGGCGCTGACGCTGCTCGACACGGCGCTCACCACCGACCACCCCACGCTCGTCCCCGCGGGCTTCGACCTCGCGGCGCTGCGTACCCGGGCCGCCGCCGGGCCGCTTCCGCCCGTGCTGCGACGGCTGGTGCACGTCCCCACACGGGCCGCGCGGAACACCGGGGCGGGCTCCTTGTCCGGGCGGCTGGCCGGGTTGTCCACCGCGGAGCAGGACCGGCTCATCGGAGAGCTGGTGCGCGACCAGGTGGCCACGGTGCTCGCCCATCCCGCACCGGAGGCCATCGATCTGGGCAGGGCCTTCCAGGACCTTGGCTTCGACTCGCTCACCGCACTTGACCTGCGCAACCGGCTCAACGCGGCCACCGGCACCCGGATCCCGGCCACCGTCATCTTCGACTATCCGACCCCCGACGCCCTGGTGCGCTTCCTGCGGGAGCGACTGGTCGGCGCACCGGCCGGGACACGGCTCCCGGCGACGGCAGCCGCCGTGGCCACCGACGACGACCCGATCGCCATCGTCGGCATGGCCTGCCGCTATCCGGGCGGCGTCGGCTCCCCCGAGGAGCTGTGGCGGCTGGTGGCCGAGGGCGTCGACGCGATCGGGGAGTTCCCCGGGGACCGCGGCTGGGACCTCGGGGGCCTCTTCGACCCCGATCCGGACCACACCGGCACCAGCTACGCCCGCGAGGGCGGATTCCTCCACGAGGCACCGCGGTTCGACGCCGAGTTCTTCGGGATCTCACCCCGCGAGGCGTTGGCCACCGACCCCCAGCAGCGGCTGCTGCTGGAGACGGCGTGGCAGGCGTTCGAGAGCGCGGGCATCGACCCGGTGAGCCTGCGGGGCAGCGCCGGCGCGGTGATCACCGGCGTCATGTACGACGACTACGGCAGCCGCTTCCTGGGCCGCACCCCGGAGGGCGTCGAGGGCCGGCTGATGACCGGCAGCACACCGAGCATCGCCTCCGGCCGGGTGGCGTTCACCTTCGGCCTGGAGGGGCCCGCGGTGACGGTGGACACGGCGTGTTCGTCGTCGCTGGTGGCCATGCATCTCGCCGGCCAGGCCCTGCGGCAGGGGGAGTGCACCCTGGCCCTGGCCGGTGGCGTCACGGTGATGGCCACACCGAACACTTTCGTGGAGTTCTCGCGGCAGCGCGGACTGGCCCCGGACGGCCGCTGCAAGCCGTTCGCCGCGGCGGCCGACGGCACCGGCTGGGGCGAGGGCATCGGCCTGCTCGTCCTGGAGCGGCTGTCGGACGCCCGCCGCAACGGCCGTGAGGTGCTGGCGGTGATCCGCGGGTCGGCGGTCAACCAGGACGGCGCGTCCAACGGTCTGACCGCGCCGAACGGGCCCTCCCAACAGCGGGTGATCCGCCAGGCCCTGGCCACCGCACGGCTCTCCCCGGCGGACGTCGACGTGGTCGAGGCGCACGGCACGGGCACCACGCTCGGCGATCCCATCGAGGCCCAGGCGCTGCTGGCCACGTACGGGCGGGAGCGGCCGGAGGGCCGTCCGCTGTGGCTCGGCTCCATCAAGTCCAACATCGGTCATACACAGGCCGCAGCGGGCGTGGCGGGTGTGATCAAGATGGTGATGGCGATGCGCCACGGCCTGCTGCCCGCCTCGCTCCACATCGACGCGCCCAGCCCGCATGTGGACTGGGACGACGGCGGAGTGCGGCTGCTGACTAAGGCGGTCGAGTGGCCGATGGACGAGCGCCCGCGCCGGGCCGGTGTGTCGTCCTTCGGCATCAGCGGCACCAACGCCCATGTGATCCTCGAACAGGTCCCCCACCAGCGTACGGAGTCCGAGACCGAGTCCGATGGCCCCCGGGCGGTGCCCTGGGTGCTGTCCGCGCGGGGCGCGGGCGCCCTCCGGGACCAGGCGCGGGCGCTGTGCGGGCGGCTGACCACCGGCCCCGCTGCCTCGCCCGTCGAGGTGGGCTGGTCCCTCATCCGTTCCCGTACCCTCTTCGACCACCGTGCCGTGGTGGTCGGCGAGAGCCACGCGGAACTGATGGCGGCCGTCGAGGCGCTGGCGGGCGACGAGACACACCCGGGCGTCGTCCACACCGGCACGGCCGCCACCACGGGCGGCGCGGGCCCGGTGCTGGTCTTCCCGGGCCAGGGCTCGCAGTGGATCGGGATGGGCGCCGGACTGCTGGACGCCTCACCGGTGTTCGCCGCCCGGGTGGCCGAGTGCGAACGAGCCCTCGCGCCCCACGTCGACTGGTCGCTGACCAATGTGCTGCGCGGTGTGGACGGTGCGGGCGATCTGAGCCGGGTGGATGTGGTGCAGCCGGTGCTCTGGGCGGTGATGGTGTCCCTGGCCGCGGTATGGGCGGGCCATGGGGTGCGGCCCGCCGCCGTGGTGGGCCACAGCCAGGGCGAGATCGCCGCCGCCTGCGTGGCCGGGGCGCTGACCTTGGAGGACGGCGCCCGGATCGTGGCCCTGCGCAGCCGGGCGCTGCGCCAACTGGCCGGTGGCGGGGCCATGGCCTCCCTCGGCGTGGGCCAGGGGCGGGCCACGGATCTGCTGTCCGGGCTCGGCGACCGCGCCACCGACGTGGTCGTGGCCGCCGTGAACGGCCCCGCCTCCACGGTGGTGTCCGGCCCGCCGGAGCAGGTGGCCGCGGCCGTGGCGGCCTGCCGTGACACCGGGGAACGGGCCAGGATGATCGAGGTGGACTATGCCTCGCACAGCCCCCAGGTCGATGAGATCGCCGACGAACTCACCGAGCTGCTCGGGGGAGTCGAGCCGGTTGGGGCGCCCGGAACCTCCGGGGCGGTGTTCTACTCCACCGTCACCGGTGCCCGTGCCGACGGCTCCGTGCTGGACACGGGCTACTGGGTGCGGAATCTGCGGGAGCCGGTGCGGTTCGCCGAGGCGATCCAGGCGCTGCTGGCCGATGGCCACCGGGTGTTCATCGAGGCCAGCACCCACCCCGTCCTCACGGTGGGCATGCAGGAGAGCTTCGAGGAGGCGGGCGTCCCCGCCGCCACCGTCCCCACCCTGCGCCGGGACCACGGCGATCTCGCCCAGCTGGTGCGGTCGCTGGCCCAGGCGTTCACCGCGGGCGCCGACGTCGACTGGACCACCCTGTTCCCCACCGACCCCGCGCCCCGCACCGTACCGCTGCCCACCTACGCCTTCCAGCGCGAGCGCTACTGGCTCGAGGGCACCCCGGGCCGGGGTGGCGACCCCACCGACCTCGGCCTGGTCTCCGCGGACCACCCGTTGCTCGGCGCGGCCGTGGAGCTCGCCGACGGCAGCACCCATCTGCTCACCGGACGGCTGACGGCCGGTGGCGGCGAGGGCTGGCTCGGCGAACACGTGGTGGCCGGCGCCCGGCTGGTCCCGGGCGCGGCGCAGGTCGAATGGGCGCTGCGGGCCGCCGACGAGGCGGGCTGCGGCACGGTGGAGGAGCTCGCCCTCCAGGTTCCGCTCGTCCTCCCCGACAGCGGCGGGCTGCGCGTCCAGGTGGTGGTGGGCGAGGCCGCCGACGACGGACGCCGCGACGTACGGGTGTACTCCCGGCCCGACCGCGACGCCGAGACCACCGCGGACCCGGTGTGGGTGTGCCATGCGGTCGGCGTACTCGGCCCCCACGGCGAACCGGCACCCCAGCCCCCCGGGGCCTGGCCCCCGCCGAGCGCGGAGCCGGTGGACACGGACGGCTTCTACGAGCGTGCCGAGGCGGCCGGATACGGATACGGGCCCGCGTTCCAGGGCGTCCGCAACCTGTGGCGCGACGGTGCGGATGTGCTGGCCGAGGTGGCGCTGCCCGGAGCCGCGGGTGACCAGGCGGGGTTCGGCATCCACCCGGCCCTGCTGGACGCCGCGCTGCACCCGGCGTCCCTCCTCGACGGGACCGACCGGACCGACCGCTCGGACGAGCAGCATGGCGACGGCCAGGTGTGGTTGCCGTTCGCCTGGAACGGGGTGGCGCTGTGGGCCGCCGGAGCGACCACCGTACGCGTCCGGCTGACCCCGCGTGAGCAGAGCGCGGACGGCGAGCGGGCGCTGCGGATCACCGTGTCCGACGCCGTGGGCGACCCGGTCCTCACGGTCGACTCGCTGGTGCTGCGGCCCGCCCGTACGGATCAGCTGCGGACCGCGGGACGAGGCGCCGTGGAAGGGCTGTTCACCCTGGACTGGATCCCGCTCCCCGAGCCGGCGCCCGGCGCGGACACGGGCCTGCCACAGCCAGCGGCCGGGGACGGCGGCTGGGTGGCACTGGGCACCGAGGGTCTGGACTGGGCCACCTCGGGCGTGGTCCGCCATCCCGACCTGGAGTCGCTGGTGGCGGCGATCGACGCGGGGACCCCCGCACCCTCGGTGGCGCTGACCGCCGTACCTGCCTCGGCAACGGCGGTGGACATCGTGGCAGCGGAGGGCGATGCCCTGGCGGCCGTACGGCGGACCCTGGACCTGCTGCGGGGCTGGCTGGCCGAACCCCGGCTGGCGGGGAGCCGGTTGGTGGTGGTGACGCACGGCGCGGTCGCGGCCGGTGGCCCGGCGGCGGAGGACCCCGGCTCCGGGGCCGTGGACACGGCCGGTGCCGCCGTGTGGGGGCTGCTGCGCAGCGCACAGGCGGAGAACCCGGACCGGTTCATCCTGCTCGACCACGATCCGCACGGCGCGCCCGACCCCGACGAGATCGGCGCGGCGGTGCTGGACGGTGTGCTGAGGGCAGTCGCCCTGGACGAACCGCAGGTGGCGGTGGGCTCCGGCCGGGTGTGGGCCCCCCGTCTGCTGCGCGCGGGCGGCCCTGGCAGCGGCGGTCTGGTGGGCCCGGTGGCGCGGCCCGCGTGGCGGCTCGCCGTGGAGGGCGCGTCCACCGTGGACAATGTGTCCCCCGTGCCGTGTCCCGAGGTGCTCGAGCCACTGGGGCCGGGAGAGGTCCGGATCGCGGTGCACGCGGCGGGCATGAACTTCCGCGACGCGCTCATCGTCGTCGGGATGTACCCCGGGGGCGGGGTGTTCCGCGGCAGCGAGGGCGCCGGAGTGGTCGTGGACATCGGCCCGGAGGTGACCGGGCTCGCGGTGGGCGACCGGGTCATGGGCCTGTTCGAGGGCGCGTTCGGCCCCTTGGCGGTGGCGGACGCGCGCATGGTCGTGCCGATCCCCGACGGCTGGAGCTTCCGGCAGGCGGCCGCCGTACCGGTGGTGTTCCTCACCGCCTGGTACGGGCTGGTGGACCTGGCCGGGCTGCGAAACGGCGAAACGGTGCTGATCCACGCCGCCACCGGTGGCGTCGGCATGGCGGCGGTGCAGATCGCCCGCCACCTGGGCGCCGAGGTGTATGCCACGGCGAGCCCCGGGAAGCACGGGGTGCTGGAGGAGATGGGCATCGATGCGGCGCATCGGGCCTCGTCGCGCGACGTGGACTTCGAGGAGACCTTCCGCGAGGCCACCGGCGGACGTGGTGTCGATGTGGTGCTCAACAGCCTCGCCGGACCGTTCGTCGACGCCTCCCTTCGGCTGCTGGCCGACGGGGGCCGCCTCTCCGAGATGGGCAAGACCGACATCCGCGACCCGGAACGGCTCGCTGCCGTGCGCACGGGCGTCCGCTATCGCGCCTTCGACCTGGTCCCCGACGCCGGACCGGACCGCATCGGAGAGATGCTGGGCGAGTTGGGCGAGCTGTTCGCCGCCGGAGTGCTGCGACCGGCACCCGTACGGCCCTGGCCGCTCAGCCGGGCCCGGGACGCGCTACGGCAGCTGAGCCAGGCCAAGCACACCGGCAAGCTGGTGCTCGACGTACCCGCCGCGGTCGACCCGGACGGCACGGTCCTCATCACCGGTGGCACCGGCACCCTGGGCGCCCATATCGCCGAACGCCTCGTCCGCGCCTGGGGGATCGGCCATCTGCTGCTGGTGAGCAGGCGCGGGCCGGACGCTCCGGGCGCCCGCGACCTGGCCGCCCGGCTGGCGGAACTGGGCGCGCGGGTGCGCCTCGCGGCGGTCGACGTCACCGACGCCTCGGCGGTGGCGGAGCTGGTGGCGGGGGTCGACCCCGAACATCCGCTGACCGGAGTCATCCATGCCACCGGTGTGCTGGACGACGCGGTGGTCACCTCCCAGACCCCCGAACGGCTGGCGCGGGTCTGGACCGCCAAGGCCACGGCCGCGGCCCATCTGCACACGGCCACGGCCCATCTGCGACTCGGCATGTTTGTCCTCTTCTCCTCCGCCGCGGGCACACTCGGCAGCCCCGGACAGGCCAACTACGCCGCCGCCAACGCCTTTTGCGACGCGCTCGCCGCCCACCGCCGGGCCGCCGGGCTGCCGGGTGTCTCGATCGCCTGGGGCCTGTGGGCCGACGCCAGCGGCATGACCGGACACCTGGCCGAGGCGGACCTGGCCCGGATGTCCCGTACCGGCGTGGCCGCCCTCAGCACCCGGCACGGTCTGGCCCTGCTCGACGCCGCCGTCCAGCACGGCGGTGCCCATCTGGTCGCCGCCCAGGTGGACCCCCGCACCCTCGCCGGACTGTCCGCCGACAGCCTGCCCGCCACGCTGCGCGCACTAGCCGTCACGGGTCGCGGTGGCGGCGCCGGACGGCGCACCGCGGCGGCGGCCGGGGAGGGCAGGCAGGTCGACTGGGGCGCCCGGCTCGCGGGCCTGTCCACGGCCGAACGGCACCGACTCGTGCTCAACCTGGTCCGTGGCCACGCCGCCACGGTGCTCGGACACACCGATGTGGACGCCGTACAGGCCGAGGCCAGCTTCAAGGAGCTGGGCTTCGACTCACTGACCGCCGTCGAACTGCGCAACCGCCTCGCCGCCGCCACCGGTCTGCGCCTGCCCGCCGGAATGGTCTTCGACTACCCGGAAGCGGCCGTACTCGCCGACTACCTGCTGGAACGGCTGGCCCCCGGCGACGGGACCACACCGGGGCGGGACGCCGTCGACCCGGTCCTGGGCGAGCTGGCCAGGTTGGACACCACCCTGGCCGCCCTCGACACGGACGACGAGGGCAGGCAGCGGATCGCCAAACGGCTGGGCGCCCTGCTGGCGAAGTGGAACGGCGGCGGCGGATCCGGCGACTCGGCCGACCCGAGCGGCTTCGACGCCCTCGAAGCCGCCTCGGACGACGAGATGTTCGAGCTCATTGACCGTGAACTGCCCTGATGGAGGCGCGGAACTGATGTCGGGTACCGAAGAGAAGCTCCGCCAGTACCTCAAGAAGGTCACGGCCGATCTGGGGCAGACGCGTCGGCGACTGCGTGAGATGGAGGAGCGTGCCCAGGAGCCGGTGGCCATCGTCAGCATGGCCTGCCGGTTTCCCGGCGGGATCAGCTCGCCCGAGGACCTGTGGCAGCTGGTCGCCTCGCGCGGGGACGCGATCGGGGAGTTTCCGACGGACCGCGGCTGGGACCTGAACGGGCTGTTCCACCCGGACCCCGACCACTCCGGCACCAGCTATGTCCGCCACGGCGGATTCCTGGACCGGGCCGATGGCTTCGACGCCACCTTCTTCGGCATCAGCCCGCGCGAGGCCCTGGCGGCCGAACCCCAGCAGCGCCAACTGCTCGAAGTATCCTGGGAATTGCTCGAACGCGCCGGAATCGACCCCACCTCGCTGAAGGGCACCCCCACCGGGGTCTACGCGGGCGCCGGAATCCTCGGCTTCGGCACCCCGCAGATCGAGAAGAGCGCGGAAGGATATCTGCTCACCGGAAACACCCTGAGCGTCGTCTCCGGCCGGGTGGCCTTCACCCTCGGTCTGGAGGGGCCCGCGGTGACGGTGGACACGGCGTGTTCGTCGTCGCTGGTGGCGATGCATCTCGCCTGCCAGGCGCTGCGGCAGGGGGAGTGCACCCTGGCCCTGGCCGGTGGCGTGACCGTGATGACCACCCCGAACACCTTTGTGGAGTTCTCCCGCCAGCGCGGCCTGGCTCCCGACGGCCGCTGCAAGCCCTTCGCGGCCGCAGCGGACGGCACGGGCTTCTCGGAGGGCGTGGGACTCCTGCTGCTGGAGCGGCTCTCCGACGCCCAGCGCAACGGCCATCAAGTGCTGGCCGTGCTTCGGGGCTCGGCCATCAACCAGGACGGCGCGTCGAACGGGCTCACCGCGCCGAACGGCCCCTCCCAGCAGCGAGTGATCCGCCAGGCGCTGATCAACGCGCAGCTGTCGTCCGCCGAGGTGGACGCGGTGGAGGCCCATGGCACGGGCACCACGCTGGGCGACCCGATCGAGGCCGAGGCGCTGCTCGCCGCGTACGGCCGGGACCGGCCGGAGGACCGGCCGCTGTGGCTCGGCTCGCTGAAGTCCAACATCGGCCACACGCAGGGCGCGGCGGGTGTGGCCGGTGTCATCAAGATGGTAATGGCCCTCCGCCATCAACTGCTGCCCGCCACACTGCACGTCGACGAGCCGACCCCACACGCGGACTGGTCCGGCGGGACGGTGCGGCTGCTCACGGACCCGGTCGAGTGGCCGAGGAACGAGTGGCCGCGCCGGGCTGGGGTGTCCGCCTTTGGGATCAGTGGCACCAATGCGCATGTGATCGTGGAGCAGGCTCCTGAGGAGGGTGTGCCGACCGAGCGGGTGTCCTCGGACATGGGCACGGTGCCGT
>NZ_BAAAIF010000113.1:0-19434 GCF_039525925.1 Streptomyces javensis | reverse complement strand
CGCCTCCAGCCCGGCCACCCGGCCCATCCCCCACACCGCCGCCTGCTCCACACCCGACGGGATCTCCGAACCGCTCACCGCCACCGCACCCCGCGTCGCGCACCACACCGGAGCGACCAGGCCCGCATCGCCCACCGCCTGCACCAGCGACAGCGTCAATGCCACGCCCAGGGGCACCGACCGATACTGGTCGTGGCGGCCCTCGGCCAACGCCAGCAGGGACAACACACCTGCGGCATCGGCGGCATCGGGCCCGGCCAGGGCCTCGCGGAGGCGCGCCGCCACCGTCTCACGGTCGGCGTCATCGGGCCCCAACTCGACCATCACCGGCCGTGCGCCCCGCACGGCGAGAGCGTCCGCGCACGCCGAGACCCAGGGGTCGGTCGCCATCCCCGCGGGGACTGCCACCAGCCACGGACCCGACACCGTCCCGGCTCCGTCGGACACCGGCGACCACGACACGCGGTAGCGCCACCCGTCCACCGTGGCGCGCTCACGTCCACGGCGACGCCACGAGGACAGCACCGGTAGCACCGCCGCCAGCGATTCACCGGCGCCGTTCCCGTCCGCGACCGCCAGCGTTTCCGTGAGCGCGGGCAGATCCTCCCGCTCCACCGCGTCCCAGAAGTCGGCGTCCACCGCGTCCGTGGGGCCCGTCTCAGCCGTGGCGACGGACGACTCCAGCCAGAAGTGCTCTCGCTGGAAGGGGTACGTGGGCAGTTCGACGCGCCGCGGGCGCGCCGGTGCGAGCAGGGCGGCCCAGTCCACGGAGCGACCCCGCACATGGATCTGCGCCAGCCCCTCCATGACCGAGGCCGTCTCTTCCCAACCGCTGCGAAGAACAGGGGCGAAGGCGGCGTCCGGCGCGCACTCCTGCCCCATTCCGGAGAGGACTCCGTCGGGGCCCAACTCCAGGAAGCTGACCACGCCTTGCCCGGCCAGACACTCCACACCGTCCGCGAACCGCACGGTCTCGCGGACGTGCCGCACCCAGTACTCGGCGGAGCACAGCGTCTCGGCGTCCGCCACCAGGCCCGTCAGGTTCGATACGACGGGGATGCGGGGAGGCGCGTACGACAGCCCCTCGGCCACCCGCCGGAACTCGGCCAGCATCGGCTCCATCAACGGCGAATGGAAGGCGTGCGAGACACGCAGCCGCTTGGTCTTGACCCCCTGAGCCTCACACTGCCCGGCGACCTCCGTCACCGCCTCTTCCACACCGGAAATCACGGTCGAACGCGGACCATTGACCGCCGCCACACTCACCTCGGCCTCACGACCGGCCAGCAACGGCAGTACATCGGCCTCGGCGGCCTGCACCGACACCATCACCCCACCCGACGGCAACCCCTGCATCAACCGCCCACGAGCCGCCACCAACACACACGCATCCGCAAGCGACAACACCCCCGCCACATACGCCGCCACCAGCTCACCGATCGAATGCCCCGCCACGAAGTCCGGCCGCACACCCCACGACTCCACCAACCGGAACAGCGCCACCTCCACCGCGAACAACCCACACTGCGTGAATCCGGTCTCATCCAGTCCCGGCGCATCTCCGAACACCACATCCCGCAGCGGCCGCTCCAACACCCCGTCGAACCGCGCACACACCTCATCGAACGCCTCCGCGAACACCGGAAACGCCTCATACAGCCCCTGGCCCATCCCGACCCGCTGACTGCCCTGACCCGAAAACAACACCGCCAGCTTCCCCGGCACCACAGAACCCCGCACCACACCCGCCGCCGGTACGCCATCCATCAGCGCCCGCAACCCGGCGGTAAACCCCTCGCCATCGCCCGCCAGCACCACGGCCCGCTCATCGAGGGCCGACCGAGTCGTGACCAGCGACAACGCCGTATCAGCCAGTGCTGCCTCCGCCCCGGCCTCACCCCGGGCATAGGGCAGCAAGAGCCCCGCCTGGGCCCGCAGCGCATCCCCGGACTTCGCCGACACCACCCACGGCACCAGCGCCGGCTCATCGAGCCCGTCGGTCACCGGCTCGGCGACGGACCGCTCCTCGGGGGCGTGTTCCAGGATGACATGCGCGTTGGTGCCGCTGATGCCGAACGACGACACACCCGCCCGCCGCGCTCGGCCCGTCTCCGGCCACTCCACCGCATCCGTCAACAACTCCACCGCACCCGCCGACCAATCCACATGCGGCGACGGCTCATCGACATGCAGCGACTTGGGCAGCACACCGTGCCGCATCGCCAGCACCATCTTCATCACACCCGCGACACCAGCCGCCGCCTGCGTATGACCGATGTTGGACTTCACCGACCCCAGCCACAGCGGCCGGTCCTCGGCGCTCCGCTCCCGCCCATAGGTCGCGAGCAGGGCCTGCGCCTCAATCGGATCGCCCAGCTTGGTGCCGGTACCGTGCGCCTCGACCGCGTCCACCTCGGCGGCCGACAGTCGAGCGCTCTCCAGCGCCGCCCGGATCACCCGCTGCTGCGACGGACCGTTCGGCGCGGTCAAACCGTTCGAGGCGCCGTCCTGGTTGACCGCGCTGCCCCGCACCACGGCCAGCACCCGGTGCCCGTTGCGCCGCGCGTCGGACAGCCGCTCCAGCAGCAGCACGCCGACGCCCTCGGCGAGCCCCATGCCGTCCGCGGCCCCCGCGAACGCCTTGCAGCGGCCGTCGAGCGCCAGGCCGCGCTGGCGGCTGAAGCCGATGAGGGCACCGGGGTTCGGCATGACGGCGACGCCACCGGCGAGTGCCAGTGAGCACTCCCCGTTCCGCAGCGCCTGCGCCGCCAGGTGCATGGCCACCAGGGACGAGGAGCACGCGGTGTCCACGGTCACCGCGGGGCCCTCGAAGCCGAAGGCGTACGCCACGCGTCCGGACACGACGCTGGCCGCGCTTCCCGTCATCAGGTGGCCTTCGGAGCCCTCGGGCGCCTCGTGCACCCGCGGTCCGTACTCCTGGTAGTTGGAGCCGATGAAGACGCCGGTGCGGCTGCCGCGCAGCGCCAGCGCGGGCACACCGGCGCGCTCGAAGGCTTCCCACGAGGTCTCCAGCAGCAGCCGCTGCTGGGGGTCCATCGCCAGCGCCTCGCGCGGCGAGATCCCGAAGAACGCGGGGTCGAAGCGGCCCGCGTCGTAGAGGAAGCCGCCCTCCCGCACATATGTCTTGCCGGGCGCGTCCGGGTCCGGGTCGTAGATGCCCTCGATGTCCCAGCCACGGTCGGTGGGCAGCCCGCCGATCGCGTCACCGCCGGAGATGATGAGCTGCCACAGCTCCTCGGGGGAGGACACCCCGCCCGGGTAGCGGCAGCTCATCGCCACGATGGCGATGGGGTCGTCGTCGGAGTCCACGGGCACGGGCACGGCCCGGGCCATCTCCGCCCCTGGGGCCGCCGTCCGCGGGCGGGCGGGATCGTCCGCCTCGTCGGCCGTCGTTCCCGTCAGCTCGGTGAGGATGTGCTCGCTCAGGACGGCGGTGCTGGGGTAGTCGAAGGCCAGCGTGGCGGGCAGGCGCAGCCCGGTGGCCGCGTTGAGCCGGTTGCGCAGTTCGACGGCCGTCAGCGAGTCGAAGCCGAGGTCCTTGAACGCGCGCTCGGAATCCACCGCGTCCGAGGTGGCGTGTCCGAGGACGGCCACCACCTGTGCGCGCACCAGCTCCAGGACGGTGTGCTCACGTTCGGTGGGGGTCAGTCCGGCCAGCCGCTGTCGCAGGCCCGAGGAGGTGTCGGCCGATGGGTTCGCGGCCGGCCCGGCGGGGTCGGTGTCCTCCTGGACGCGCCGCATCGCGGGCAGTTCGTCCAGCAGTGGGCTGGGGCGGGCGGAGGTGAAGACCGGGATGAAGTTGTCCCAGTCGATGTCGGCGATGGCCAGGTGGGTCTGGTCGTGGTCGAGGGTCTGCCGCAGCGCGGCGATGCCGAGCGCCGGGTCCATGAACCGCAGTCCACGCCGCCGCAACTGGTCCAGGTCCAGGGCCTCGGGCATGTTGTCGCCGGTGGCGTCCCACACCCCCCAGGCCACCGAGGTGGCCGTCAGGCCGTTCGCCCGCCGCCGCTCGGCGAGCGCGTCCAGGTAGGCGTTGGCGGCCGCGTACGCGCCGTGGTCGCCCACGCCCCACAGCCCGGACACCGAGGAGAACAGCACGAACGCGTCCAGCGGGGTGTCGCCCAGCAGCTCGTCCAGATGGGCCGCGCCCGCCACTTTCGCGTCCATGACCTGGGCGAACTCCGACGAGGTCGTCGCGCCCAGCCCGGCCAGGTCGATATGGGCCGCGGCGTGGATGACGGCGGTGAGCGGCCGGTCGTCGGGTACGGACGCGAGGACGCGCCGGAGCGCGGCGCGGTCGGCCACGTCGCAGGCGGCGACGGTGACCCGGGTGCCCTGTTCGGCCAGTTCGGCGACCAGGTCTTCGGCGCCGGGGGCCGCGAGCCCGCGGCGGCTGGTCAGCACCAGGTGTTCGGCGCCGTTGTCCGCCAGCCACCGGGCCAGACGGGTGCCGAGGGCGCCGGTGCCACCGGTGATGAGGACCGTGCCACGGGGCTTCCAGGTGCGCGGCGGAGGGGTGTTGCCGAGGGGTGCGGGCTCGAGCCGCCGCAGCATCACACCCGAGGCGCGGATCGCGACCTGGTCCTCGGGGCCGCCGTCCGCGAGCACTCCGGCGAGCCGGGCCCCGGCCCGGGCGTCCAAGGTGCGCGGAAGGTCGATCAGCCCGCCCCAGCTGTCCGGGTACTCCACTCCGGCCACCCGGCCCAGGCCCCACACCGCCGCCTGGTCGGGGCTGGTGAGCGGATCGGAGCTGCCGATGGACACCGCGCCCTGGGTGGCGCACCACAGCGGGGCGCGGATGCCGAGGTCGTCCAGGGCCTGGATCAGGGCGAGGGTCAGGGTCAGGCCGACGGTGGCCACGGGATGGTCGGGGTACGGGTGTTCGTCGAGCGGCAGCAGTGACAGCACGCCGGACAGCGTGTCCAGCGGGTGGTCGGCGGTGGCGGCGCGCAGCCGCTCGGCCACCGTGGCGCGGTGTGCGGCATCCGCGCCCAGTTCGACGGTGACGACATCGGCGCCGTGTGCCGCGAGTGCCTCGCGGGAGGCCGTGACCAGCGGGTCGTCGGGGCGGGAGCTGGGAGCCAGCAGCAGCCATGGCCCCGGGAGCGAGGCGGCCGGGGGGCCGCTCTTGGGGCGCCAGATCACGCGGTAGCGCCACTCGTCCACGGTCGATTCGGAGCGCCGCTGCCGACGCCACCGCGCGAGGGCGGGCAGGACGGTGCCCAATGAGTCGTGCTGCTCGGTGGATCGGACCTGGAGCGTGGCGGCCAGTGCCTCGGTGTCCTCGCGCTCCACGGCCTGCCAGAAGCGCGTGTCCGCGCCATCTTCGGCCGACGCGGCGTCGGTGGAGCGCGCGGTGGTGGCCGAGGTGAGCCAGTAGCGCTGGTGCTGGAAGGCGTAGGTGGGCAGGTCGACGGGGTGGGCACCGGTTCCAGCGAACAACGTCCGCCAGTCGATGGCGATGCCGCCGACGTGGGCCTCGGCCAGGGAGGTCAGGAACCGGTCCAGGCCGCCTTCGTCACGGCGCAGCGAGCCGATGGCCGCCACGGGGGTGCCGTGGTCGTCGGCCGTCTGCTCGATGCCCATGGTGAGCACCGGATGCGCGCTTGCCTCCACGAACGTCTGGAAGCCCTCGTCGAGGAGCACCCGTACGGCCTCGTCGAAACGCACGGTCGTGCGCAGATTGCGGTACCAGTAGCCGGCGTCCAGCTCGGTGGTGTCCAGCACGCCACCGGTCACCGTGGAGTAGAACGGCACCGAGGAGGAGCGCGGAGCGATCCCGGCGAGGGTGCGCCGGATCTCGTTCTCGATCCTCTCGACATGGGCGGAGTGCGAGGCGTAGTCCACGGGGACGCGGCGCGCCCGGATCTCCTCCGCCTCGCACACCGCCAGCAGCTCGTCCAGCGCATCGGCATCGCCCGAGACCACGACCGCCGAGGGGCCGTTCACCGCCGCCACCGACAGCCGCTCGCCCCATGCCGCGAGCCGCTCCCGTACGCGCTCCACGGGCAGCGACACCGACACCATGCCACCGCGCCCGGACAGCGCCCGCAGCGCTTGGCTGCGCAGGGCCACCACCTTCGCGGCGTCCTCCAGCGACAGGGCACCGGCCACGCACGCCGCCGCGATCTCGCCCTGGGAGTGGCCGATGACGGCCGACGGCTCCACGCCGTACGAACGCCACAGCTCGGCCAGCGACACCATCACCGCGAACAGGGCGGGCTGTACGACATCCACCCGCTCCAGCGCCGCGGGGTCGCTGAGCGCATCCACCAGCGACCAGTCCACATGCGGTGCCAGGGCCGTCGCGCACTCGTCGATCCGCCGGGCGAACACCGGCGAGGAATCCAGCAGCCGGGCCGCCATGCCCACCCACTGCGACCCCTGGCCGGGGAAGACGAAGGCGACCCCGGCGCTGCGCTTGGCGACGCCTTCGACCAGCCCGGAGGTGGCTCGGCCGGCGAGGTGATCGGCCAGGATCCGTACCGCCTCCGCGCGGTCCGGGGCCAGTACGACGGCGCGGTGGTCGAAGGCGGTCCGTGTGGTGGCGAGGGACAGTCCGACGCCCTCTGCCGCGACCTCCGGGTGCCGCTCCACGTGCTCCAGCAGCCGCGTGGCCTGGGCGCGCAGCGCCGCCTCGGACTTGCTGGACAGCGGCCAGGGGAGGAGCGGGAGCGCTGTCCGGGGCGCCTCCGCCTCCTCCGCCACGTCCGCGCCGGAAGCGGCGTGGGCAGCGGCGTCGGAAGCGCCCTCGGAAGCGGCGTCGGTAGCTGCCGGTGGCGGCGCCTGCTCGATGATGGCGTGGGCGTTGGTGCCGCTGATGCCGAACGAGGACACACCGGCCCGGCGCGGCTCCTCCCTCTCGGGCCATGCGGTGGCCTCGGTGAGGAGTTCGACGGTGGCCGCCGACCAGTCCACGTGTGGGGACGGCTCGTCGATGTGCAAGGTACGGGGCAGCACGCCGTGGCGCATCGCCAGCACCATCTTCATCACACCGGCCACACCGGCGGCCGCCTGCGTATGTCCGATGTTCGACTTGACCGACCCCAGCAGCAGCGGGTGGTCCGTGGCACGCTCACGGCCGTAGGTGGCCAGCAGCGCCTGTGCCTCGATAGGGTCGCCCAGCTTCGTCCCCGTACCGTGTGCTTCCACGGCGTCGACCTGTCCGGCCGTGAGCCCGGCGTTGGCCAGCGCCTGGCGGATCACCCGCTGCTGGGACGGGCCGTTGGGGGCGGACAGCGCGCTGCTCGCCCCGTCCTGGTTGGTCGCCGTGCCCCGGACGACGGCCAGCACGGGGTGGCCGTTGCGGTGTGCGTCGGAGAGCCGCTCCAGGAACAGCATGCCGACGCCCTCGGCGGGCCCGAAACCGTCGGCCGCCGCCGAGAAGGGCTTGCACCGCCCGTCGGGGGCGAGCCCGCGCTGCCGGCTGAAGCCGATGAAGGTGCCGGGCGTGGCCATGACGGTGACGCCACCGGCCAGAGCGAGGGAGCACTCTCCCTGGCGCAGGGCCTGTACGGCCAGGTGCAGGGCGACCAGCGACGAGGAACACGCGGTGTCCACCGTGACGGCCGGGCCCTCCAGGCCCAGCGTGTAGGCCACGCGCCCGGACACGACGCTGATGGCGCTGCCGGTCACCAGGTGGCCCTCGACGCCGTCGGTGGCCTCGTGCACCCGCGGCCCGTAGTCGGGGGCCACGGCGCCGACGAACACCCCGGACCGGCTGCCCCTGAGCGAGGCCGGGTCGATGCCCGCCCGTTCGACGGCCTCCCAAGAGGTCTCCAGCAGCAGCCGCTGCTGGGGGTCCATCGCCAGCGCCTCACGCGGTGAGATCCCGAAGAAGTCGGCATCGAAGTCGCCGACATCGTGCAGGAATCCGCCCTCGCGCGCGTAGGAGGTGCCGGGCCGGTCGGGGTCCGCGTCGTAGAGCGAGCCGAGGTCCCAGCCGCGGTCGTCGGGGAACGGTGTGATGGCGTCCTCGGCCCCGCTCAGCAGCCGCCAGAACTCCTCGGGCGAGCGCACCCCGCCGGGGAAGCGGCAGCTCATCCCGACGATCGCGATCGGTTCGCGGGCCGCGGACTCCACGTCCTGAAGGCGCTGCCGTGTCTGGTGCAGATCAGCCGTCACCCGCCGGAGGTAACCGAGCAGCTTTTCTTGTTCCGACATCAGAACCTCTCGGGGTCAGGCTTCGGGAGCGGGGTGTTCGGCGGGCAGGTGGGGTGGGGGCGTGGATGCGCCGTGGCGGCGGCCGCTTTTGGCGTCACGACCCGAACTCCTGGTCGATGAAGGCGAAGAGCTCGTCGGCCGCCGCCGACTCCAGGTGCTCGGCGACGTCGTCCGCCTCGCCGGAACCGGTGGCGGGGCCACCGGCCGGGCCGTCCGGCGCCGGGCCGCGACGGTCCCCGTCCCAGTGGGACAGCAGGCGCTTCAGCCGGTCGGCCACCATCGCGCGGGTCGTGTCGTCGGTCGCCGCGTCGGTGCCGAGCAGCGCGGCTTCCAGCCGGTCGAGTTCGGCGGCCACGTCCTCCGACGGGTCGTCCGCCGCCACGGGGGCGACCTCCTCCCCCAGGTGTCCGGCCAGCGCGGCGGGGGTCGGGTAGTCGAAGATGAGGGTGGCGGGCAGCCGCAGCCCGGTGGCCGCGTTCAGCCGGTTGCGCAGCTCGACCGCGGTGAGTGAGTCGAACCCGAGCTCCAGGAAGCCGCGATCGGTGACCACCGCGGATGCCGTCCCATGGCCGAGGACCGTGGCGGCGTGTTCCTGGACCAGGCGCAGCAGCGTACGCTGCCGCTCCCCCTGCCCCAGCCCGGCCAACCGCCGCGCCAGCGGTGCCTCCTGGGTGCCGGGGTCTTCCTGGGCCGAGGCGCGCCGGGGCGTGGTGGGCCGTCGTACGAGTGCGTTGAGCAACGGGGGTACGGGCGTGGCCTCGGCGGCGGCCGCCAGGTGGCCGAGGTCGAGCCGCGCCGGCACCACCCCGCCCTCGGCCAGCCGCCCGGCCGTGTCGAACAGCCGCAGTCCCTCCTCGGTGGGGAACGGCACCAGTCCGGCCCGTGTCATCCGCGAGAGGTCCGCCTGGCCGAGGTGTCCGGTCATTCCGGTGCGCTCGGCCCACAGGCCCCAGGCGAGCGATACTCCGGGCAGGCCCATCGCCCGGCGCCGCTGGGCCAGTCCGTCCAGGAACGTGTTGGCCGCGGCGTAGTTGGCCTGGCCCGCGGACCCCAGGACCCCGGCGGTCGACGAGAACAGGGCGAACATGGCCACGTCGAAACGGCGGGTCAGCTCGTGCAGATGCCACGCCCCGTCCGCCTTGGCGCGCAGCACCGCGTCCAGCCGCTCCGGTGTCAGCGAGGCCACCGTTCCGTCGTCCAGGATGCCCGCGGCGTGGACCACACCGGTCAGGCCGTGTCCGTCGGGGAGGTCAGCCAGCAGGCCGGCCAGCGCGTCGCGGTCGGCCACATCGCAGGCCGCGACGGTGATCGAGGCTCCCAGAGCCGTCAGCTCCGCCTCGAGCGCCGCCATGCTCTCGGCCGCGCGGCCACGCCGGCTGACCAGCAGCAGCCGGCGTATGCCGCGGTCCGCCACCAGATGCCGGGCGACCAGTCCGCCCAGGACGCCACCGGCACCGGTGATCAGAACGGTCCCCTCCGGGTCCGGCGCGGCCGGAACGCTCAGCACCAGCTTGCCCACATGGCGCGCCTGGCTCATGAACCGGAACGCCTCGGGAGCCCTGCGCACATCCCACACCCGTGCGGGCAGCGGCTCCAGCACACCACGCTCGAAGAGGGCCACGATCTCCGCGAGCATCTCCCCGATGCGCGCGGGGCCCGCCTCCCCCAGGTCGAACGCCCGGTACAGCACGCCCGGATGGGCCGCGGCCACCGCGTCGGCGGACCGCACATCCGTCTTGCCCATCTCGATGAACCGCCCGCCCTCGCCGAGCAGCCGCAGCGACGCGTCCACGAACTCACCGGACAGGGAGTCCAGGACCACATCCACACCACGGCCGGCCGAGGAGTCCCCGAACCGCTCCTCGAACTCCAGCGTGCGCGACGACGCGATATGCGCCTGGTCCAGCCCGAGGCCGCGCAGGACGTCCCACTTGGTCTCGCTCGCGGTCGCGAACACCTCGACGCCCCAGGCCCGCGCCAGCCGCACCGCCGCCATCCCCACGCCACCGGCGGCGGAATGGACCAGCAGCGACTCACCGCGCCGTACGCCCGCCAGCTCCCGCAGCGCGTACAAGGCCGTCACGAACGCCACGGGGACGGACGCTGCCTCGGTGAAGGTCCAGCCGTCCGGGATCCGCACGAGGGTGCGGTCGTCCACGACGGCCAACGGCCCGAAACCACCGGACCACAGACCCATCACCCGGTCGCCGACGGCGAGGGAGGCCACACCGGGGCCGGTGGCCACGACCACACCGGCGCCCTCGCCGCCCATCATGGCCTCGTCCGGATACATGTCCAGCGAGATGAGGACATCGCGGAAGTTCAGGCCCGTGGCACGCACGGCGACCCGCACCTGGTGCTCACCGAGTTCGCGGGTGGCGTCCGTGGCCGTGGCCAGCGTCAGCCCCTCCAGCGTGCCCGCTCCGGACGCCTCCAGCCGCCACGCCGCCGTGTCATCCGGTGGCGTCAGCACATCCCTCGCGGCGCCGGGGGCAAGACGTGGCACCAGCACCTCGGCGCCGCGCACCGCGAGCTGCGGTTCCCCGGTGGACACCGCCCGGTGCACCACGGTGAGCGATGGGTCGGCACCGTCCACGTCCAGCAGGACGAAACGGTCAGGGTGCTCGGCCTGCGCCGATCGCACCAGCCCCCAGACCGGGGCCGCGGCCAGGTCGCGCGGGTCGTCACCGTCCTCGGTGGCCAGCGCGCCCCGGGTGATGAACACCAGCCGGGACGCGGCGAACCCGTCCTCCGCCAGCCACGTCCGCACCATGTCCAGGGTCCGGTGGGCCACGGCGTGTGTCGCCGGGACGACGTCCTCGCCGGGGGTGGCGGACACGGTCATGAACACCAGGTCCGGCATGGGAGCGCCGGATCGCACATGGGCCGCGAGAGCGGCCAGGTCGGCGTGTTCCTCCACCGATCCGTCGGCCGCCTTCAACGCCCTGGCCAGGCCGAAGGGGTCCGGTCCGGCCACGGCGCAGCGGTCGGTGGCGGGGACCGAGGCGGTTGCGGGCCCCGCGATCCACTCCACTCGGTACAGCGACCCGCCGTCGTCGGCGGACGATGCGAGCTGTGCCTCCGAGACCGGCCGGGTGACCAGCGCCTCCGCCGTCGCCACCGGCGTTCCGGCGGCGTCGGCCACCAGGACGGACATCCCATCGGTGCCCGCGGGGGCCAGCCGTACCCGCAGAGAGCTCGCGCCGGTGGCGTGCAACGACGCACCGCTCCACACGAACGGCAGCCGGATCCCGTCCTTCTCCGGACGCGAGGCGGCGCACACCAGCCAGGCGTGCAGCGCCGTGTCGAGCAGCGCGGGGTGCAGCCCGAACCGGGCCGCGTCCGCGCGCGACTCCTCGGGGAGCGCCACCTCGGCGAAGACCTCGTCGCCCTTGCGCCAGACGGTGCGCAGACCTCGGAAGACCGGTCCGTACGCCAGCCCGGTGGCCGCCACATCCTCGTAGAAGCCCGCGGTCCCGACCTCCTCCGCGCTCGCCGGTGGCCACGCCTTCAGATCCGCCGGGCCGGTCGTCCGGTCGATGACGGGGGAGTTCAGGGCCAGCACACCCTTCGCATGGCACGTCCACGAGGCGTTCGGGACGTCGTCACGGCGGGCGTGCACGCTGAACTCGCGCTGCCCGTCCTGCCGGGGACCGCCCACGACCAGCTGCACCTGGACCGCGCCCTCGTCGGGCAGCACCAGGGGCGCCTCCAGCGTCAGCTCCTCCAGCCGGTCGCAACCGACCGCGTCACCGGCCCTCGACGCCAGCTCGACAAACGCCGTACCGGGCAGGATGGCCCGGCCCAGCACCGCGTGGTCGGCGAGCCAGGGGTGGGTGCGGAGCGAGAGCCGACCGGTGAGCAGGAACCCGTCGGAGTCGGGCAGCGGCACGGCGGCCCCCAGCAACGGATGCCCGGCCGAGTCCAGCCCCACCGATGCCACGTCACCGGTGGCATCGATCGCCTCGGACTCCAGCCAGAAGTGGGTGCGCTGGAAGGCATACGTCGGCAGATCGACGCGCTTCGCACCCGTTCCCGCGAACACCCCCGCCCAGTCGACGGACGCACCACCCACGTACGCCTCGGCCAGAGAGGTGAGAAAACGCTCCAGGCCGCCTTCATCGCGGCGCAGCGAACCGACGGCGGTGACGCGGGTGCCGTGGTCCTCGGCGGTCTGCTCCACGCCCATGGTGAGGACCGGATGGGCGCTGGCCTCGATGAACACCTGGAAGCCGTCGGCCAGCAGGGTGCGTACGGTCTCGTCGAAGCGCACCGTCTGACGCAGATTGCGGTACCAGTACCCGGCATCGAGTTCCTCGGTGTCCAGCACCCCAGCGGTCACCGTCGAATAGAACGGCACCGACGACGGCCGAGGAGCGATCCCCGCCAGGGCCTGCCGAAGCTCGTCCTCGATCGCCTCGACATGAGCGCAGTGCGAGGCGTAGTCCACAGGGATACGCCGCGCCCGGATTCCCTCGCCCTCGCACGTCGCCATCAGCTCGTCCAGCGCGTCCGCGGCACCGGACACCACGACCGCCGAGGGCCCGTTCACCGCCGCCACCGACAACCGCTCACCCCACCGGCCCAGCCGCTCCCGCACCGACTCCACCGGCAACGACACCGACGCCATCCCGCCAAGCCCCGAAAGCGCCCGCAGCGCCTTGCTCCGCAACGCCACCACGCGTGCCGCGTCCTCCAGCGACAGCGCACCCGCCACACACGCCGCCGCGATCTCACCCTGCGAGTGGCCGATGACCGCCGCGGGCACGACACCGTACGAACGCCACAACTCCGCCAACGACACCATCACCGCCCACAACACCGGCTGCACCACATCCACCCGCTCCAACGCCGCAGAGTCTCCGAGCACATCCACCAACGACCACTCCACGAACGGCGCCAACGCCGCCGCACACTCCTCCAGCCGCTCCGCGAACACCGGCGAAGACTCCAGCAGCCCCGCCGCCATCCCCACCCACTGCCACCCCTGACCAGGGAAAACAAGCACCGCGTGGTCCCGGGCGGTCGCCATCCCGCGCACCACACCGGGGGTCACGTTCCCCTCGGCCAACGCACCCAGGCCGTTGAGGAGACCGTCCCCGTCCTCCGCCAGCACCACCGCGCGGTGTTCGAAGACACTGCGCGTGGTCGCCAGCGACAGCCCGACGTCGGCGGGCGAAACCTCTCCGTGCCCGCGCACGTGCGTCAGCAGCCGTCCCGCCTGCGCCTCGACCGCGGTGTCCGACCGTCCGGAGATCACCCATGGCGTGATCTCCGGCAGTTCCTGGGCCGGGGCGCCGGGGCGGTCGTCATCGACACCACGGACGGGGACCTCGTCGAGCGGGGCCGCTTCCAGCACGGCGTGCGCGTTGGTGCCGCTCATCCCGAAGGAGGAGACCGCCGCTCGGCGCGGCCGTCCCGTCTCCGGCCAGGGCGTATCGTCCGTCAGCAGGCGCAACCCACCCGCGGACCAGTCCACATGCGGCGATGGCTCATCCAGGTGCAGGGTGCGCGGCAGCACGCCGTGCCGCATGCCGAGCACCATCTTGATCACACCGGCCACGCCGGCCGCCGCCTGTGTGTGCCCGATGTTCGACTTGACCGAGCCCAGCAGCAGCGGCCGCTCTTCGGGACGGCCCCTGCCGTACGTGGCGAGCAGGGCCTGCGCCTCGATGGGGTCGCCCAGCTTGGTGCCGGTGCCATGGGCCTCGACCGCGTCCACCTCGGCCGCCGACAGCCGCGCGTTCTCCAACGCGGCGCGGATCACCCGCTGCTGCGAGGGTCCGTTGGGCGCGGTGAGGCCGTTGCTCGCACCGTCCTGGTTGACGGCGGTGCCCCGGACGAGGGCGAGCACACGGTGTCCGTTCCGGCGGGCGTCCGACAGACGCTCCAGCAACAGCACACCGACGCCCTCCGCCGGGCCGAAGCCATCGGCGGCGGCGGAGAAGGGCTTGCAGCGCCCGTCCGGGGCCAGCCCCCGCTGGCGGCTGAAGCCGACGAAGGTCCAGGGGGTCGACATGATGGCGGTGCCACCGGCCAGGGCCAGGGAGCACTCGCCCTGCCGCAGCGACTGCGCGGCCAGGTGCAGCGCCACCAGCGACGACGAGCACGCCGTGTCGACGGCGACGGCCGGCCCTTCGAGGCCGAACGCATAGGCGAGCCGGCCGGAGGTGACGCTGAGGGCGTTGCCGGTGAGCAGATAGCCCTCGACACCGCTCGACGGCCGGATCGGGCCCGCGCCGTAGCCATGTGATCCGGCTCCTACGAACACACCGGTCTGGCTGCCGCGCAGGGAGGCCGGGTCGATGCCCGCGCGCTCGAAGGTCTCCCAGGACGTCTCCAGCAGCAGTCGGTGCTGCGGGTCCATCGCCACCGCCTCACGCGGTGAGATGCCGAAGAACGCCGCGTCGAATTCACCCGCGCCGTCGACGAAGCCACCGTGGCGCGTGTAGGTCTTCCCGGGGACGTCGGGGTCGGCGTCGTAGAGTCCGTCGAGTTCCCAGCCACGGTCTTCGGGGAAGCCGGATATCGCGTCACGGCCCTCGGTCAGCAGGTCCCACAGCTCCTCCGGGGACCGGACGCCACCGGGCAGACGGCACCCCATGGCGACGATGGCGATCGGATCGTCGTCCGGCTCGGCCCTGGTGACGGGCGCGGGAGCCGAGGGGGCGTCGCCCTCCCGGCGGCCGAGCAGTTCCGCGCGGAGGTATTCCGCGAGCGCGACGGGGGTCGGGTAGTCGAAGACGACCGTGGCGGGCAGCCGCTCGCCGGTGGCCGCGTTCAGCCGGTTCCGCAGCTCCACCGCCGTGAGGGAGTCGAAACCGTGCTCCTTGAAGGAGACATCCGGCTCGACCGCGTCCGGTGTGCTGTGGCCGAGGACGGTGGCGGCCTGGTCCTGGACCATGCGCAGCACCATCCGCTCCCGCTCCGCGTCGCCCACCCTGAACAGGCGCTGCCGTAGTGACGCCTCCTCCGCTGCGGGCGCCGTCCGGGCCAGTGCGCGGCGGACCGCGGTGGCCCGTTCCGGTCGGCCGCCACCGGGCTCCGCCGTCGCGGCCGCGAACTGCTCCTCCGGCACCGGCCGTGCCACCAGTGCGTCCACCGTGGCCACCGGTGTTCCGGCCGGGTCGGCGACCAGCGCGGACAGGGTGTCGGCGCCCTCGCGGGTCAGCCGTACGCGGAGCGTCGACGCCCCGGTCGCGTACAACGACACACCGCTCCAGAGGAACGGCAGGCGGATGCCGTCCGCATCGCCCGGGAGGGGTGCAAGACCCGGCTGCAAGGCGGTGTCCAGCAGGGCCGGGTGGATGCCGAACCGGGGCACCTCGCCATGGGCTTCCTCGGGCAGCGCCACCTCGGCGAAGAGCTCGTCACCACGGCGCCATACCGCGCGAACGCCACGGAAGACGGGCCCGTACGCCACGCCGGTGTCGGCCAACCGCTCGTAGAGGTCGGCGGTGTCGACGGCCTCCGCACCGGTCGGCGGCCAGATGCTGAGGTCGGTGGCGTGGCTCCGGGACTCGCCGCGGGCTTCCCCGTGGACCAGCGTTCCCGAGGCGTACCGGGTCCACGGCCGGTCCGTAGTGTCTTCCGGTCGCGCGTACACCCGTACGGAACGCCCGCCGTCCTCCTCCGGCCCGCCTACGGTCAACTGGAGTTGTACGGCGCCCTGTTCGGGAAGCACCAGAGGCGCCTCCAGGGTCAGCTCCGCCACGCGATCGCATCCGGCCGCGTCACCGGCTCGCAGCGCCAACTCGACGAATGCGGACGCGGGCAGCAGGGCCCGGCCGAGCACGGTGTGTTCGGCGAGCCAGGGTTGCGTACGGAGCGAGAGGCGGCCGGTGAGCAGCCACCCGTCCGAGTCGGGCAGCGCGGTCGCCGCGCCGAGGAGGGGGTGGTCGGCGGAGGTCAGTCCGGCCGAGGACACATCGCCCGCCTCGGCCGAGGGCTCGACCCAGTAGCGCTGGTGCTGGAAGGCGTACGTCGGCAAGTCGACGCGTCGGGCGCCCGTGCCCGCGAACACCCCCGCCCAGTCGACAGCGGCGCCCCCCACGTATGCCTCGGCGAGGGAAGTGGCGAACCGGTCGAGCCCGCCTTCGTCGCGGCGCAGTGATCCGACGGCGGTGATGTGCGTGCCGTGGTCCTGGGCCGTCTGCTCCACCCCCATCGTAAGGACGGGGTGGGCGCTGGCCTCGATGAACGTATCGAAGCCGTCGGCGAGCAGGGCGCGGACGGTCTCGTCGAAACGGACCGTCCGACGCAGATTGCGGTACCAGTACCCGGCGTCGAGTTCCTGGGTGTCCAGCACACCCGCCGTGACCGTGGAGTAGAACGGCACCGACGACGGGCGTGGAGCGATCCCCGCGAGGGTCTGCTGAAGCTCGTCCTCGATGGCCTCGACATGGGCGCAGTGGGAGGCGTAGTCCACGGGGATGCGCCGTGCCCGGATCTCGTCCGCCTCGCACGCCGCCAGCAGCTCGTCCAGCGCGTCCGCGTCACCGGAGACCACGACCGCCGAGGGCCCGTTCACCGCCGCCACCGACAGCCGCTCACCCCACGGCGCGAGCCGCTCCCGTACGGCCTCCACGGTCAGCGGTATCGACACCATGCCGCCCAGCCCCGACAGCGCGCGCAACGCCTTGCTCCGCAGGGCCACCACGCGTGCCGCGTCCTCAAGCGACAACGCACCCGCCACACACGCCGCCGCGATCTCACCCTGCGAGTGGCCGATGACGGCCGCAGGCTGGACACCGTACGAACGCCACAGCTCCGCCAGCGACACCATCACCGCCCACAACACGGGCTGCACCACATCCACCCGCTCCAACGCCACCGCATCGCCGAGCACATCCACCAACGACCAGTCCACGAACGGCGCCAACGCCGCCGCACACTCCTCCAGCCGCTCCGCGAACACCGGCGAAGACTCCAACAGCCCCGCCGCCATCCCCACCCACTGCCACCCCTGACCAGGGAAGACGAAGGCGACGCGGTCCGAGGAGCCAGTAGCCGCCCCGCGCACCACGCCCGCGGCCTCGCGCCCCTCGGCCAGTGCGGTCAGGCCGCGGACGAGCGCGGTACGGTCACCGCCCAGCACCACCGCCCGCCGCTCGAACACCGCACGCGTGGTGACCAGCGACAGGCCGACGTCCACCGACGCCGGACCGGCCTCGTCGCCCACTGTCGACAGCAAGCGCGCGGCCTGGTCCCGGAGTCCCGCATCGGATCGTGCCGATACCACCCACGGCACCACGCCGCTCGGTTCAGAGGTGGCGTCCGTGGCCGCATCGGACACCATCGGCCCCTGCTCCAGAATCACATGGGCGTTGGTGCCGCTCACGCCGAAGGAGGAGACGCCCGCCCGGCGGGGCCGACCGGTCTCGGGCCATGGAGTCGGGGCCGTCAGAAGCTCCACCGCACCCGTCGACCAGTCCACGTGCGGTGACGGCTCGTCGATGTGCAGGGTCTGCGGAAGCAGCCCGTGCCGCATGGCCAGCACCGACTTGATGACCCCGGCCACACCGGCCGCGGCCTGAGTGTGGCCGATGTTGGACTTGATCGAGCCGAGCCACAGCGGTCGCTCCTCGGGCCGCTCCTGCCCGTACGTGGCCAGCAGCGCCTGCGCCTCGATCGGATCCCCCAGCGTGGTACCCGTGCCGTGCGCCTCGACCGTATCCACGTCGGCGGCCGACAGCCGGGCGTTCGCCAGCGCCGCCCGGATCACCCGCTGCTGCGAAGGGCCGCTCGGTGCGGTGAGGCCGTTGCTCGCACCGTCCTGGTTGACGGCGGAGCCGCGTACCACCGCCAGCACCTGATGACCGTTGCGCCGTGCGTCCGAGACCCGCTCCAGCAGCAGCAAGCCCACGCCCTCACCCCAGCCGGTGCCGTCCGCGGCCGCCGCGAACGCCTTGCACCGACCGTCGGCCGCCAGACCGCGCTGGCGGCTGAACTCCACGAAGAGTTCGGGAGTGGACATCACGGTGACACCGCCGGCGAGCGCCAGCGAGCACTCGCCCTGGCGCAGGGACTGCGCCGCCAGATGCAACGCGACCAGCGACGACGAACAGGCTGTGTCCACCGTGACCGCGGGCCCCTCGAAGCCGAAGGTGTAGGAGATGCGACCGGAGACAACGCTGGCGGCACTGCTGGTGACCAGGTGTCCCTCGATGTGCTCTGCGGCCGCCTGGCGCAGGCTGGTTGCGTAGTCCTGGCCGTTGCTGCCCACGAAGACCCCGGTCTGACTGCCCCGGAGCAGCGTGGGGTCGATCCCGGCCCGCTCGAACGCCTCCCACGATGTCTCCAGCAGGAGCCGCTGCTGGGGGTCCATCGCCACCGCCTCACGCGGCGAGATCCCGAAGAACTTCGGGTCGAAGTCGCCCGCTCCCTCGAGGAACCCGCCCTCGCGGACATAGCTCTTGCCGTGCTCGTCCGGATCCGGTCGGTAGAGCGCGTCCAGGTCCCAACCGCGGTCGGCGGGGAACCCGGTCAGCACCTCGCGCCCGGCGACCAGCAGCTGCCACAGGTCTTCCGGCGTTCGCACCTCGCCGGGGAAGCGGCAGCTCATGGCCACGATGGCGATGGGCTCGTCTTCGGTGGCCACGGCGACGGGCAACACGGCGTCCGCGCCGTTCCGCAGCCCCAGCACCTCGGTGCGCAACAGTTTGACCAGCGCCGTCACGGTGGGGTGGTCGAAGAGCAGGGTGCTCGGCAGGCTCAGACCGGTGGCCGCGTTCAGCCGGTTGCGCAGGTTCACCGCCGCGAGGGAGTCAAAGCCCAGTTCCTTGAAGGCGCGGTCGGCGTCGATGGCCTCGGGACGGCGGTGTCCCAGTACGGCCGCCACATGGGACCGCACGAACTCCAGGAGGAGGCGGTCTTGTTCCGCCGCCCCCAGCCCGGCGAGTCGGCGCCGAAGCGACCCCTCGGTGGTCGTGACCTCGTTGGCGGTGTCGGGTGAGCCGTGAGCTGTGAGGTCGTGGAGGAGCCGGCGCGAACGGGTGTCCGCCATCGTCCCGGCCAGGGTGTCCCACTCAACGTCGGCGACGATCAGAGCCGTTGCCGCCGGGTGATTGACGCTCTGCTCCAGGGTGGCGACGGCCGACCCGGGGTCCATCGCGGGGAGGCCATGGCGCCGCCACCGGTCCGCGACGGCCTCTGCCATGCCGTTGTCGGCCCACGGCCCCCAGGCCACCGAGGTGGCCGGGAGCCCCGCACCGCGCCGCCACTGCGCCAACGCGTCCAAAGTCGCGTTCG
>NZ_BAAAIF010000112.1:0-19609 GCF_039525925.1 Streptomyces javensis | reverse complement strand
GACGGCGCGGACGGCGCGGACGGGCGGGGCAGCGCCGCCGCGGCGCGCGGTGACGCGGGTAGGGAGCGCCGGAACACGGCGGAGAGCGAGCACCCGGCGCAGCCGGAGCACGGCACACCGGAGGGCGAGCCTGTGTGGGACGCGGATCGCAATGCCGCAAGAGGCGCGTCGCGCCGGCCGGGAGCGAACGGCGGCACCGGCCCCGACGAGCGGCCCCCGGCCGCCCAGGGCGACGGACGCGGCCGGGGAGCGGCGCGCCGGGGCGCCGGCGCGGGCGAGCATCCGGAGCGGCCGTGCGAGGCTTCCGCGACGGCCGGGGCCGGTGAGGCACCTACGGCAACCGGATCCGGTGAGGCCCATGCGGCGGCCGGGTCCGGCGAAACGCGTGCGACTGACGGGTCGAGCGAGTCCCGCTCGGCGGCCGGGTCCGGCGATCCACACACAGCACCCGGATCCAACGACGCCCGCAGAGCGTCTGGGTCCGGCGAGGCCCACGCGGCGGCCGCCACGGCGGGTGAGGTCGCCTACAGCGCACCGGAGGGCGGAGCGCCCACCGTGCCGCCCGCGGGCGGCTCCGCGGCCGCCGAGGCGGCCACCGCGCGGGACCGGAGCGGCGACCGGCTGCGGTTCGTGGGGGCTGCCACGCGCCGGATCGCCCGGGGCATCGACCTGGACGAGATCGTGCTGGGCCTGTGCCGGGCCACCGTGCCCACCTTCGCCGACGCGATCCTGGTCTATCTGCGCGATCCGCTGCCGGTCGGCGACGAGCGCCCGGTCGGCCCGGTGGTGCTGCGGCTGCGCCGCACCGACCGGATCCCGCTGGACCCGGACACCGACAGCGGCCGGCTGTCGCTGCTGCCCTCCCAGCCGGATCTGTCGCCCGCCGTGGGCGGCGGCCCGGCCGCCGAGCTGTGCGAGGTGGAGGCGGGCGGTCCGCTGGCCGAGGTGCTGCGCGGGGTGCGGCCGGTCTTCGGCGACTCCCAGGCGGCCCGCGCCGCGCTGCCGGAACTGCTCGGCGAGGGGCCGTCGGTGGCGACCGGTCAGCGCACCGTGCTGGCGCCGCTGCGCGGCCGCCGCCGGGTGATCGGCGCGGCCGTGTTCGTACGCCGCCCGGACCGGCCGCCGTTCGAACCCGACGATCTGCTGGTGGCGGCCCAGCTGGCCACCCACACCGCGCTCGGCGTCGACAAGGCGGTGCTGTACGGGCGCGAGGTGTACATCGCGGACGAACTCCAGCGCACCATGCTGCCCGACTCGCTGCCGCAGCCCACCGGCGTCCGGCTGGCCAGCCGCTATCTGCCCGCGGCCGAGACCGCGCGGGTCGGCGGCGACTGGTACGACGCGATCCCGCTGCCGGGCAACCGGGTGGCGCTGGTGGTCGGCGATGTGATGGGCCATTCGATGACCTCCGCCGCGATCATGGGCCAGCTGCGCACCACCGCGCAGACCCTCGCCGGGCTCGACCTGCCGCCCCAGGAGGTGCTGCACCACCTGGACGAGCAGGCCCAGCGGCTGGGCACCGACCGCATGGCCACCTGCCTGTACGCGGTCTACGACCCCGTCGCGCACCGCATCGTGGTGGCCAACGCGGGCCATCCGCCGCCGCTCCTGCTGCACCGGGGCGGCCGCGCCGAGGTGCTGCGGGTGCCGCCCGGGGCACCGATCGGGGTCGGCGGCGTCGACTTCGAGGCGGTCGAGCTGGACGCGCCCGCCGGGGCCACCCTGATGCTCTACACCGACGGGCTGGTCGAGTCGCGGATGCGCGATGTGTGGACCGGGATCGAGCAGCTGCGGGAGCGGCTGACCGCCACCGCCCGGCTCACCGGCCCCAACCCGCCGCCGCTGGAGCCGCTGTGCGACGAGGTGCTGGACATGCTCGGCCCCGGCGACCGCGACGACGACGTGGCGCTGCTCGCGGCCCGGTTCGAGGGCATCGCGCCCAGCGATGTCGCGTACTGGTTCCTGGACCCCAAGGCGCAGACCGCCGGGCAGGCGCGCCGGCTGGCCCGCCGGGCGCTGGCCCGCTGGGACCTGGACGATCTGACGGACGCGGTGGAGCTGCTGGTCAGCGAGGTGGTGACGAACGCGGTGCGCTACGCGGAGCGGCCCATCACGCTGCGGCTGCTGCGCACGGACGTGCTGCGCTGCGAGGTCGGCGACGACGTGCCGCAGCTCCCCCGGCTGCGCCAGGCCCGGCCGTCCGACGAGGGCGGGCGCGGGCTGTATCTGGTGAACCGGATGGCGCGGCGCTGGGGCGCCACCCGGCTGTCCACGGGCAAGGTCGTCTGGTTCGAGCTCGCGATGCCGTCCTGAGCCGACCCCGCCCCGCGCGCCGGGTCCTGAACCGTACGGTCGCCGTACGGTTCAGGACCCGGCGCGCAGGTACGCCACGACCATGTCGCCGACCATCCGGCGGTAGTGGGCGCGGCGCCCCGGGTCCAGGGGGTCGCGGCCGAAGAGGGTGCCGAAGGTGTGCTGGTTGGCCACCGGGAAGACGGCGAATGAGCTGATCATCAGGTGGACGTCGACGGCGTCGGCGTCACCCCGGAAGACGCCCTGCTCCCGGCCGCGCGCGAGGATCCCGGAGATCAGGTCGATCACCGGTGTGCCGGCCTTGGCCAGCGTCTCGGACTTGGCCAGGTGCTCGGCCCGGTGGATGTTCTCGATGGACACCAGCCGGATGAAGTCGGCGTGTTCGGTGTGGTGGTCGAAGGTCAGCTCGGCCAGGTGCCGGATGGCCTCGGCGGGGTCCAGACCGGTGACGTCCACGGCCTGTTCGGCCTCGCGGATGCCGGTGTAGGCGCGCTCCAGGACCTTGATGTAGAGCTGTTCCTTGCCGCCGAAGTAGTAGTAGATCATCCGCTTGGTGGTGCGGGTGAGGGCGGCTATCTCGTCGACGCGGGCCCCGGCGTAGCCGCGCTCGGCGAATTCGCGGGTGGCGACGTCCAGGATCTCGGCCTGGGTGCGGACGGCGTCGCGGAGGCGGCTGTTCTTCGGCGGCTGATCGCTCATGCTGGGCCCACTCTACGTCCAGGGCTACGTCCAGGGGGTTCACAAGAGGGCGGTCCTGGGCCTTTACTGTCCACGCTACTAACGAACCAGTTCGTACATTAACCGGGAAGGCGGGAGGTCGCCGGTATGCGGGACACCACGGGGCGGTCGCACGAGGGCCGGGAGGGGCGGGAGGGGCGGGAGTCCTGTCTGGTGGGGCTGATCGGATCCGGAGTGGGCCCCTCGCTCTCCCCCGCCCTCCACCAGCGCGAGGCCGACCGCCACGGGCTGCGGTATCTCTACCGCCTGATCGACATCGATCCGCTGGGCCTCGGCCCGGAGAGGGTGGGCGAGCTGGTGCGGGCCGCCGCCCGGCTGGGCTTCGACGGGCTCAACATCACCCACCCGTGCAAGCAGACGGTGATCGAGCACCTCGACGGGCTGTCGGAGGACGCCGCGCTGCTCGGCGCGGTCAACACGGTGGTCTTCGGCGCGGACGGCCGGGCCATCGGCCACAACACCGACTGGTCCGGCTTCGCCCGCTCCTTCGCCCGCGGTCTGCCCGACGCGCCCACCGGCGAGATCGTGCTGCTCGGCGCTGGCGGGGCGGGCGCCGCCGTCGCCCACGCCCTGCTGACCGTCGGCGCCGACCGGCTGACGCTGGCCGACACCGATCCGGCGCGGGCCGCCGGGCTGGCCGGGACGCTGGCGACACGGTTCGGCGCGGCCCGGGTCCGTACCGTCGCGCCCGGCGGGCTCCCGGCGGCCGTCGGCGGCGCCGACGGGCTGGTGCACGCCACCCCCACCGGGATGGCCGCCCACCCCGGGCTGCCGCTGCCCGTGGAACTGCTGCGGACCGGGCTGTGGGTCGCCGAGGTGGTCTACCGCCCGCTGGAGACCCCGCTGCTGGCCGCCGCCCGCGCGGCCGGCTGCCGCACCCTGGACGGGGGCGGCATGGCCGTCTTCCAGGCCGCCGACGCCTTCCGCCTCTTCACCGGCCGTGAACCCGACGCGACACGGATGCTCGCCGACCTCGCCGACCTGCTCGAGCTCCCCGCCGGAGGCTGATCATGCGCAAGTCCATCGCGACCGTGTGCCTCAGCGGCACCCTCGAGGAGAAGCTCACCGCCATCGCCGCCGCCGGTTTCGACGGGGTCGAGATCTTCGAGAACGACCTGCTGGCCAGCCCCCTGTCACCGGAGCGGGTCCGGGACCGGGCCGCCGAACTCGGCCTCACCATCGACCTCTTCCAGCCCTTCCGCGACGTCGAGGCCGTCCCCGAGGACCTCCTGGCCCGCACGCTGCGCAGGGCCGAGAAGAAGTTCGCGGTCATGGAGCGGCTCGGGGCGGATCTGATGCTGGTGTGCTCCAGCGTCTCCCCCGCCGCCCTCGACGACGACGCCCTCGCCGCCGAGCAGCTGCGCCTCCTGGCCGAGCGGGCCGCCGCCCACGGCATCCGCATCGCCTACGAGGCGCTGGCCTGGGGGCGGCATGTGAACACCTACCACCACGCCTGGCGGATCGTGCGACAGGCCGACCACCCGGCGCTCGGCACCTGTCTGGACAGCTTCCACATCCTCTCGCGCGGCTCCGACCCCAAGGGCATCGAGGAGATCCCCGGCGAGAAGATCTTCTTCCTCCAGCTCGCCGACGCCCCGCTGATGGCCATGGACGTCCTCCAGTGGAGCCGTCACTACCGCTGCTTCCCCGGCCAGGGCGGCCTCGACGTGGCCGGGCTGCTGGCCCACGTCCTGCGGACCGGCTACGACGGACCGCTGTCCCTGGAGGTCTTCAACGACGTCTTCCGGCAGGGCGACACCGCCCGCACCGCCGTGGACGCGCTGCGCTCGCTGATCGCCCTGGAGGAGGCCGCGGGCCGCACCGATCTGCCCGCCCCCGTCGTCCCCACCGGCTTCGCCTTCGCCGAACTGGCCGCCACCGGCCCCGAGCTGCCCGCGCTCCTGTCCGAGCTGGGCTTCGCCCGCACCGGCCGCCACCACTCCAAGCCCGTGGAGCTGTGGGAGCAGGGCGACGCCCGGATCGTGCTCAACTCCGGGCTCGACGCCACCACCGGGCACCCCGAACCCGCGCTCGCCGCCATCGGCCTGGAGACCCCCGACCCGGCCGCGTCCGCGGTCCGGGCCCGGGCCCTGCTCGCCCCCGTCCTGCCGCGCCACCGGGCCGTGGCGGACGCCCCGCTGGACGCGGTGGCCGCACCCGACTCCACCGAGCTCTTCTTCTGCCGCACCGAACACCCCGACCACCCCAGCTGGACCGGCGACTTCACCCCGCGCGCCGCCTCCGCCTCCCCCGCCGGGATCACCCATATCGACCATGTGGCGCTCACCCAGCCCCGGCACCACTTCGACGAGGCGTCGCTGTTCTACCGCGCCGTCCTGGGGCTGCGGCCGCACGAGTCCCTGGAACTGGCCGATCCGTACGGGCTGCTGCGCAGCCGGGCCGTCTCGGGCGCCGACGGCTCGGTGCGGCTCGCGCTCAACGTGGCCCAGATCCGCCCGGGTTCGGGCCCGTCCGGCTCGCTGTGGCAGCACATCGCGCTGCACAGCCGGGACATCGTCGCCACCGCGCGCCGGTTGCGGGAACGCGGCGCGCCCCTGCTGCCCATCCCCGACAACTACTACGACGACCTCGAAGCGCGCCATGAGCTCGACCCCGGGCTCCACCGCACCCTGCGGGAGCTCGGCCTGCTCTACGACCGGGACGACACCGGCACCTTTCTGCACCTGTACACGGCCACCGTCGGCCGGGTCTTCTTCGAGATCGTCCAGCGGATCGACGGCTACCAGGGCTATGGCGCGGCCAACGCGTCCGTACGCCTGGCCGCCCAGCACGCCCGCACCCGCTGACTCCCCCGATCCCCCCTGTCCCGATACGGCCTCGCCGTCCCCCGAGGAGCCGCCATGTCGTCAGCGTCGTCGACACCGTCCGCCCAGCGCCCGTCCCCCACCGCCGCCCCGCCCGACTGCCTCGATCTGCCCGATCCACCACCGCTGCGCACGATGGTCGGCCCGGGGGTCGTCGCCGTCGGGATCGGCATGGCGGCGGGCGAGATCATCCTCTGGCCGTATCTGACCTCGGTCGGCGGGCTCGGACTGCTGTGGCTCGCGGTGGTGACCCTGGCCATCCAGACCGTGATCAACCTGGAGATCGAGCGCTACACGCTGGCCACCGGGCAGACCGTGGTCGCCGGATTCTCCCGCTGGTCCACGGCGTGGGGCATCCTGATCTGCCTGGCCGGGGCGTTCCAGTACGTCTGGCCGGGATGGGCCACCTCCGGATCGACCGTGCTCACCTATCTGACCGGCGGCGGCGATGTCGTCTGGATCACGGTGGGCTCGCTGGTGGGGTTCGGGGTGGTGCTGACCGTCTCACCGGTGGTCTACCGCACGATCGAGAAGGTCGAGCTGGTCAAGGTCATCCTGACGCTGTTCTTCCTCGCTGTCGTCGCGGTCGCCGTCATCGGCTGGCACACCTGGACCACGGCGGGCGAGAAGACCGTCACCGGCACCGGCCGGATCCCGGACGGCATCACCTTCACCATGATCCTCAGCGCCCTGGGCGCCGCCGGGGCGGGCGGGGTGCACAACCTGGTGCTCAGCAACTGGATCCGGGACAAGGGCTACGGCATGGGCGCCCACGTCCCCAAGCTGGTCTCCCCCATCACCGGCCAGTCGGAGGCATCGGGCGCCGACCGCTACGCTTTTCCGCAGGACGAGGCCAATCTGGCCCGCTGGCGGGTCTGGTGGCGGCGGGCCAACGCCGAGCACATCGTGTCGTTCTTCGTGATCTGCCTGGTGACGATCGGGCTGATGAGCATGCTCGCGTACGAAACCCTCTTCGGACGCGACGATGTGGAGAACAGCCCCGAGTTCCTGCGGCTCCAGGGCGATCTGCTGGGGCAGCAGGTGGGCGACTGGCTCAAGATCCTGTTCTTCGCGGTGGCCACGGTCTCGCTCTGGGCCGCCTCGATCGGTCTGCTCGACATCATCGGACGGGTGGTCAGCGACTTCGCCAAGCGCAACTATCTGCGGGACTCGGCCTTCTGGACCGAGGGGCGGCTGTACTTCGCGGTGGTGTGGGCCGAGGTCGCCATCGGCTCGGTGATCCTGCTGTCCGGGGTGAACCAGCCGATCGTGCTGCTGACCATCTCCACCTGCACCGCCTCCGTCGTCACCCTGGTCTACACGGCGCTGCTGATCCGGCTCAACCGCCGCGATCTGCCGGTCGCCGTACGGCTGCGGGGGCCACGGCTGGGCATGATGCTGCTCGCCATCGGCTTCTACGGCTTCTTCGCCCTCGCGATGCTGAAGAGCCAGATCGAGGAGAACTTCTGACGGCCTACGGCGACACGGCCATGCGGTCCGGGGCGGGCGTGCCGAGCAGCACGCCCGCCCCGTACCGTCACTGCTGTTGTCGGCGGAGGACGCCACCGCCCTCGGCGTCGCCCGAGGCCGAGCTCGACGGGTCGGGCGGGCTCGGGGAGTCGGCGTCGCCCGAGGGGGACGCCGACGACGAGGCGCTGGACGACGCGCTGGACGACGCGCTGGACGACGGGGACGAGGAGGGCGACTCGCTGTTCGACGGGGACGAGGACGGGCTGGAGGACGGCGACTCCGAGGTTTCGCTCGTGCTCGGCGACGGGGGCGGCTTGACCGCCGCCCCCATATCGGTGTCCAGGTCGAACTTCGACGCCTTCTCCCCGCGCAGCGCGGACTCGGTGTACGCGGCCCAGATCCTGGCCGGGAAGTCACCGCCGTTGACGCGGCCGCCGCCCGCGGTGCCCTTGAGCGAGACCTGCTTGCCGACGCCCTTCTGCTCGCCGAACATGCCGACCGAGGTGACCAGATCGGGGGTGTAGCCGGTGAACCAGGCCGACTTGTTGTCGTCGGAGGTGCCGGTCTTGCCCGCGACCGCCTGGCCCTGCTGCCGCACCGCCTGGCCGGTGCCGTCGTCGACCACCCCGGTGAGGACGGAGGTGACGGAGTCGGCGGCGCCGCGGCTGATCGCCTGACCGTTGGTGGGATCGGGGAGTTCGGGCCGCTCATCGCCCTTCTCGGCGGACTTCACGATCGCCGGGGTGACTTTCTTGCCGTGGTTGTCGAGGGTCGCGTAGACCCCGGCCATGTCCTTGGGGCTGGCGCCCATCACGCCCAGCGACATCGCGGGGCGTACGTCGAAGCCGCCCGCGTCCTTCTTCATACCGAGGTCGATGGCGATGTTCTTCACCTTGTCCAGGCCCACGTCCACCGCCATCTGCGCGAAGACGGAGTTGACGGAGTTGTTCATGGCCTTCTGGACGGAGATGGGCCCGTAGGACTTGTTGTCCTCGTTCGGCGGGGCGAAGCCGGTGAGCGAGCCCTTGACCGGCCGCCTGCTGGTGCCGTCGTAGATGGTGCTCGCCGTGATCGGGGTGCCGTCCTGCGTGGTGGAGCCGTTCTCCAGCCCCGCGGCCAGGATCAGCGGCTTGAAGGTGGAGGCGGGCTGATAGTCCGAGCGGGTGGCGTTGTTGAAATAGTGCTCGGTCGCGCCGGCACCGCCATACATCGCCACGATGCCACCGGACTTGGGGTCCACCGAGACCGCGCCCACCTGAGCGTCGCCGTCGACCTTGCGCTTCTTCGGATCCAGCTTGGACGTCAGCTCGGTGCGGACCGCCTTCTCCAGCGCCTTCTGCTTCTTCTTGTCGATGTTGAGGGTGACCGTCCAGCCGCCGGCCTCGAACTCGTTCTCGTTCACCCCGGCCTTGTAGAGCTCCTTCTTCGCGGCTTCGATGAAATAGCCCGCCTGGCCGTCGAGGCCCGGGATGGCGCGGGGCTCGATGGGCACGGGGAACTTCAGGCCCTCGCGCTCGCTCTTGGACAGCCAGTCCTTCTCGACCATGTTGTCGAGGACGTAGTTCCAGCGGGCCTTGACCAGCCGCTTGCCGTTGGGGCCCGCCGCCGACCAGTCGTACTGGCTGGGCGCCTGGAGCACCGACGCGAGATAGGCGCCCTGCGCGACGGAGAGGTCCTCGACGTCCTTGTCGTAGTACGCGCGGGCGGCGGCCTGGATGCCGTAGGCGCCGCGACCGTAGTAGCTGGTGTTGATGTAGCCCGCGAGGATGTAGTCCTTGGACTTCTGCTGGTCGACCTTGAGCGAGATCACCAGCTCCTTCAGCTTGCGGCTGACGGTCTGTTCCTGGCTCAGGTAGTAGTTCTTGACGTACTGCTGGGTGATGGTCGAACCACCCTGCTTGCCCCGGCCCAGCGCGGTGTTGATGAGACCGCGGGCGGTGCCGGTGAACGAGACGCCGGAGTCGCCGTAGAAGTCCTTGTTCTCGGCGGCGACAAAGGTGTGCTGCACCTCCTTGGGGATCTTGGACAGCGGTACGGACTCACGGTTGACCTTGCCCTCCTTCGCCATGATCGAGCCGTCGCTGTACTTGTAGACGTTGGCCTCCGCCTTGGCCGCGGCATTGGCGGGCGGAACCTCCACCAGCAGATAGAGGACGAAGAACCCCCCGACGAGCAACGCACAGAGCCCCAGGACGTACCCCAGCAGCCACTTCCAGGTGAAGAAGCGGCGTATGCCCCCCGTCTTCGCCGCCCGCTTGGCCCTGCGAGCGCTCTTCTGCCGCGCGCGTCGCTCTTCCGCTCTACCCATCGCTCCCGCCGCTCCAGTCCGTAAGCCCCCCAGGCCAGCTCATGAAACTAACACCGCAACAACCCTCAAATGCCCATCGATCAAGCTTTTTCCGAAGGTGACAAAAAGCACCCGCTCCAAGGGAACTGACGGCTTACGGGCGTCAAGGGTTGCCACCGGCCCGTAATGTGCTATCACTTTGCTAGACGTACTACCGAAGCGGAACGGGGAGCCCTCCATGGCCGACGCCACCTCAACCGATGGCATCACCCACCAGGCCGACATACCGTCCCTCCCGGAGCCCCGGGTCCGGGAGCGGCCCGCGCACAACGTGAGCGGCGGGCTGGCCCTGCTCGGGGGCCTGGCCGGACTCGCGGGCGGCGTCGGGCTGATCCTCGCGGGCGCCGCCGTCGCCGCGGAGCACAAGGGCGCCTGGTCCACGCTGCTGATCGTCGCCGGCATCGTGGTGATCCTCGCCGCGATCCTCACCATGTGCGGCCTCAACACCATCGCGCCGGGCGAGGCCCGGGTGGTCCAGCTCTTCGGCCGCTACCGCGGCACCATCCGCACCGACGGGCTGCGCTGGGTGAACCCGCTCACCAGCCGGGAGAAGATCTCCACCCGGGTGCGCAACCACGAGACCGCGGTGCTCAAGGTCAACGACGCCTACGGCAACCCGATCGAGCTCGCCGCGGTCGTCGTCTGGAAGGTCGAGGACACCGCCCAGGCGATGTTCGAGGTGGACGACTTCCTGGAGTTCGTCGCCACCCAGACCGAGGCCGCCGTCCGGCACATCGCCATCGAGTACCCGTATGACGCCCATGAGGAGGGCGCACTCTCGCTGCGCGGCAACGCCGAGGAGATCACCGAGAAGCTCGCGATCGAACTGCACGCCCGGGTCGAGGCGGCCGGGGTCCGCATCATCGAATCGCGCTTCACCCACCTCGCCTACGCCCCCGAGATCGCCTCCGCGATGCTCCAGCGCCAGCAGGCGGGCGCCGTGGTGGCCGCGCGGCGGCAGATCGTGGACGGCGCGGTCGGCATGGTCGAGGCGGCGCTGGCCCGGATTGCCGAGGAGGAGATCGTGGCGCTGGACGAGGAGCGCAAGGCCGCGATGGTCAGCAATCTGATGGTGGTGCTCTGCGGGGACCGCTCCCCGCAGCCCGTTCTGAACACGGGCACGCTGTACCAGTGACGGACGAGAGCGGGCGCAAGGCACGGCAGCCGCGGCAGCGCAAACAGATGCTGCTGCGGCTCGACCCGGCCGTCCATGACGCCCTCGCGCGCTGGGCCAACGACGAACTGCGCAGCGCCAACGCGCAGATCGAGTTCCTGCTGCGCAAGGCGCTCGCGGACGCGGGCCGGCTGCCCGGTGCGGCCCGCCCGATCCCACGCCGGGGCCGCCCGCCGAGGCGGCCCGCCGAGGACGCGGAAGGCACCGACCCCAGCGAGGGGCCGGAGGGCGCCGGCCGCGAGCCGCATCGGCCCTGATCTTCACCACATGCCTTCTGACCTGCGGCAACGCAGGTCCCTATGCGGCTATACACTCCAGGTATACGCATGGTGTAGAGTGCTGGGCATGTCAATTGGCCACACCTTGCTCGGACTCCTCGAGGGCGGCCCGCGCCACGGCTATGACCTCAAGCGAGCCTTCGACGAAAGATTCGGACACGACCGCCCGCTGCACTACGGGCAGGTCTACTCGACCATGTCCAGGCTCCTGAAGAACGGCCTGGTGGAGGTCGACGGCATCGAGCACGGCGGTGGCCCCGAGCGCAAGCGCTACGCCATCACCGACGCGGGCATCACCGATGTGGAGCACTGGCTCACCCAGCCCGAGAAGCCCGAGCCGTACCTCCAGTCGGTCCTCTACACCAAGGTCATCATCGCCCTGCTCACCGGGCGGGACGCGGCCGATCTCCTCGACGTCCAGCGCGCCGAACACCTTCGGCTGATGCGCGATCTGACCCAGCGCAAGCGCGGCGGCGACCTCACCGACCAACTCATCTGCGACCACGCCCTCTTCCATCTCGAGGCCGATCTGCGCTGGCTGGAACTGACCGCCGCCCGCCTCGGCCAACTCGCCAAGGCGGTGCGTTCATGACCCCGGCAGGCTCCTTGCTGATCGCCACGTCCCTGCACAAGACGTACGGTCACACCCCCGCCCTCGACGGTGCGGACTTCTCCATCCACCCCGGCGAGGTCGTCGCCGTCATGGGCCCCTCCGGCTCGGGCAAGTCGACGCTGCTCCACTGTCTGGCCGGGATCGTGAAGCCGGACTCCGGCTCCGTCCACTACAACGGGCGCGAGCTGACCGCCCTCTCGGACGCCGAGCGCAGCGGGCTGCGGCGCGGCGAGTTCGGCTTCGTCTTCCAGTTCGGCCAGCTCGTCCCCGAGCTGAGCTGCGTGGAGAACGTCGCGCTGCCGCTGCGGCTGAACGGCACCAAGCGCAAGGAGGCCGAGGCACGGGCGGCGGCGTGGATGGAGCGGCTCGAGGTCGCCGATGTGGCGCACAAGCGGCCCGGTGAGGTCTCCGGCGGTCAGGGGCAGCGGGTCGCCGTCGCCCGGTCGCTGGTCACCGGGCCGCGGGTGCTGTTCGCCGACGAGCCGACCGGCGCGCTGGACTCGCTCAACGGGGAGCGGGTGATGGAGCTGCTGACCGAGGCCGCCCGGGAGTCCCGTACCGCCGTGGTGCTGGTCACCCATGAGGCCCGGGTCGCCGCCTACTCCGACCGCGAGGTCGTCGTCCGCGACGGCAAGGCGCGCGACATGGCAGGGGTCCGATGAGCGGCCAGGACACCCCGGGCGCCCCGGCCGCCCCGGCGGAGGAGCCCCGCTCCCGTGTCTCCGTCGCCCGCTGGGCCGCCGATCTGGCCATGGGCGGCCGGTTCGCGGTCACCGGCGGCCGGGAGAGCTGGGCCAGGACGATCATGACGGCGGTGGGCGTCGGCCTGGGGGTGGCGCTGCTGCTGCTGGCCTCCTCCGTCCCCAACATGTACCAGCAGCGCAACGAGCGGGGCGACGCCCGCTCCTCGTTCACCCCCAGCGGCGAGGTGAAGCCCGGCGCCGATACCCTCCGGCTCGCCAACGCGGGCACCACCTTCCGCGACCAGGACATCACGGGCGAGGTCATGGCCCCCGACGGTGACGGCACACCGCCCGTGCCGCCGGGCATCGACCGCATCCCGGCCGCCGGTGAGATGTGGGTTTCCCCGGCACTGAAGAAGCTGCTCGAATCCGACGAGGGCAAGCTGCTCCGGGACCGTTTCCCGTACCGCACCATCGGGGTGATCGGCGACAGCGGGCTGTCCGGTCCGTCCGATCTCGCCTACTACGCGGGGATCTCCCAGAAGGCGTTCGGCCACGTCAACTCCAGCTACCACATCGACCACTGGGGCCTGACGAAGAAGCAGGACGGGGACCAGCCCTTGGACCCCGCGCTGCTGCTGCTGATCATCGTGGGCTGTGTGGTGCTGCTGCTGCCGGTGCTCATCTTCATCGCCACCGCGGCCCGCTTCGGCGGTGAGCGGCGCGACCGGCGGCTGGCCGCGCTGCGGCTGGTCGGCGCGGACATCCATATGACCCGGCGGATCGCCGCCGGTGAGTCGCTCTTCGGCTCCCTCTTCGGGCTCGCCGTCGGCGCCGGAATGTTCCTGCTGGCGCGGGAGATCATCGGCAGCATCGAGGTCTGGGACATCAGCTTCTTCACCTCCGACATCGTGCCGAGCGCCCCGCTCGCCCTGGTGATCGCGGTGGCCGTGCCCGCCTCGGCCGTCATGGTCACCCTGATCGCCCTGCGCGGTATCGCCATCGAGCCGCTGGGCGTGGTCCGGAACGCCAAGCCCAAGCGCCGGCGGCTGTGGTGGCGACTGATGCTGCCGCTGCTGGGCTTGGCCCTGCTGCTGCCGCTCGCGGGCGGCTTCGGGGCCGGCAGCGGCGGTGGTGGCGATATGAAGGCGTACCAGGCCGCGGCCGGTGCCGTCCTGCTCCTCATCGGCATCACCGCGCTGCTGCCCTGGGTCGTCGAGTCCGTGGTGGAACGGTTCGGTGGCCGGGGCTCGGTGCCCTGGCAGCTCGCCACCCGCCGGCTCCAGCTCAGCAGCGGCACCGCCTCTCGCGCGGTCAGCGGCATCACGGTCGCCGTCGCCGGGGCCATCGCGCTCCAGATGCTCTTCGCCAGCGTGGGTGCCCAGGACAGCCAGGACACCGGCCAGGACCCGAACCGCGCCCAGCTGATAGCGAACGTCCCGGTGAGCGACGGCGACCAGGCCGGGGACGCCTTCGCGCGGTACCGCGCGACCAAGGGCGTGCGCGATCTGCTCGGTGTCACCGAGGACTACGTCTCCGATGTGCACCGCAGCAAGGACGACCCGTCGTCGGTCCCGGAAGAGGCCATCACCGTCGCCGACTGCCCCACGCTCCGCGAGGTGGTCCGCATCACCAGCTGCAAGAACGGCGATGTCTTCCTCATCGATTCGCAGGAGTACTACGGAGAAGGGGAGAGCTTCGCCAAACCGGGCGCCCAGGTCAACCTCGCCTACCGCGACGACGGTACGCCGGACCTGCGCAGGAAGAAGCTGTGGACGATCCCCGACTCGGCCACGAAGGTGAAGCCCCGGCAGGACCCGACCGGAAGCGAACGCACCGGCATCTTCGCCACCCCCGGCGCCTTCGACATCGCCGACCTGCCGGACCCCAGGGCGGCGGCCATGATCCGGCTGGATCCGAAGGTCCCGGACGGGGTCGAGTACGTGCGCAACACCAGCATGGCGCTCTCCCCGGCGATGGATGTCATGCGGCTCTCCAGCACCTCGCAGTCGGATGAGTTCCAGGTCATCCGCAAGGCCCTGTTCATCGGCGCCACCGCGACTCTGCTGCTCATCGGGGCCAGCATGATCGTGACCACCCTGGAGCAGCTGCGCGAGCGCAAGCGGCTGCTGTCGGTCCTGGTCGCCTTCGGCACCCGGCGCACCACGCTCAGCTGGTCCGTGCTGTGGCAGACCGCGGTCCCGGTGGTGCTGGGCCTGGCGCTGTCGATCGCGGGCGGGCTGGCGCTGGGCGTGATGCTGCTGAAGATGATCGGCCAGCCACTGGCCGTGGACTGGACCGGGCTCACCACCATGACCGGCGTCGGCGGCGGGGTCATCCTGCTGGTGACCCTGGTCAGCCTGCCGCCGCTGTGGCGGATAATGCGGCCGGAGGGGCTGCGGACGGAGTAGGCCCCGTCCCGCCACGCCCGCGTCAGGGGCCGTTCCCATCTGCGGGAACGGCCCCTTGCCCCTGTTTCCAGCGGTTATGCCACCCGTCTGGGTGAATCCCGACAGAGAGGACACGCCCCTGTGCCCCGGCCTACGATGATGCTCTCGACATCAATCACCGGGAGACCAGCCATGTCTGCTGCCGCAGTCGAGGGGCCCCACCGCCCCGAGCCGCTGCCTCTGCTCGAGGAAGCCAACAAGCTCATGGAGCAGCACCCGGGCTATCGAGTCGAGATCATCGGGGGAGTAATCACCGTGGCCCCACCGCCAGATGCGCCGCATGGCATGGCACTCACCGACATCATGATCCCCTTGATGGAAGCGGGGCTGCACAGCAAGGAGACCAAGGTTGTCCAGGGGATCGGCCTGTGGCTGCCCACCGGCCCCGAGGACTATGCCATCCCGGACCTGGCAGTGGTCGACGCCGACATCCTCGAGCACCTGATCGAGAACAACTGCTATGACCCCATGTCCTTCCGGCTGGTGCTGGAGGTGACGTCCAGCAACTTCAACAACGATCTGCGGAACAAGGTCACCGCATATGCGGAGGCCAAGGTTCCGGTCTATGTGGTCGTCAACCGCAAGCACGGTCGGGTCCATGTGCTGACCGACCCCGTCGAGGGCGGTTACGACACCCACCGCGTCCATGCCCCGGGTGAGCACATCACCCTCCCGGAGACGATCGGCGCCGAGGTCACCCTGGACGTGGAAGCGGTCCTGGCGGCCGGGCGCCCCTGACACTCACCCCCGGGCGACCCGTACCGGCAGCGGTCGCAGCGCCTCCCGCAGAGCCTCCGCGAACTCCTCGAACTCCCCCGTGCGCGCCGCACCCGCCCGCATGGCCAGCGCGATCCGGCGGGCGGGCGCAGGATCGGCGAAGTCGCCGGTGGCCAGATGGTCGTTGCGCGCGGTCTCCACCCGGAGCGCGGTGCGCGGCAGCAGCGTCACCCCGAGCCCGCCCGCGACCAGCTGCACCAGGGTGGAGAGCCCGGCGGCGCTGGTGGTCACCGGGGTGCCCTCGGTGCGGCCCGCCTCGCGGCAGATGTCGAGCGCCTGGTCGCGCAGGCAGTGGCCCTCGTCGAGCAGCAGCAGATCCAGCTCCTTGAGCGCCTCGCGGGGGATGTCGGCACGCCCGCCCAGCCAGTGGTCCCGCGGGGTGACCAGCACGAAGTCCTCGTCGAACAGCGGCATTTCGACCACCCCGGGCGCGCCGAGCGGCACCGCGAGCAGCAGCAGATCCAGCCGGCCGTGGGTCAGCCCCTCCAGCAGCGAGGCGGTCTGCTCCTCGTACACCTGGAGATCGAGCCGGGGGTAGCGCTCATGGACCAGCCGCAGCACGGTCGGCAGCAGATACGGCGCCACGGTCGGGATCACCCCGAGCCGCAGCACACCGGTGAAGGGCGCCCGCACCGCCTCGGCCTCCTCCAGCAGCTCCCCGACCGCTTCGAGCACGGTGCGTGCACGGGCCGCCAGCCGCTCCCCCGCCGGGCTGAGCAGCACCTTGCGCGTCGTACGCTCGAGCAACTGGACACCGAGTGCCTCCTCGAGCGCGGCGACGGCACCCGAGAGCGCGGGCTGGCTCATCCCGATGGCGGCCGCGGCATCACGGAAGTGCAGCTGCTCCGCAACCGCGACGAACGCCCTGAGCTGGGAAATGCTCGGCTGGCGCGGTTTGCCGGGCGGTGAGGGTGATGCGGCCACTGATAGCCACCTCCAATCAACCCCACCGAGTGTAGCTATTTCACTGATCAATGCACTCTGTGCCAAGGTAGGACCGTCCAACCCCAGGAAACCCGGACGACCGGGTCTTTCCTACGCGAAAGCTGCAAGGAGTACGCGTGCTCACCGTCGGTGACAAGTTCCCCGAGTACGACCTGACCGCCTGCGTGTCGCTGGAGAGCGGCAAGGAGTTCGAGCAGATCAACCACAAGACCTACGAGGGCAAGTGGAAGGTCGTTTTCGCGTGGCCGAAGGACTTCACTTTCGTGTGCCCGACCGAGATCGCGGCCTTCGGCAAGCTGAACGACGAGTTCGCCGACCGTGACGCCCAGATCCTGGGCTTCTCCGGCGACTCCGAGTTCGTCCACCACGCCTGGCGCAAGGACCACCCGGACCTGCGCGACCTGCCGTTCCCGATGCTGGCCGACTCCAAGCACGAGCTGATGCGCGACCTCGGCATCGAGGGCGAGGACGGCTTCGCGCAGCGCGCCGTGTTCATCGTGGACCAGAACAACGAGATCCAGTTCACCATGGTGACGGCCGGTTCCGTGGGCCGTAACCCCAAGGAGGTGCTGCGGGTGCTGGACGCCCTCCAGACCGATGAGCTGTGCCCCTGCAACTGGAGCAAGGGCGAGGACACCCTGGACCCGGTGGCCCTCCTCGCCGGAGAGTGAGCTGATTCACCATGGCACTCGATGAGCTGAAGTCCGCGCTGCCGGACTACGCCAAGGACCTCAAGCTGAACCTCGGTTCGGTGATCGGCAACTCGGACCTTCCCCAGCAGCAGCTGTGGGGCACCGTGCTGGCCTGCGCGATCGCCTCGCGTTCGGCGCGCGTGCTGACCGAGCTGGAGCCGGAGGCCAAGGCCAACCTCTCGCCGGAGGCGTACACCGCCGCCAAGTCGGCGGCCGCCATCATGGCGATGAACAACGTCTACTACCGGACCCGGCATCTGCTGTCCGACCCGGAGTACGGCAACCTACGCGCGGGGCTGCGGATGAACGTCATCGGCAACCCGGGCGTGGAGAAGGTCGACTTCGAGCTGTGGTCGCTGGCCGTGTCCGCGATCAACGGCTGCGGAATGTGCCTCGACTCGCATGAGCAGGTGCTCCGCAAGGCGGGCGTGGACCGCGAGACGATCCAGGAAGCCTTCAAGATCGCCTCGGTACTCCAGGCGGTCGGCGCCACCCTGGACGCCGAGGGCGTCCTGGCCGCGGGCGGCTGACCTGACGTCACGTAGACACCCGAAGGGCGGTCCCACCGATCGGTGGGGCCGCCCTTCGGCGTTCGTCCATCGGCCCGTGGCACCGGGCCGGACTGGTCAGGCCCGGGCCGGGATGGTCAGGCCCGGGCCGGGATGGTCAGGCCCGGGCCGGATTGGTCAGGCCCCGCCCTCCCCGGGCGGCAGGCCCGGCGGTGCGGTGGGCGCCGTACCGGAGGCGGTGGCGCCGTGCGGGCCCGGGACGGCGCGCAGGGCGTTCTCCTGGCTGTAGCTACGCAAGTAGACGACCACCGTATTGGCGACCGCCACCAGCGGAACGGCCACCACCGCGCCGCCGATGCCGCCGATCAGCGAACCGGCCGCGACCGAGAGCACCACAGCCAACGGATGGACCCGCACCGCCCGGCCGAGGATGAACGGCTGGAGCACATGGCCCTCGATCTGCTGGACGGCGAGCACCACGATCAGCACCATCGCCCCCGTGAACACGCCCTGGGTGACCAGCGCCACGACCACCGCGAGCGCGCCGGAGACCACCGCGCCCACCAGCGGGATGAAGGCGAAGAGGAAGATGAAGACGGCCAGTGGCACGGCCATCGGCACATCGAGGAAGAACAGGCCGACGCCGATGAAGATCGCGTCGATCAGCGCCACGATCACCGTACCGCGCACATAGGCGGTCAGCGTCGACCAGGCGCGCGGGCCCGCGCCCGCCACGCCCTCGCGGGCCTGGGCGGGGACCAGCTTCAGGGTCCAGTTCCAGATCTTCGGGCCGTCGTACAGCAGGAAGAGCGTGGAGAACATCGTCAGCAGGATGCCCGTCAGCACCTCGACGACGACCGTGACGCCCTCCAGCCCCGCCGAGGTGATCTGCTCGGTGTTGGCGCCGACCGCCTCGCGCAGGCTCTTGGCCACATGATTGATCTGCTTCTCGGTCACATGGAACGGGCTGTGCAGCAGCCAGCGCCGCAGATCGTCGATACCGGCCTGGACCTCGCCCGAGACCTCGTCGACGTTCTCCATGACCTGCCAGACCACGAACCACACGACCAGGCCCATGACAACGAAACCGGCGATGAAGGTGAGCGCGGTGGCCAGCCCGCGCGGCACACCGCGGCGGCGCAGCCGGGTGACGGTGGGCTCCAGCAGCGCGGTGATGAGGATCGCGACGGTGAAGGACAGCACCACCAGCTGGACGGAGCTGATGACGCGCATGAGCACCCACACCGTGCCGCCGAGCACCAGCAGCCGCCAGGCCGCCTCGGCGGCCACGCGGACACCCCAGGGCACGGCGGCCACCGGATCGGGTCTGGCGGAGACGGCCGGGGCGTAGGCGGGCGGGGCGGGCACGCTGGCCGGCTGCTGCTCCGGCCGGGCGGTCTCGCCTTCCCCCGCAGCGCCCTCGGGGGTCTCGGGGCCTTCCGGGCTCTTCCGGCTCTCAGCGCTCTCGGCGGCCCGCGGGCGTTCTTCGGATGGTCCGGGCCCCGGTTCAGCTCCCCGTTCGGGCCCCGGTCCGGGCCCCGGTGGCGTCCGCGGGCCGGCGTCGCCGTCGCCCTCGCGCCCCCTCATCTCGGCCTGTTGGGATTCGAGCCGGTGGGCGAGCCGGGTAAGTCCGGTTCCCAGCCTGCCGACCCACTGCGGCAACTTGGACATTTGTCGTTTCCTACCCCCAGTTTCCCCCTAGGGGGCTTCTGATGGATCTCCGTGGAGGAAGGAGCGGCGTTCGGTGCGTGCTCTCGGCGTGCCGGGCGGAAGCCCTCGTAGCGGAGCTACTAGG
>NZ_BAAAIF010000111.1:0-19681 GCF_039525925.1 Streptomyces javensis | reverse complement strand
CGGGCTGAATTTCAGCCCGTCCGGCGATTGAGGACACGCCCGGAGGGCGTCCGGGGTCCAGGGACGGAGCCCCTGGTTCGGGAAGGGGCGGGTAGGGGAACAACCTCCCGCCGGGGTTACGCCTTGCGGAGGCGGAAGGTGAGGCCGAGCGGGGCGTCGGTGAACTCGTCGCCGTAGCCTTCCTCCCCGTCGCCGGGGGCGAAGTCGGTCGCGAGGACCTCGTCCGCGATCAGCGCGGCGTGGTCGGCGAGGGCCTGACGGAGCTCCTCGTCGGACGACTGCCACCGCAGCGCGATCCGGTCGGCCACATCCAGCCCGCTGTTCTTACGGGCCTCCTGGATCAGCCGGATCGCGTCACGGGCCAGCCCCGCGCGCCGCAGCTCCGGAGTGATCTCCAGGTCGAGGGCGACCGTGGCGCCCGCGTCGGAGGCGACGGACCAGCCCTCGCGCGGGGTCTCGGTGATGATGACCTCGTCGGGGGAGAGGGCGACCGTCTCGCCGTCCACCACGACCGACGCGTTCCCCTCGCGCAGCGCGACCGACAGCGCGGCCGCGTCGGCCTCCGCGATCGCCTTGGCGACCGGCTGGGTGCCCTTGCCGAAGCGCTTGCCCAGGGCGCGGAAGTTGGCCTTCGCGGTCGTGTCCACCAGCGAGCCGCCGACCTCGCTCAGCGCCGCCAGCGAGGAGACGTTCAGCTCCTCCTCGATCTGGGCCCGCAGTTCGGCGCCGAGGGCTTCGAAGCCGGAGGCGGCGACCAGCGCGCGGGACAGCGGCTGGCGCGTCTTCACACCGGACTCCGCGCGGGTCGCGCGCCCCAGCTCCACCAGGCGCCGCACGAGCGCCATCCGCTCCGAGAGGGCCGGGTCGATCATCGACCGGTCCGGCTCCGGCCAGGTGGTCAGGTGCACGGAGGCGGGGGCCTCCGGGGTCACCGGGACGACCAGGTCCTGCCAGACCCGCTCGGTGATGAAGGGCACCAGGGGCGCCATCAGCCGGGTGACCGTCTCGATGACGTCGTGGAGGGTGCGCATCGCGGCCGCGTCGCCCTGCCAGAAGCGGCGGCGCGAGCGGCGCACGTACCAGTTGGACAGATCGTCCACGAAGGCCGAGAGCAGCTTTCCGGCGCGCTGGGTGTCGTACGCCTCCAGGGACTCGGTGACCTGTTCGGTGAGCGTGCCCAGCTCGCCCAGCAGCCAGCGGTCCAGCAGCGGCCGCTCGGCCGGGGCCGGGTCGGCCGCGGACGGCGCCCAGCCCGAGGTGCGGGCGTACAGCGCCTGGAAGGCCACCGTGTTCCAGTAGGTGAGCAGCGTCTTGCGCACCACCTCCTGGATGGTGCCGTGGCCCACCCGGCGGGCCGCCCACGGCGAGCCGCCCGCGGCCATGAACCAGCGCACCGCGTCCGCGCCGTGCTGATCCATCAGCGGGATCGGCTGAAGGATGTTGCCCAGGTGCTTGGACATCTTGCGACCGTCCTCGGCCAGGATGTGACCGAGGCAGACCACGTTTTCATACGAGGACTTATCGAAGACGAGCGTGCCGACCGCCATCAGCGTGTAGAACCAGCCGCGGGTCTGGTCGATGGCCTCGGAGATGAACTGCGCCGGGTAGCGCCGCTCGAAGAGCTCCTTGTTGTGGTACGGGTAGCCGTACTGCGCGAACGGCATCGAGCCCGAGTCGTACCAGGCGTCGATGACCTCGGGCACCCGCTCGGCCGTCAGCGAGCAGCCGTCGGCGGTGCAGGTGAAGGTGACCGCGTCGATGTACGGCCGGTGCGGGTCCAGACCGCTCTGGTCGGTGCCGGTCAGCTCGGAGAGCTCGGCGAGGGAGCCGACGCAGGCGAGATGGGACTCGGCGCAGCGCCAGATGGGCAGCGGGGTGCCCCAGTAGCGGTTCCGCGACAGCGCCCAGTCGATGTTGTTATTGAGCCAGTCGCCATAGCGACCGGTCTTGACCGACTCGGGATACCAGTTGGTCTTCTCGTTCTCCCGCAGCAGCGCGTCCTTGATCGCGGTGGTGCGGATGTACCAGGACGGCTGGGCGTAGTAGAGCAGCGCGGTGTGGCAGCGCCAGCAGTGCGGGTAGCTGTGCTCGTACGGCACGTGCCGGAACAGCAGCCCGCGGTCCTTGAGGTCCGCCGTCAGCGCCTCGTCGGCCTTCTTGAAGAACTGGCCGCCGACCAGGTCCAGGCCCTCCTCGAAGGTGCCGTCCGGGCGGACCGGGTTGACCACCGGCAGCCCGTAGGCCCGGCAGGTCAGCAGGTCGTCCTCACCGAAGGCGGGGGACTGGTGGACCAGACCGGTGCCGTCCTCGGTCGTCACATAGTCGGCGTTGACGATGAAGTGGGCGTCGGGGATCTCCACCAGCTCGAAGGGGCGCCGATAGCCCCAGCGCTCCATCTCGGCCCCGGTGAAGGACTCACCGGTGACCGTCCAGCCCTCGCCGAGCGCCTTCTCGACCAGCGGCTCGGCGACGACCAGCTTCTCCTCGCCGTTGGTGGCGACCACATAGCGCACCCGCGGGTGCGCGGCCACGGCGGTGTTGGAGACCAGGGTCCACGGCGTGGTCGTCCACACCAGCAGCGCCGCCTCGCCCGCCAGCGGGCCCGAGGTCAGCGGGAAGCGCACGAAGACCGAGGGGTCGACGACCGTCTCGTAGCCCTGGGCCAGCTCGTGGTCGGACAGCCCGGTGCCGCAGCGCGGGCACCAGGGGGCCACGCGGTGGTCCTGGACCAGCAGCCCCTTGTTGAAGATCTCCTTGAGGGACCACCACACCGACTCGATGTACCCGGGGTTCATGGTCCAGTACGCGCCGTCGAGGTCGGTCCAGAACCCCATCCGGGTGGTGAGCTCGGCGAAGGCGTCGGTGTGCCGGGTCACGGACTCCCGGCACTTGGCGTTGAACTCGGCGATGCCGTACGCCTCGATGTCCTTCTTACCGTTGAAGCCCAGCTCCTTCTCGACCGCCAGCTCCACCGGCAGGCCGTGGCAGTCCCAGCCCGCCTTACGGTCGACGTGGTAGCCCCGCATGGTGCGGAAGCGCGGGAAGACGTCCTTGAAGACGCGGGCCTCGATGTGGTGGGCGCCCGGCATGCCGTTCGCGGTCGGGGGACCCTCGTAGAAGACCCACTCGGGCCGCCCCTCGGACTGCTCGAGGCTACGGGCGAAGATCTTGTTCTCGCGCCAGAAGTCGAGCACGGCGTGCTCGAGGGCGGGCAGGTCGACCTGGGCGGGCACCTGGCGGTACTGCGGCGTCATCGGGGCTCTTCTTCCTCCGGCGGACACGTGCTCTTCCGTTTCCGTCGGAGGGACGAGAGCCGTGCGCTCCCGCGGTACCACCCTCCTTGACCGGCAGCGGCCTGCTCCCGGCCCCCTCATTGGGATCGCGATGCCGGTTCTACTGACCCAGAGCGGGCGTTCTTCCGGCGGCTCCGGGGTGATCCTTCACATCGCGCTCGCCCCCGGGCTCACACCGTCCCCGGGTCGCTCTGGGCCGCCTACGACGCTACTCGTCCCCATCCACGCCTCTCGCTGCGCCCCAGTGTACGGGGCCGCGGGGACCGGGGCCGACCGAATATGGCACTGCCCGGTCATCGCTGGGGCACTGCGCCGAGTGGGGGACGGCCGGGTCCGGGGACCGACCCGAATGGCCGGACGCCGGGGGCCGGGATCAGGCCCGTCACACTGGGTCACCCCCCGGGACCGGACCCCGGACGGATTACCGGGCGTGGAGTGGGGCACAACGGTGGAGACCGGGTTGTCGTACGGGCAAGCCGGGCGAATCGGGCGGCGTGCCCCGTTGCCGCCCGCCCGGAGTCGATTTATCGTTCCGGAACGATTCGCGCGCAAGATCACAATATGTGAAGGGGCCGCGGCCATGGTGGCGAGAAAGACCACCGTGCAGAAGAGCACGGCGAAGGCGACGAAGGCCGCGCCCGGCAAGAAGAGCGCCTCGGGCAAGAAGGCCGTCAACAAGACCGCGGCACCCGGCAGGGCCGCCGCGCAAGGCGCCGCCAAGGCGGCGAAGAAGAGCGCACCGGAGAAGACGTCGGAGACGCCCGCCAAGAAGGCCGCGCCCGCCGACAAGGCGGTGCCCGCGAAGAAGACGGGAGCCAGGAAAGTGGTTGCGAAGAAGACCTCGGGTGGTGCTCCGACGGACAAGAAGGCCACGACGACCGCGCCACCGCTGCCCAAGGCCCGTGCGGCGGGCGCCCCCGTCGACCCCGGTGAACTCGCGGTCCGCCCGGGCGAGGACCCCTGGTCGGCCGAGGAGGTGGACGAGGCGCGCTCCGGACTGCTGACCGAGGCCGGCCGGCTGCGCACCGAGATCCTCGCCTCCGAGGAGGCGATCACCGGGCTGATGCGCGACTCCGGTGACGGCGCGGGCGACGACCAGGCCGACACCGGCACCAAGAACATCACCCGCGAGCATGAGATGGCCCTGGCCGGAAACGCCCGCGAGATGCTGCTCCAGACCGAGCGGGCCCTGGACCGGCTGGACACCGGGACGTACGGGCTGTGCGAGAGCTGTGGCAACGCGATCGGCAAGGCGCGGATGCAGGCGTTCCCCCGGGCCACGCTGTGCGTCGAGTGCAAGCAGCGCCAGGAGCGCCGCTGACGCCCGTACGCGTGTGCCGTACCCTCGTCCCTCACAGGGGGAGACAGGCTCACGAGGTTGAGGGACTCACGTGACAGAGGCGGAGCAGGCCATCGGTACGCCGGACGCGGGGAAGGCGGAGGGGGGCGCCGGGACCAGCGCCGCCGGATCCGGTGAGGCCGCGGCGGACAGGGGGAAGCGGCGCGTCGGGGTGCTCCTCGTGGTCGCGGCGCTGGCCTATCTGATCGATCTGACCAGCAAGCTGGCCGTGGTCGCCAAGCTGGAGCACCATGCTCCGGTCGAGGTGATCGGCACCTGGCTCCAGTTCGAGGTGATCCGCAACCGGGGCGCGGCGTTCGGCTTCGGCGAGGCCATGACCATCGTCTTCACGGTGATCGCGGTCGGTGTCATCGTGGTGATCGCCCGGCTGGCCCGCAAGCTCCACAGCCTGCCCTGGGCCATCGCGCTCGGGCTGCTGCTCGGCGGTGCCTTCGGCAATCTCACCGACCGGATCTTCCGGGCTCCCGGGGATTTCCAGGGGGCGGTCGTCGACTTCATCGCGCCCTCCCACTTCGCGGTCTTCAACCTCGCCGATTCGGCCATCGTGTGCGGCGGCTTCCTGATCGTGATCCTGTCCTTCCGCGGTCTGGACCCGGACGGCACGGTCCACAAGGACTGACGGGCGCCGACACCGGTCCGGTCCCGGGGAGGGCGTATCCGACGGGCGTACGAACCGGTGCTCCCGGTCCGGCATACTCGTCGGGTGAGTACCATTCCCGAGATCCGCGCCCTGCCCGTACCGGACGGTCTGGAGGGCGAGCGCGTCGATGCCGCGATCGCCCGCATGTTCGGTTTCTCCCGGACCAAGGCGGCCGAGCTGGCCGCCGCCGGAAAGGTGCAGCTCGACGGCAGTGTCGCCGGGAAGTCCGACCGGGTCTCCGGGGGTGCCTGGCTCGAGGTCGAGATGCCGCAGGCCGCGCCTCCGGTGCGGGTCGTCGCCGAGCCCGTCGAGGGCATGGACATCGTGCACGACGACGAGGACATCGTGGTCGTCTCCAAGCCGGTCGGCGTCGCCGCCCACCCCAGTCCCGGCTGGAGCGGCCCCACCGTGATCGGCGGGCTCGCCGCCGCCGGTTTCCGCGTCTCCACCTCGGGCGCCGCCGAGCGCCAGGGGATCGTGCACCGGCTGGACGTCGGCACCTCCGGGCTGATGGTCGTCGCCAAGTCCGAGCTCGCGTACTCCGTGCTCAAGCAGCAGTTCCGCGAGCGCACCGTGGACAAGCGCTACCACGCGCTGGTCCAGGGCCACCCGGACCCGCTGAGCGGCACCATCGACGCCCCGATCGGCCGCCATCCCCAGCACGACTACAAGTGGGCGGTGACCGCGGACGGCAAGCCGAGCGTCACCCACTACGACCTCATCGAGGCGTTCCGGGCCGCGAGCCTGCTGGACATCAAGCTGGAGACCGGCCGCACCCACCAGATCCGGGTGCACATGGCGGCCCACCGCCACCCGTGCGTCGGCGACCTCACCTACGGCGCCGACCCGACGCTCGCCAAGCGGCTGAAGCTGACCCGGCAGTGGCTGCACGCCGTGCGGCTCGGCTTCGAGCACCCCGCGCACGGCGGATGGGTCGAGTTCGGATGCGTCTACCCGGACGATCTGCGCGGGGCGCTGGACATCGTGAAGGCGGAGAGCGCGTGATCGAGGTCGTGACCGACGGGGACCTGTCCGGCTGCTTCGCGGTCCGCCGGGAGGTCTTCGTGGTGGAGCAGCGGATCCCCGAGCAAGAGGAGATGGACGCGTACGACGCGCACGCCGTCCACCTCCTGGCCACCGATGACGGGGGCCGCCCGGTGGGCACCGTCCGCTTCCTGTACGGCGCGGCCGCGGACAAGAAGTACGGCCACGCCGGTGTCGACGGCGCCACCACCGCCGCCCTCGGCCGGCTCGCGGTGGCCCGGGCGGCGCGGGGCACCGGGCTGGGGGCCGACCTGGTCCGGGCCGTCGAGGCGGAGGCCCGCCGGCGCGGTCTGGCCGAGGTCTATCTGGAGTCCCAGACCCATGCGCTCGGCTTCTACGAGCGGCTGGGCTACGAGGCGTTCGGCCCCGAGTTCGACGAGGGCAGCGGCATCCCGCACCGCGCGATGCGACGGTCGCTGTAGCGACCTCCTGCCACCGGTTTCACCCCCACCGGCTTCACCCCACCGGTTTCACCCCCACCGGCTTCACCGCGAGCGCGAGGAGTCCTTGCGCAGCCCGTCCTCGAAGCGGGCGAAGTGGTCATGGCGCTCCGGGCGCCGCTCGCTCTCCAGCAGCGCCTGCCGGGCCTGGACGGCCGGGGCGGTGGCGATGCGCGGCAGGGCGTACGGATGGGCGTCCCGCAGCCACGTGATCATCTTCTCGCGCACCTCACAGCGCACCGTCCACGCGTCGTCGGGGTCCCGCGCCGTGATGAGTGCCCGCACCATGATGGTGCTCGGGGTGGTGTCCGTCACCACCAGGCTCCAGTCCCGGCCATCCCAGGCCGGGGACTTCCTCACGATCTCGCGCAGGTGCTCCCGCATCTCCTCGATGGGCGCGGTGTGGTCCAGGTGGAAGTAGACCGTGGCCACCTTCTGGGTGCCGCCGCGCGACCAGTTCTCGAACGGCTTGTTGGTGAAGTACGACACCGGCATGGTGATCCGGCGCTCGTCCCAGGTCCGTACGGACAGGAAGGTCAGCGTGATCTCCTCGACCGTGCCCCACTCGCCGTCCACGACCACCGTGTCGCCGATCCGCACCATGTCGCCGAAGGCGATCTGGAGCCCCGCGAAGAGGTTCCCCAGCGTGGACTGGGCGGCCACACCGGCGACCACCCCGAGGATCCCGGCGGAGGCCAGCATGGAGGTGCCGACCGTGCGCATCGTCGGGAAGGTCAGCAGCATGGCGGAGGCCGCCACCACGCCGACGATCGCGGCCACCACCCGCTGGATCAGCGTCACCTGGGTGCGCACCCGGCGCACCCGCGCGGGGTCGTGCGCGCTGGAGGAGGCGTAGCGGAAGTAGGAGGACTCCACCACGGCCGAGGAGACCCGCACCATGAGCCATGCCGTGGCCGCGATGAGCACCAGCGCGAGCAACTGGCCGATCGCCGACCCGTGCTCCTGGACGACCCTCGCCTCGGTCTTGTCGTACGAACCGCTCAGCAACGCCGTGCACACGGTCACCTGAAGAGGGAGCCGGCAGCGGCGCAGATGGCCCCACAGCGGGGTCTCGGGATGCCGGGCGTCGACCCTCCGCAGCAGCCAGTCGACGGCCCAGCCGATGAACAGCGTGATGGCCAGCGAGCCGCCGATGACGACGAGCGGACGCAGCACGTCCTCCATGGACACCTACCTCATCCTTTCCCCAGCGGAGACTCCAGGGTGTCCTGTCCCGCCTTCCCCGGATCCGGTGTCCTCAGACTGTGACTGGCACGATAGGAGGGGCTGATCCACGGAAAGTGAAACGGGAAGGAAAGTGACGGCGGTGGCCGATACCTCGACGATTGTGCTGTTCCACTCCGCGTACGGGCTGCGGCCCGCCGTGCACGAGGCGGCCGACCGGCTGCGCGCGGCCGGGCATGAGGTGGTCGTGCCGGACCTGTACGAGGGGGAGACCGCCGAGACCGTCGAGGACGGCATGGTGATCAAGGAGCGCATCGGCCGCGACGAGCTGCTGAGACGGGCCGTCACCGCCGCCGCGCCGTACTCGGACCGCGGCCTGGTCTACGCCGGGTTCTCGCTCGGCGGCTCCCTGGCGCAGAACCTGGCGCTGGCCGACGACAAGGCGCGCGGACTGCTCCTGCTGCACGGCACCTCGGACATCGCCGACGACGCCGCGGCCGACGACCTGCCGGTGCAACTGCATGTGGCCGACCCCGACCCGTTCGAGCCACACGACTGGCTGAACGCCTGGTATCTGCGGATGCGGCGGGCCGGTGCCGATGTGGAGGTCTTCCGCTACGGCGGGGCCGGGCACGTCTTCACCGACCCCGAGCTGCCGGACTACGACAAGGAGGCCGCCGAGGCCACCTGGCGGGTGGCGCTCGGCTTCCTGGCGAGCCTCTGAGCCTCAACGCACGGGTGAGCCTTTACCGCACCGGCGCGTCGGCGCGCTCGATCTTCTGGCTGCCCGCCTGGGTGCGGTACGACCGCGTCCAGGCGCTCGTGGCGTGCGGATCGGTCCGGTCGGAGACGGTGTAGTAGTCCATCTGGGCCCGCCGCGGGGTGACGTCGAGCACGCCGTAGCCGTGCGAGTCCATGTCCACCCACTTCACATGGCGGTTGGCGGCCCTGATCGCGGCGGCCGCGGCCAGGGACACCGTCTGCGGCGCCACATGCAGCAGATCGTCGAGGTTGTCGGAGGTCACCGAGGTGACCACGAACTCGGTCGCGGCCGACCGGGAGAGCGGGTAGGTGGCGGCCTTCACCGGTACGTCGTTGGCCCACGCCATATGGATGTCACCGGTGAGGAAGACCGTGTTGCCGATCCCGTGCTCGGTGAGGTGGGCGAGCAGCTCGCGCCGGTCGTCCGTATAGCCGTCCCACTGGTCGGTGTTGATGGCCAGCCCGCCCTTGGGCAGCCCCAGCAGCTCGGCCAGCGGCCCCAGCAGCTCGGCGGGGAGGGCTCCGAAGGCGACCGGTGAGATCATCACCGAGTTGCCCACCAGCCGCCAGGTGGTGTCCGAGGCGGTCAGGCCCGACTTCAGCCAGTCGAGCTGGGCGCGCCCGGTCAGGGTGCGCTCGGGGTCGTCCACGTCCCCGCTGCCGGTGGCCGCCTGCTGGGAGCGGAACGAGCGCAGGTCGAGCAGGTGGAGATCGGCGAGGTTGCCGTAGCGCAGCCGCCGGTAGGTGGTGCCCTGGGTGGAGGGGCGCACCGGCATCCACTCGAAGTACGCCTGCTTGGCGGCGGCCACCCGCTGGGCCCACGCCCCCTCGGTGCCGGGCGTGTGGTTCTCCGCCCCGCCGGACCAGGCGTCGTTGGCGAACTCGTGGTCGTCCCAGATCGCGATCAGGGGGAGCGCGGCGTGCAGCGCCTGGGCGTCGGGGTCGGTCTTGTAGTTCCCGTGCCGGACGCGGTAGTCGGCGAGCGTGACGATCTCGTGGGTGGGGGCGTGCGGGCGCACGACGTCCTTTGCCGCCGGGTACTCGCCGCTCTTGTACTCGTAGATGTAGTCGCCCAGATGGAGCACTGCGTCCAGGTCGGTGCGGGCGGCCAGATGGCGGTACGGGGAGAACCAGCCCGCCTCCCAGTTGGCACAGGAGACCACGCCGAAGCGCACCCCGTCGGTCGCGGCGTCGTGCGCGGGGGCGGTGCGGGTGCGGCCCACGGGGGAGCGGACGCCGCCGTCCGCGCCGAAGCGGTAGAAGTAGCCGGTGGCGGGCCGCAGCCCGCGCACATCGGCCTTGACGGTGTGGTCGGTGTCCGCGGCGGCCTTCACGGTGCCGTGGGCGACGACCGAGCGGAAGTCACGGTCCTCGGCGACCTCCCAGGTCACCTCGACGGCGGGGCCCAGCCCCGAGCCGGGCACGGCGTCGGGGGCGGGCGTGATGCGGGTCCACAGCAGGATCCCGTCGGGCAGCGGGTCGCCCGAGGCGACGCCGTGCAGGAAGGCGGGTCCGGAGGCGGCGGTGGCGGTGGGGCCCGGGACGAGGGGCAGCAGGGCGGCGGCGGCCGCCGCGGCCGTGACGGCGCTTCGGCGCGATATGTGGAGGTCGGTCACGGCCGAGGAGATTACTGACAAGTAGCCCGCGGGGACAGGGGGCTTGGGGGATGTTCGCCCACCCGTCGCCGCCAGGTCACCGGCGGGCTCGTCGCGCGGTCACCGCCCGGCCCGCCGGGGCGGAACGCCGTCGGCGGGCGCGCCCTCGAGGGCACGCCCGCCGACCCGGCCTGAGACGGGCCGGACGCTACTTCTTGAGGTTCTGCTTGACCAGCGGGGTGAACTGGTCCGGGGTCATCGGCGGATTGTCGCCCACCTGAAGCTTCTTCCCGTTCATCTTGAAGGACGGGGTGCCGGTGATGTCCTTGGTGTCGTTGAACGTCTTGGACATGGCCAGCGCCCACCGGTCGTAGGTGCCGTTCTTCACGGCCTTCTCGAAGGCCGTGTTGCCCTTCAGCTCCTTGACCTGCTGGGCGACGTCGATCAGCTTCTGGTCGTTCGCGAAGGCGTCATCGGTCTCCTCCGGGTGGTTCTTCGGCGCGTACAGCGCCTCCTTGTAGTCCAGGAACGCCTGGGGGCTGACGTCGAGGGCCGCGCCGAGCGCGCTCAGCGCGTTCTTCGAGCCGGCGCCGGGCTGCTGCTTGTTGTCGTCGAGGAAGGTGCCCATGGTGAACTGCGCCTTGTAGGTGCCGTCCTTGAGGTCCTTGAGCACGGTCGGGCCGGTGTACTTCTCGAACTGGGCACAGACCGGGCAGCGCATGTCCTCGTAGACGTGCAGGGTGTTCTTGGCCTTCTTGTCGCCGATGACGACCGTCGTGCCCTGGGGGCCGGTGGCGTTGGCGGGCTTGGCGAACGTCTTCTTCTCGGCCGCCGCCCGCCACTTCTGGTTGGCGTCGTCCGAGTTCATGTTGGTGACGGCGTAGCCGATGCCGCCGGCTATCGCGAGGACCGCGACGACCGCGCCGCCGACGAACAGCTGGCGCCGCATCCGGTCCTTCTTGGCCTGGCGCTCGCGCTCGGCACGCAGCCGTTCGCGCGCGGCCTGCTTGTTCTGCTGGCTGTTGCGGTTGCTCATGATGGTTCGATCTCCGTGGGTGTGCGTCGTCAGTGATGCGTACGGGGGTGTGGAGCGCTGTGCTCAGGCAGCGGCCGAGCGGGGCGGTCCACGACGCACCACGGAGTGCACGAGGAGAGGGAGGGCCGGCGCCGGGCGCACCGGCCGCACGGGCCGCGGGGCCCGGCGGTGGGGCAGCAGGGCCGCCGCGTGGCACGCGACGGCCAGCAGCAGCGGCCGGAAGGCGAAGGCGGCCACGGAGGCCAGCAGACGGCTCAGGGCGGCCTCGCCGCGCCGCAGCCAGGCCGAGGCGATCAGACCCACCGCGATATGCGCGGCGAGCAGCAGCCAGGGGGTGGCGGAGCTCACGGCGGCCGCCAGCGGGGTGGCGACGCCGTTCTGGGAGACCCCGGGCAGCGGACCGCCGAGGTCGCCGCCGCCGCACAGCACGGTGACGCCCATGGAGCGCAGGGAGCCCGCCACCGGGCCGCCGGACTGTCCGTAACACGCCTGCTGGCCGGTGGTGAAGATCGTGTCGGCGGCCAGCTCCAGCGGGATCATCAGCGCCGCTATGGACCAGAAGCCCCGCTCCCGGCCCGCGAGGGCGTACGCGACGGCGAAGACGGCCACCGCGAGCGCGGCGACGGTGCCCAGCGGCAGCGGGGCCCGCGTCAGCAGGACATGCGAAGCCGAGGACAGGGTGACACACAGCGCCGTGAAGAGCGCCGCGCGCACTGCCCTCAGCTGCGGTCCGGTGCCGTCCATGACTTCGAATTCTGCCATGAACGGCTGTAGGGACCATGTGAAGAACCGGACCGGCGGCCGACCCTCCGCCCTTGACCTGCGTATTTCACCCCTTGAGCCGCTTGTCCACCGCGTCCGTGAACTCCGCCGCGGTCGCGGGGGTGGCGCCGCCGCTGCCGGTGAGCTGGGAGCCGTCGAGCTTGACGGTGGGGGTGCCGCTCACCCCGGAGGCGTCGAAGTCGGCGATCATCTTCTTCGCCCAGGGGTCGTAGGTGCCCTCCCGCAGAGCCTCCCGGAAGGAGGCGTTCGTCTTGAGCGCGTACACCTCCTGGGAGACGGTCAGCAGCCGGTCGTCGTCGGCGTAGGAGTCCTTGCTCTCCTCGGGGTGGTTCTTCGACGACATCAGCGCGGCCTTGTAGTCGAGGAAGGCGTCGGTGCCCACGTCCAGGGCCGCCCCGAGGGCGCTCAGGGCGTTCGCGGAGCCGCTGCCGCCCATGTTCTTGTCGAGGATGGCGGCGAAGTGGAACGAAGCCTTGTACTTGCCGGCCTTGATGTCCTTGGCGATGGTCGGCCCGACCGCCTGGTCGAAGGAGGCGCACGGCGGGCAGCGCAGGTCCTCGTAGACGTCGAGGGTGTGCTTGGCGCCGGCCTCGCCGATCACCACGGTGGTGCCGCCGGGCCCGGAGCTGTGGGCGGGCGTGACGAGGTTTCCCGGGCCCTGTGAGCCACCGGAGGATCCGTCCGAGCCGCCGGAGCCCGGCGCTCCCGGCGGGCCCTGGACGACATCGTCCGACGAGCCGCCCTGGGAACCCTTGTCGTCATCCGTGAACACGAGGACGCCCGCGAACACAGCGGCGGCGGCCGTCACCGCGATGACGGCCGTAAGGCCGCCCTTGCGCTGCCGGTCCGCCGGGCCGGGAGCGCCGCCCCAGGGCCCGCCACCCGGCCCGGGCGGCGGGCCCTGGGGCGGCGGCGGAGCGGGCGGGAAGCCCGGAGGCTGAGCCGGGGGCGGCGGCTGACCCGGCTGCTGGTACGGATTCTGCTGCGGGTCTCGCTCGCCCCCCGGCGGCTGCTGTCCAGGCCACATGAACGTCAACGATAGGGGGGCGAGTCCACCCCGGTCATGGCCGGGGTGGAGATCAACGGCCCTGGGGGCGTGCGCTCCCGGGGATGCGATCAGAGGCCGGGGATACGGCCGTTGCGGAAGAGGTCCACGAAGATCTGGTGATCGGCCCGGGCGCGGGCACCGTAGGAGTGCGCGAAGTCCACCAGGAGCTCGGCGAAGCCGTCCTCGTCGGCGGCGATCACCGCGTCGATGGCGCGCTCGGTGGAGAACGGCACCAGCGAGTGGCCGCTCTGGTCGTCCGCGGCCGCGTGCATGGTGGCCGTGGCCCGGCCCAGGTCGGCCACGACCGCCGCGATCTCGGCCGGGTCGTCGATGTCGGACCAGTCCAGGTCCACCGCGTACGGCGACACCTCGGCCACCAGCTGCCCCGCCCCGTCCAGCTCGGTCCAGCCCAGCCACGGGTCGGCGTGGGCCTGGAGCGCGCGCTGGGAGATCACCGTGCGGTGGCCCTCGTGGTGGAAGTAGGACCGCACCCGCTCATCGGTGATGTGCCGGGAGACCGCCGGGGTCTGCCCCTGCTTCATGTAGATCACCACATCGTTCTCCAGGGCGTCGCTGTTGCCCTCCAGAAGGATGTTGTACGAGGGGAGCCCGGCGCTGCCGATGCCGATGCCCCGGCGGCCCACCACGTCCTTGACGCGGTAGGAGTCCGGGCGCGAGAGACTGGACTCGGGGAGTGTCTCCAGATAGCCGTCGAAGGCGGCCAGGACCTTGTAGCGGGTGGCCGCGTCCAGCTCGATGGACCCGCCGCCGGCCGCGAAGCGGCGCTCGAAGTCGCGGATCTCGGTCATGGAGTCCAGCAGCCCGAAGCGGGTCAGCGAGCGGGCGTCCCGCAGCGCGTCCAGCAGCGGGCCCTCCGCGGTCTCCAGGGTGAAGGGCGGCACCTCGTCGTTCTTGGCGCCGGTGGCCAGGGCGTGGACGCGCTCGCGGTAGGCCCCGGCGTACGTCCGCACCAGCTCGGTGATCTTCTCGTCGCTGAGCGCCTTCGTGTAGCCGATGAGCGCCACGGAGGCGGCGAAGCGCTTGAGGTCCCAGGTGAAGGGGCCGACGTACGCCTCGTCGAAGTCGTTCACATTGAAGATCAGCCGGCCGTTGGCGTCCATGTAGGTGCCGAAGTTCTCGGCGTGGAGGTCGCCGTGGATCCACACCCGGCTGGTGCGGTCGTCCAGGTACGGCCCGCCGGAGCGCTCCCGCTCCACATCGGAATAGAACAGGCAGGCGGTGCCGCGGTAGAACGCGAACGCCGAGGCGGCCATCTTCCGGAACTTGACGCGGAAGGCGGCCGGGTCGGCGGCGAGCAGCTCGCCGAAGGCGGTGTCGAATACGGCGAGGATGTGCTCGCCGCGCTGTTCCGCCTGGGTCTGCTGGGTCGACATCGCGGAACGCCTCCTGGGGCATGAGGGAAGTGATCGGTGGGGCAGATACGACAGGGTATGTTCCGTCTCGCCGGCTGCGCGGGAAGACCGGATGACCCGTCGGGATCAACGCCCGAGGCTACTCGCGAGTGCCCGGCTCCTGTCAGTGCGGAGGGGTAACCTTCGGAGCTGTCTCGCCGTCCCGTCATCGATTGTTCGCCGGAGGTCTTCCACCGTGACCAAGCCGCCCTTCACGCACCTGCATGTCCACACCCAGTACTCGCTGCTGGACGGTGCGGCGCGGCTCAAGGACATGTTCAACGCGTGCAATGAGATGGGCATGACCCACATCGCCATGACCGACCATGGCAACCTCCACGGCGCGTACGACTTCTACCAGCAGGCGATGGGCGCGGGGATCACCCCGATCATCGGCATCGAGGCGTATGTGGCCCCCGAGTCGCGGCGCTACAAGCGGCGGGTGCAGTGGGGCCAGCCGCACCAGAAGCGCGATGACGTCTCCGGCTCCGGTGGTTACACCCACAAGACCATCTGGGCGTCGAACAAGACCGGTCTGCACAACCTCTTCCGGCTCTCCTCGGACGCCTATATGGAGGGTTACTTCGTCAAGTGGCCGCGGATGGACAAGGAGACCATCGCCCAGTGGTCCGAGGGCCTGATCGCCTCCACCGGCTGCCCCTCGGGCGAGCTCCAGACCCGGCTGCGGCTCGGCCAGTTCGACGAGGCACTCAAGGCCGCCTCCGAGTACCAGGACATCTTCGGCAAGGACCGGTACTTCCTGGAGCTGATGGACCACGGCATCGAGATCGAGCGCCGGGTCCGGGACGGGCTGCTGGAGATCGGCAAGAAGCTGGACATCCCGCCGCTGGTCACCAATGACTCGCACTACACCTACTCCCGCGAGTCAGCGGCGCACGACGCGCTGCTGTGCGTCCAGACCGGCAAGAACCTCTCCGACCCGGACCGCTTCCGCTTCGACGGCACCGGCTACTACCTCAAGTCCACCGACGAGATGTACGCCATCGACTCCTCGGACGCCTGGCAGGAGGGGTGCCGCAACACCCTCCTGGTGGCCGAGCAGATCGACAACACCGGCTGGTTCGAGAAGCGCGACCTGATGCCGCGGTTCGACGTGCCGGAGGGGTACACCGAGGTCACCTGGTTCCAGGAGGAGGTCAAGAAGGGGATGGCCCGCCGCTTCCCCGGCGGCGTCCCCGAGGACCGGCAGAAGCTCGCCGAGTACGAGATGGACGTCATCATCCAGATGGGGTTCCCGGGCTACTTCCTCGTGGTCGCGGACTTCATCATGTGGGCCAAGAACAACGGCATCGCGGTCGGCCCCGGCCGTGGTTCCGCGGCCGGTTCGATCGTCTCGTACGCGATGGGCATCACCGACCTCGACCCGGTCGAGCACGGGCTGATCTTCGAGCGGTTCCTCAACCCCGAGCGTGTGTCCATGCCCGATGTCGACATCGACTTCGACGAGCGCAGGCGCGGTGAGGTCATCCGGTATGTGACCGAGAAATACGGTGCCGACAAGGTCGCCCAGATCGGCACCTACGGCACCATCAAGGCCAAGAACGCCATCAAGGACTCCGCCCGCGTGCTCGGCTATCCGTACGCGATGGGCGACCGCATCACCAAGGCCATGCCCGCCGACGTCCTCGGCAAGGGCATCCCGCTCTCCGGCATCACCGACGAGAAGCACCCCCGCTACAGCGAGGCGGGCGAGGTGCGCGGGATGTACGAGAACGAGCCGGATGTGAAGAAGGTCATCGACACCGCGCGCGGAATCGAGGGCCTGGTCCGGCAGATGGGCGTGCACGCGGCCGGTGTGATCATGTCCAGCGAGACGGTCACCGACCATGTGCCGGTCTTCTCGCCGAAGAACGACGGCCAGGTCGTGACCCAGTGGGACTACCCCACCTGTGAGTCGCTCGGCCTGCTGAAGATGGACTTCCTCGGCCTGCGCAACCTCACCATCATGGACGACGCCGTCAAGATGGTGCGCGCCAACAAGGGCGTCGACCTCAAGCTGCTCGATCTGTCCCTGGACGACCCCAAGACCTTCGAACTGCTCTGCCGCGGTGACACCCTGGGCGTCTTCCAGTTCGACGGCGGCCCGATGCGCTCCCTGCTGCGCATGATGAAGCCCGACCACTTCGAGGACATCTCCGCCGTCTCGGCCCTCTACCGGCCGGGCCCGATGGGCATGAACTCGCACATCAACTACGCGCTGCGGAAGAACGGCCAGCAGGAGATCACCCCGATCCACCCCGAGCTGGAGGAGCCGCTCAAGGAGGTCCTGGGCATCACCTACGGCCTCATCGTGTACCAGGAGCAGGTGCAGAAGGCCGCCCAGGTGCTCGCGGGGTACTCGCTCGGACAGGCCGACCTGCTGCGCCGCGCGATGGGCAAGAAGAAGCAGGAGGTCCTCGACAAGGAGTTCGTGCCCTTCCAGAAGGGCTGCCGCGAGCGCGGCTACTCCGACGAGGCCATCCAGGCGGTGTGGGACGTCCTGGTCCCGTTCGCCGGATACGCGTTCAACAAGGCGCACTCCTCCGCGTACGGCCTGGTCACCTACTGGACCGCGTACCTCAAGGCCAACTACCCCGCCGAGTACATGGCGGCGCTGCTCACCTCGGTCCGCGACGACAAGGACAAGTCGGCGGTCTATCTGAACGAATGCCGCCGCATGGGTATCAAGGTGCTGCCGCCCAACGTCAATGAGTCCGAGGCCAACTTCACCGCCCAGGGTGATGATGTGATCCTCTTCGGTCTCACCGCGGTCCGGAACGTCGGTCAGAACGTGGTGGATGCGATCATCCGCGGCCGCAAGGCCAAGGGGAAGTACACCTCGTTCCCGGACTACCTGGACAAGGTCGAGGCGGTCGTCTGCAACAAGCGCACCACCGAATCGCTGATCAAGGCGGGCGCCTTCGACGAGATGGGCCACACCCGTAAGGGGCTCACGGCGCACTACGAAGCCCTGATCGACAATGTGGTCGCCGTCAAGCGCAAGGAGGCCGAGGGGCAGTTCGACCTCTTCGGCGGCATGGGCGGCGACAGCGGGGACGGCGACGGGCCCGGCTTCGGGCTCGACGTCGAGTTCGCGGACGTCGAATGGGACAAGACCTACCTGCTGGCCCAGGAGCGGGAGATGCTGGGCCTGTATGTCTCCGACCATCCGCTGTTCGGCATCGAGCATGTGCTGAACGAGAAGGCGGATGCCGCGATCTCCGCGCTCACCGGCGGTGAGCACGCGGACGGCGCGATCGTCACCATCGGCGGCATCATCTCCGGCCTCCAGCGCAAGATGACCAAACAGGGCAACGCCTGGGCCATCGCCACCGTGGAGGACCTGGCCGGCTCCATCGAGTGCATGTTCTTCCCGGCCACCTATCAGCTGGTCTCCACCCAGCTGATCGAGGACGTGGTCGTCTTCGTCAAGGGGCGGCTGGACAAGCGCGAGGACGTGCCCCGGCTGGTCGCCATGGAGCTGATGGTCCCCGATCTGTCCGAGGCGGGTGCCAACGCGCCCGTGACGATCACCATTCCCACGGTCAAGGTCACCCCGCCGCTGGTCGAGAAGCTGGGCGAGGTGCTCACCCACCACCGCGGCTCCACGGAGGTGCGGATCAAGCTCCAGGGGGCGCGGAAGACCACCGTGCTGCGGCTCGACCGGCACCGTGTCACCGCCGACCCGGCGCTCTTCGGCGATCTCAAGGTGCTGTTGGGAGCGTCCTGCCTGGCCGGGTGACGGCCCGGCCCTGAGGAGGCAGTGACCGCCCGGCCCCGACCCGAGCGGTGGCCCGGCGAGAACGAACGCACCAGGGGCGCGCCCGTGTCGGGCGCGCCCCTGGGGCCATGTCACACGGCCTGCCACCGCGGTGGCCCAGCGCCGGTGCGCGGTGCGTCAGTTGTGGCCGAAGCTCTTCTGCCGGTCCTTGCGCGGCGTCGAGGGGCTGCCCTCCGACCGCATCGCCTGCGACTGCGCGTCCATCGAGGACTGCTGGTCGGCGGGGCGGTCGGCCATGCCCCGCTCCTGACGCCGCTCCTGCTGCTGCTTGCGATCGCGGTTCTTGTTCTTGCCCATGGTGGTGTTCCTCCAGTTGGGATCAGCCCCCCGGTGAAGGGTCCTCCGGGAGACGCCCTTCGGAAGAAGCCCTTCGGGAAGAACAGTGACATGCCGCGGTGACCCGTGCATTTCGGGCAATTACGGTGAGTGAGAAGGAGGGTCTTGGCGGGTAGGCCGTATCCGCCACGCCGGTGATCCAGTTCGGACTGATAACCCCCGCACGGTCGGGCAGACTCGAAGGAAAGCCGAAAGACCACATCCGGGGACGGCTGTGCGCGGGGGGCGACCGAGGACTGGATTCGTCAGGGAAGAGGGTGGAACGTGGACCGCTGCGTCGTCCTGGTGGACGCCGGGTACCTGCTGGGCGCCGCCGCGAGCCTGCTGGCCGGGGAGCCCGCCCGATCGCGCATCTCCGTCGACCACGCGACCCTCATCCAGGGCCTGCGGGAGCGGGCCGAGGCCGAGACGGAACGTCCGCTGCTGCGGATCTACTGGTTCGACGGCGCCCCCGACCGCGTGCCCCAGCCCGAGCACCGGAGGCTGCGGGTGATGCCCCGGGTGACCGTGCGACTCGGCGCGCTCACCCGCAGCGACGGCCGCTGGGCCCAGAAGGGCGTGGACGCCGCCATGCACGCCGAGCTCACCGAACTCGCCCGCAACCGGGCCTGCTCCGACATCGTCCTCGTCACCGGCGACGGGGATCTGCTGCCCGGGCTGATGTCGGCCAAGGAGCACGGCGTCGCCGTCCACCTCTGGGCGGTGCAGGCCGCCGACGGCGACTACAACCAGTCCGAGGACCTCGTGGCCGAGGCCGATGAGCGGCGCGTCCTGGACCGCGCCTGGATCACCCGGGCGGTGCGCGCCAAGGAGCTTCCCGGGCCCTGTGCGCCGGTCTCCGAGCCGCGCCCGGAGATCGCGGCCATTCTCTCCGCCCCGCTGCCGGAGACCGCCACGGCCAGGGCCCCGGTCACGACGGCGGTGATCTGGAGGTTGGCGCCGAGCCACAGGGTGAACTGGCTGAAG
>NZ_BAAAIF010000110.1:0-20269 GCF_039525925.1 Streptomyces javensis | reverse complement strand
GCACAACAACCGCGCCAACCGATTCGCCCGCCGATCCAACTCCCCATACGACAGAGCCTCACCACCACACCGCACCGCCACCACATCCGGCGCCGCCGCAACCCGCCCCTCAAACCGCTCCACCATCGAACCGCCAGACAATGTGGTCTCAGTGGCATTCCACTCCGCCACCACCCGCGACCGCTCCACCTCCCCCAACACATCAATCTCACTGACCCGCACCCCCGGATCCGCCGCCACCGCCTCCAACACCCGCACCAACCGCTCAACCAACCCCCGCGCCGTACCCTCATCGAACAAATCCACCGCAAACAACAACGCCCCGCCCAACCCCGCCGGCGCCCCCACCCCATCACGGTGCTCGATCAGCGTCACCGACAGGTCGAAGCGGGCCACGGGGTCCGCGGTCGACGGCAGCGTGCCGACCTCCAGGCCGGGCAGCTCCCAGCTCTCCGGCGCGGCGCTCTGGAGCGCCAGCATGACCTGGAACAAGGGGTTGCGGGCCAGCGACCGTTCCGGGCTCAGCACATCCACCAGCCGCTCGAAGGGCACGTCCTGATGCGCGTACGCGGCCAGATCGGTCTCCCGCACCCGCGCCAGCACCTCGTTGAACGTCGGGTCGGCGCTGACGTCCGTCCGCAAGACCAGCGTGTTGACGAAGAACCCGGCCAGGGCGTCCATGGCCGCGTCGCCACGGCCCGCGATCGCGGTGCCGATGGGGATGTCCGTGCCCGCACCCAGCCGGGCCAGCAGCACGGCCAGTGCGGCCTGGGCGACCATGAACATGGTGGCGTTGCCCTGCTGGGCGGCCGCCACCAGCCGGGCGTGGGTCTCGGCGTCCACGCGCAGGGGTACCGTGCCGCCGCGGAAGGACGACGCGGGCGGTCGCGGCCGGTCGGTCGGCAGCGTCAGCTCCTGGGGGGCGTCGGCCAGGGCCGCGCGCCAGTAGTCCAGCTGGCCGCTGATCACGCTGTCCGGGTCCTCTATATCGCCCAGCACCTCGCGCTGCCAGAGCGCGTAGTCCGCGTACTGCACCGGCAGCGGCTGCCATCCCGGCGCGTCGCCCGCCCGACGGGCGGCGTACGCCACGCCGATGTCCCGCGCCAGCACGCCCATCGACCAGCCGTCCACCGCGATGTGGTGCGCCACGATCAGCAGTACGTACTCCATGGGCCCCGTCGCCAACAGCCGGATGCGCCACGGCAGATCGGCGCTCAGCTCGAAGCCGCGCCCGGATTGCGCCGCGAGTGTCGCGCCGAGTTCTTCCGGTGTGGCCTCCACGACGATCAGCGGCGGTCGGCCCGCCTCGCCCTCGAGCACCCGCTGCCGGGGCTCACCGTCCATCTCCGGGAAGATCGTGCGCAGGCTCTCGTGCCGGTCGGCGACATCACCCAGCGCGGCCTCCAGAGCGGCGATGTCCAGGTCTCCCGATATCCGCAGCGCCAGGGGCAGGTTGTAGCCCGCGCCTTCGCCGACGCCTTCGAGGCGGTTGAGGAACCACATCCGCTGCTGGGCGTACGAGAGCGGCAGCACCTCCGGCCGGGGCCGCGCCGTCAGCGCGGCCCGGGTGGCGCCGTCCTGGCCCGCGTCGAGCAGCCGGGCGACCCCGGCCACCGTCGGCTCCGTGAACAGCTTGCCGATCCCGATGTCGGTGTCCAGCACCGCCCGGATGCGGGCGATGAGCCGCATGGCGAGCAGGGAGTCGCCGCCGAGCTCGAAGAACGAGTCCTCGGCGCCGACCCGCTCCAGGCCCAGTACCTCGCCGAACAGCCCGCAAAGGATCTCCTCGGCCGGCGTGGCCGGGCCCCGGCCGGAGATGGTGGCGGCGAAGTCGGGGGCGGGGAGGGCGGCGCGGTCCAGCTTGCCGTTGGCGGTGACGGGGAGGGTGTCGAGGGGGACCAGGGCGGTCGGGACCATGTACTCGGGCAGCCGCTCGGCCAGGTACTCCCGCAGCCCGGTCAGGCCACTCCCGCCGTCACCGCCGCGTACGACGTAGGCCACCAGGCGCTTGTCACCCTGCCGGTCCTCACGCACGACGACCGCGACCTGGCCCACGCTCTCGTGCGCGGCGAGCACTGCTTCGACCTCACCCGGCTCCACCCGGAAACCACGGATCTTCACCTGCTCATCCGCCCGACCCGCGAACACCAGCTCACCATCGGCCGTCCACCGCGCCAGATCACCCGTGCGATACATCCGCCCACCCGTGAACGGACACGCCACGAAGCGCTCCGCCGACAGCCCTGGCCGACCGAGATAGCCATGAGCGAGCCCGGCGCCCGCGAGATAGAGCTCGCCGTTGACGCCCGGGGGTACGGGATTGAGGTATTCATCGAGGACGAACACCTTGGTGTTGTCGCGCGGCCGACCGATCGGCAACACCGCCGGAGCCACCGCCTCAGGAGCCACCGGATACGTCGTGGCACACAACGTGGCCTCGGTCGGACCGTAAAGATGCCGCACCACAATCCCCGGGCAAGCGGCCTTCACCTGAGCAACCGCACCCGCGGGCACCACATCGCCACCCGTCAGCACCTCCGCCAACCCCGACAAACACTCCGGCGACTCCTCCGCCAACACACCGAACAAACCAGCCGTCACATGCACAGCCGTCAACCCATGCACCTTCACCAAACGCGCCAGCCCCGTCGCGTCCACCCGGCCCGGCGGTGCGACAATCACCTGCCCGCCACTGACCAGCGGCACCCACACCTCAAACACCGCCGCATCAAACGCATGCGGCGCATGCATCAACACCCGACCCCGCGCCGCCGCACTCCAACACCCATCCACCACCAACGCCGCCACCGCACCATGACTGACCGCCACACCCTTCGGCACACCCGTCGACCCCGACGTGAACATCACATACGCCACATCCCCAGCCGAAACCACCACCTCCGGCGCACCCTCCGACCCACCCAACAACTCATCCACCACCACCGCACCCGGCACCCCAAGACCCCCATCCGCCACCACCAAACCCACCTGCCCCAACACCAACCCCCGCCGCGCCACCGGCCACCCCACATCCACCGGCACAAACCCCGCCCCCACCCTCAACACACCCAGCCACACCGCCACCAACTCCACCGACCGCTCCATCACCACACCCACCAGATCACCACGCCCCACACCCCGCGCAGCCAACCCACCCGCCACCCGATCCGCACGCACCCCAAGTTCCGCGTACGACCACTCCTCACCACCCGCACCCACCACCGCCACCGCATCCGGACAAGCAGCCACCCGCGCCGCGAACAACTCCACCAACGACACCCCGGACACCGAACACTCCGTGGCATTCCACTCCCCCACCACCCGCGAACGCTCACCCTCCCCCAACACATCAACCTCACTGACCCGCACCCCAGGATCAGCCGCCACCTGCTCCAACACCCGCACCAACCGCCCCGCCAACAACCGCACGGTCTCTTCGTCAAACAGATCCGTCGCATACAACAGCCCACCCACGAGTCCGGCCGGATCGCCTTCGTCGTCCCTGCGTTCGGCCAGGGTCAACGACAGGTCGAACTTCGCGGTGGACTCCTGCGAGGTCGCCTCCAGCGGCCCGACCCGCAACCCCGGCAGATTCCACCCGCCCTGGGACGCGGGCAGGTTCTGGAGGACGAGCGTGATCTGGAACAGCGGGTTTCGGGAAAGCGACCGGGTCGGGTTGAGGTCTTCGACCAGCCGCTCGAACGGCACATCCTGATGCGCGTACGCCGCAAGATCGGTCTCCCGCACCCGCGCCAGCAACTCGTCGAAACCCGGGTCGGCGGTCAGATCGGTGCGCAGCACCAGCGTGTTGACGAAGAAACCGGCCAGCCCGTCCAGCGCCGCGTCACCACGGCCCGCCGTCGCCGTGCCAATGGGGATGTCCGTACCCGCACCCATCCGCGACAGCAGAACCCCCAGCGCCGCGTGGACGACCATGAACATCGTCGCCCGGCCGCGCCGCGCCAGCTCCACCAGCCGGGCGTGGGTCTCCGCGCCCACCTCCACCGGCAGAGTGCGCCCGTGGAACGTCGGCGTGGCCGGTCGGGGCCGGTCGGTCGGCAGGTCGAGCTCCTCGGGCGCGCCGGCGAGCGTCCGCCGCCAGTGGTCCAGCTGCCCGCTGATCACACTCCGCGGATCGCCGAGATCGCCCAGCACCTCACGCTGCCAGAGCGCGTAGTCCGCGTACTGCACCGGCAGGGGCTCCCAGCCCGGGAGTCGGCCCTGGTGGCGGGCGGTGTAGGCGGTCTCCAGGTCCTGCGCGAGTACGCCCATCGACCAGCCGTCCACCGCGATGTGGTGCGCCACGATCAGCAGGATGTAGTCCGTGGGGCCGGTCCTGAGCAGCCGGATCCGCCAGGGCAGGTCGACGCTGACGTCGAAGCCGCGGCTGACGTGGGCCGTGAGGGCGTCATCGATCTCGTCCTCGGTGGTGTCCACCACGACCAGCGGCGGCCTGCCCGCGGCGGCTTCGAGTACCTGTTGACGCGGAACGCCGTCGCTCGCCGGGTAGATCGTGCGCAGGCTCTCATGCCGGTCGGCGACATCACCCAGCGCGGCCTCCAGCGCCGCGAGGTCCAGTTCGCCGGACATCCGCAAGGCCAGGGGGAGGTTGTACGCCGCCCCCTCGCCCGCGCCCTCGAGCTGGTTGAGGAACCACATGCGCTGCTGCTCGAACGACAGCGGCAACACCTCCGGCCGGGGCCGCGCCGTCAGTGCGGCGTGGGTCTGGCCGGTCGCCGCGTCCACCAGCCGCGCCACGCCGGCTGCCGAGGAGGCGGCGAAGAGCTCCCCGATGGTGAGCTCCGCCTCCAGGACGGCGCGGATACGGGCGATGAGCCGCATGGCGAGCAGGGAGTCGCCGCCCAGCTCGAAGAAGGACGCCTCCGCGTCCACCCAGTCCAGCCCGAGCACCTCGCCGAAGACCCCGGCCACGATCTCCTCGACCGGGGTGGCGGGGCCGCGCCCGGTGGCGCCGCCGAACTCCGGGGCGGGGAGCGCGGTGCGGTCCAGCTTGCCGTTGGCGGTGACGGGGAGGGTGTCAATGGCCATCACGGCCGCCGGGACCATGTACTCGGGCAGCCGCTCGGCCAGGTACTCCCGCAGCCCGGTCAGGCCACTCCCGCCGTCGCCACCGCGTACGACGTAGGCCACCAGGCGCTTGTCACCCTGCCGGTCCTCACGCACAACGACCGCGACCTGGCCCACGCTCTCGTGCGCGGCGAGCACAGCTTCGACCTCACCCGGCTCCACCCGGAAACCACGGATCTTCACCTGCTCATCCACTCGACCCGCGAACACCAGCTCACCATCGGCCGTCCACCGCGCCAGATCACCCGTGCGATACATCCGCCCAGCCGCGAACGGACACGCCACGAAGCGCTCCGCCGTGAGACGAGGGTGTCCCGTGTACCCACGGGCGAGTCCCGCTCCGGCGAGATAGAGCTCGCCCCTCACCCCGACCGGGACGGGATTGAGGTGCTCGTCGAGGACGAACGCCTTGGTGTTGTCGCGCGGCCGACCGATCGGCAACACCGCCGGAGCCACCGCCTCAGGAGCCACCGGATACGTCGTAGCACACAACGTGGCCTCGGTCGGACCGTAAAGATGCCGCACCACAATCCCCGGGCAAGCGGCCTTCACCTGAGCAACCGCACCCGCGGGCACCACATCGCCACCCGTCAGCACCTCAGCCAACCCCGACAAACACTCCGGCGACTCCTCCGCCAACACACCGAACAAACCAGCCGTCACATGCACAGCCGTCAACCCATACGCCCTCACCAAACCCGCCAACACCGCCGCATCCACCCGACCCGGCGGCGCCACCACCACCCGACCACCGCTCACCAGCGGCACCCACACCTCAAACACCGCCGCATCAAACGCATGCGGCGCATGCAACAACACCCGACCCCGCGCCGCCGCACTCCAACACCCATCCACCACCAACGCCGCCACCGCACCATGACTGACCGCCACACCCTTCGGCACACCCGTCGACCCCGACGTGAACATCACATACGCCACATCCCCAGCCGAAACCACCACCTCCGGCGCACCCTCCGACCCACCCAACAACTCATCCACCACCACCGCACCCGGCACCCCAAGACCCCCATCCGCCACCACCAAACCCACCTGCCCCAACACCAACCCCCGCCGCGCCACCGGCCACCCCACATCCACCGGCACAAACCCCGCCCCCACCCTCAACACACCCAGCCACACCGCCACCAACTCCACCGACCGCTCCATCACCACACCCACCAGATCACCACGCCCCACACCCCGCGCAGCCAACCCACCCGCCACCCGATCCGCACGCACCCCAAGCTCCGCGTACGACCACTCCTCACCACCCGCACCCACCACCGCCACCGCATCCGGACAAGCAGCCACCCGCGCCGCGAACAACTCCACCAACGACACCCCGGACACCGAACACTCCGTGGCATTCCACTCCCCCACCACCCGCGAACGCTCACCCTCCCCCAACACATCAACCTCACTGACCCGCACCCCAGGATCAGCCGCCACCTGCTCCAACACCCGCACCAACCGCCCCGCCAACAACCGCACGGTCTCTTCGTCAAACAGATCCGTCGCATACAACAGCGAGCCCATCAGCCCCGTCGGCGCTCCCTCCTCGTCGCGGCGCTCGGCCACCGTCGCCGACAGATCGAACCGGGCTGCCGGAGAGGCGGCCGGGAGACCGCTCACCTCGAGCCCGGCCAGCTCCCACGGGCGACGGCCCTGCGGCAGGTTCTGCATGGTGAGCGACACCTGGAACAGCGGGTGCCGGCCCAGCGAACGGGTGGGGTTGAGATCCTCGACCAACCGCTCGAACGGCACGTCCTGATGCGCGTACGCGGCCAGATCGGTCTCCCGCACCCGGGCCAGCAGTTCGGTGACCGACGGGTCGCCACTCAGATCGGTGCGCAGCACCAGGGTGTTGATGAAGAACCCGGCCAGCCCGTCCAGCGCCGCGTCACCACGGCCCGCCGTCGCCGTGCCGATGGGGATGTCCGTACCCGCACCCATCCGCGACAGCACGACCGCCAGCGCCGTGTGCATCACCATGAACATCGTCGCCCGGCCGCGTTGGGCCAGCTCCACAAGCCGGGCGTGGGTCTCCGCGTTCACCTCGAACGGCATTTCGCCACCGGCGAAGGAGGACACCGCAGGTCGGGGCCGGTCGGTCGGCAGGTCCAGCTCCTGCGGGACACCGGCGAGCGCCTGCCGCCAGTAGTCCAGCTGCCCGCTGATCACACTCCGCGGATCGCCGAGGTCGCCCAGCACCTCACGCTGCCACAGGGCGTAGTCCCCGTACTGCACCGGCAGGGGCTCCCACCCGGGCAGTCGGCCCGCGCGCCGGGCCGCATAGGCCGTGCCGATGTCGCCCGCGAGGATGCCCATCGACCAGCCGTCGGCGGCGATGTGGTGGACGGCGCCCATGAGGACGTACTCGGCCGGGCCGGTCACCAAGAGCCGTACCCGCCACGGCAGTTCGCGTCGGACATCGAACGGCTGGTTCGCGTACGCCGCGAGCTGCGCGGGCACATCGTCCGCGGCGGTGTGCACCACCGTCAGCGAGGGACGGCCCGCCGCGCCGTGCAGAACCTGCTGGCGGGCGACGCCCGCGGTCTCCGGGAAGACCGTGCGCAGGCTCTCATGCCGGTCGGCGACATCGCCGAGGGCGGCTTCGAGCGCGGGGATGTCGAGGTCGCCGGAGAGCCGAAGGGCCAGGGGGAGGTTGTACGCGGCCCCCTCGCCGGCGGTCTCGAGCCGGTTGAGGAACCACATCCGCTGCTGCTCGAACGACAGCGACAGCGTCTCGGGCCGCGGCCGCGCCACCAGCGGCGCCCGGGACTCGCCCCCGAGTTCGCCCACCAGCTGGGCGACGCCTGCGACGGTGGGGGTGGCGAACAGATCGCCGATGCTGACCTCCGCGTCGAGGACGGCGCGGATGCGGGCGATGAGCCGCATGGCGAGCAGGGAGTCGCCGCCCAGTTCGAAGAAGGAGACGTCGGCGCCGACCCACTCCAAGCCGAGGACCTCGCCGTAAAGACTGCTGAGGATCTCTTCGGTGGGAGTGGCCGGACCGCGCCCCTCGGCCGCGTCGGTGAAGTCGGGGGCGGGGAGGGCGGCGCGGTCCAGCTTGCCGTTGACGGTGACCGGGAGGGCGTCCAGGGCGACGACGGCGGCGGGGACCATGTGGTCCGGCAGGCGCTCGGCCACGTACTCCCGCAGCCCGGCAGTATCCACATCCCCATCGGGGACGACATACGCCACGAGCCGCTTGTCGCCGGGACGGTCCTCCCGTACGACCACGGCAGCCTGGCCGACACTCCGATGACCGGCGAGAACCGCCTCGATCTCGCCGGGTTCGACGCGGAAGCCACGCACCTTGACCTGGTCGTCGGCCCGGCCACCGAAGACGAGTTGGCCGTCCCCGGTCCACTTGGCGAGGTCGCCGGTGCGATACATCCGCCCGCCGGTGAACGGACACGCGACGAAGCGCTCCGACGTCAGCCCGGGACGACCGAGATAGCCACGTGCCAAGCCCGGACCCGCGACGTACAGCTCACCCAGCACCCCCACGGGGACCGGCCGCAGTCGCTCGTCCAGTACGTAGACGGCGGTATTGGCGATCGGACGGCCGATCGGCACCGGGCCGGACGGCTCCAGGGGCGCGCTCATCGTCGCGCACACGGTCGTCTCGGTCGGCCCGTACCCATTGACCATCCGCCGCCCCGGCGCCCACCGCTCCACCAACGACGGCGGGCACACCTCACCCGCCACCACCAGCGTCCGCAGACTCTCCGGCAGCTCCTCCACCGTCGCCAGCACCGACGGAGGGACGGTCACATGCGTGACACCGAACTCCGCCACCACCTCACTCAACGACCGCTTCGGCGGCAACCTGTCCGCACCCGCCATCACCAACGCGGCACCCGAAAGCAACGCCATACACATCTCCGACACCGCGGCGTCAAAGCTCAACGACGCCAGCTGCAACACCCGCGCATCAGCACCCACCGCAAACCGCTCAATCTGCGCAGCCGCCAAATTCCCAATACCACGATGCGTCACCACCACACCCTTCGGCCGCCCCGTCGAACCCGACGTATAGATCACATACGCCACATCATCGAGATCCACGGACACCGCGGGCGCCGATTCACCCTCCGCAGACGGATCCCACACCAAGCACTCCACCCCGGCCGGAACCAACCCCCGAGTCCCCTCCGAGCACACGACGAGCGCAGGCGCCGAGTCCTCGACCATCCACCCGACCCGCTCCACCGGATACGCCGGATCCACCGGCACAAACCCCGCCCCCGCCTTCACCACCCCCAACAACACCGCCACCACATCCACCGACCGCTCCAGGACCACCGCGACCAGGTCACCGCGCCCCACACCCCGCGCGGCCAGCACCCCGGCCACCCGGTCCGACCGATCCCGAAGCTCCGCGTACGACCACTCCTCACCACCCGCACCCACCACCGCCATCGCACCCGGCGACAGCTCAGCCCGCTCGTCGAACAACTCACCCAACGGCCCCACCGGCGCAACCCGGTCAGTGGCGTTCCACTCCTCCACCACCCGCGCCCGTTCCCCACACCCCAGCACCTCGACCTCACTCACCCGAGCCGCCGGATCCGAGGCGACCTGCTCCAGCACCCGCACCAGCCGGTCCGCCATCGCGTGCGCGGTGGGCTCGTCGAAGAGGTCCGTGGCATACAGCAGATCGCCGTCGATCCCCACCGGGTTGCCCTCGCCGTCCCGGTGTTCGGCCAGGGTCAGCGACAGGTCGACCCGGGCCGCCGCGGCCCCGGGTGTCATCGGCCGTACCTCGACGCCCGGCAGCTCCCACTCCTGGGGCGGCATCGTCTGTACGGAGAGCATCACCTGGAACAGCGGGTGCCGGGCCAGTGAGCGGGTGGGGTTGAGTTCCTCGACCAGGTGCTCGAAGGGCAGGTCCTGGTGTGCGTAGGCGGCCAGGTCGGTCTCCCGCACCCGGGCCAGCAGCTCCGCGAAGGTCGGGTCGCCGCTCACATCGGTCCGCAGGACCAGCGTGTTGACGAAGAAGCCGGCCAGCCCGTCCAACGCCGCGTCGCCGCGCCCCGCGACCGCCGTGCCGATCGGAAGGTCCTTCCCCGCACCCATCCGCGACAGCAGCAGCGCCAGCGCCGCGTGAACGACCATGAACATCGTGGCGTCGCCGCGGCGCGCGAGCTCCACGAGCCGGGCATGGGTGGGCACGTCGATCCGTACCCCGGCCGCGCCGCCACGGTGCGACGACACGGCGGGCCGGGAGCGGTCGGCCGGAAGTGTCAACTCCTGGGGCGCGTCGGCCAGGACCCGCCGCCAGTGGTCGAGTTGGGCGCTGATCAGGCTGTCGGGGGTGTCCAGGTCGCCGAGGAGACGGCGCTGCCAGAGCGCGTAGTCGGCGTACTGCACCGGCAGCGGCTCCCACACCGGCGCCCGGCCCTCCCGACGGGCGGTGTACGCCACTTTCAGGTCCCTGAGCAGCAGGTCCATCGTCCAGCCGTCCACCGCGATGTGGTGCGCGACGATCAGCAGGACGTACTCCGCGGGGCCGGTCCTGAGCAGCCGGATCCGCCACGGGAGGTCGGCGCCGAGGTCGAAGCGCTCCTCGGTCTGCTCGGCGAGCACCTGCTCGACCCGGTCGGCGGAGGTCTCGAGGACGACCATGCGCGGGCGCCCGGCCGAGGGTTCGAGGACGTGCTGGCGCGGCACTCCGTCCGTTTCGGGGTAGGTCGTGCGCAGGCTCTCGTGCCGGTCGGCGAGGTCGCCCAGGGCGGTTTCGAGCGCGGGCAGGTCGAGGTCGCCGGAGACGCGGTAGCGCAGTGGCAGGTTGTACGCGGCTTCGCCGCCCTCCTGGGCCTCATCCATCTGGTTGACGAACCACATGCGCCGCTGCCCGAACGACAGCGGTACGACCTCCGGCCGGGGCTGCGGGGTGAGCGGAAGCCGCACACGGCCCCCACTGGTGAGCTGGAGCCGGTGGGCGACCCCGGCGACGGTCGGCTCGGCGAACAGCTGCCGGATGCTCAGCTCGGTGTCCAGGACGGCGCGGATCCGGGCGAGCAGCCGCATGGCCTGGAGCGAGTCGCCGCCCAGTGCGAAGAACGACGCGTCGACGCCGACCTGGTCGAGGCCGAGGACGTCGGCGAACAGCCCGCACAGCGCCTCTTCGACGGGGGTGGCGGGGGCGCGGCGGCCGGTCAGGCCCGCGTAGTCGGGGGCGGGCAGGGCGTCGCGGTCGAGCTTGCCGTTCACCGTGACGGGGAGGGAGTCGAGCGCCACCACGGCGGCCGGGACGAGATGGTCGGGCAGCCGTTCCGCCACGTACTCCCGTAGTCCGGCCGTGTCCCCGTCCTCGCCGTGGACGACGTAGGCGACGAGGCGGCGGTCCCCGGGGCGGTCCTCGCGGACCACGACGGCGGACCGGCGCACGGCCGGGTGGGTGGCGAGGACGGCCTCGATCTCGCCGGGTTCCACGCGGAAGCCTCGGATCTTGATCTGGGTGTCGGCCCGTCCGAGGACGACGAGTTGGCCGTCGGGGGTCCAGTGGGCGAGGTCTCCGGTGCGGTACATCCGCCCGCCGGGGGCGCCGGGTTCGTCGGCGGCGGTGAACGGGCAGGCCACGAAGCGCTCGGCGGTCAGCGCCGAGCGGCCGAGATAGCCGCGGGCCAGGCCGGGGCCGGCGAGGTAGAGCTCTCCCGTGACCCCGGCGGGGACGGGCTGAAGGAACTCGTCCAGGACATACGTCTGCCCGTTCTCGAGCGGCCGTCCGATCGGCACCGGGGCGTCGGCGTCGGCCGGGGTGAGCGGATCGCTCAGGGTGACGCAGACGGTGGCCTCGGTGGGGCCGTACGCGTTCAGCATCCGCCGCCCCGGCGCCAGCCGTGCCACCAGCGCGGGCGGGCACACCTCGCCCGCGGCCGCGACGGTGGTCACGGTGGCGGGCAGTTCGTCGGCGGCGGCGAGCACGGACGGCGGCGCGGTCAGGTGCGTCACGCCGAACTCGGCGGCGACGTCGGCCAGCGACCCGTACGGCGGCAACATGTCCCGGTCCGCCATGACGAGGGTGGCCCCGGCGGGCAGGGCGGTGCAGAACTCGGCGAAGGCGGCGTCGAAGCTGGGCGAGGCGAACTGGAGGACGCGCGCACCGGGCCCGGACCCGAACCGGGAGATGTGGCTCGCCGCCAGGCTGCCCACTCCGCCGTGGGTGACCACGACGCCCTTCGGGGTGCCGGTGGAGCCGGAGGTGTAGATGACATACGCGGGGTGTGCCAGGCGCTGTGGCCGGACGCGGTCGGCGTTCCCGGGGGCGGTGGCCGGGCGTGTCGCCAGCGCGGCGGTCACTTCCGGGGCATCGAGGACCAGGCGGGGCGGCGTGTCGGGGCCCAGCACGTCCTCGGTCCCACCGGTGCACAGCACCAGCTTCGGCCGGGCGTCGGCCAGCATGAACGCGATCCGCCGCGCCGGATACCGGGGGTCGATGGGCAGATAGCCCGCGCCCGCCTTGACCACGGCCAGCAGCACGGCCATCAGCTCGACGGACCGCTCCATGGCCACGCCGACCAGGTCCTCGGGGCCGATGCCACGGGCGATCAGCTCGTGGGCCAGCCGGTTGCCGCGCTCCTCCAGCTCCGCGTACGTCAGGCCGTGCTCCGCCCCGATGACGGCCAGGGCACCGGGGGTCCGCCGCACCTGTGCCTCGAACAGCTCGGCCAGCGTGCCCTCCGGCACGCTCCGGGCCGTGTGGTTCCAGTCCTGGACGACGGTCGCCCGCTCGGCCGGGTCGAGGATCCGCAGTCGGCTGAGGGGCACGGTGGGGTCAGCGGCGATCTGTTCCAGCACCGCTGCCAGCCGCCCGGCCAGGGCCTGGACGGTGGCCTCGTCGAACAGCTCGGTGGCGTAGAAGATGTCGCCGCCGATACCGGCCGGGCTGCCGTCCTCGTCGCGGTGTTCGGACAGGTCGACGGAGAGATCGAAGCGGGCGGCGAGGGAGCCGGGCGGGGTGGGCCGGACCTGGAGGCCGGGGAGGTCCCACTGCGCGGGCGGGACGTTCCGCAGCGACAGCATGACCTGGAACAGCGGGTTGCGGGACAGCGAGCGCGACGGCGCGAGGTCCTCGACGAGGTGCTCGAAGGGCACGTCCTGGTGTGCGTACGCGGCCAGGTCGGTCTCCCGCACCCGGGCCAGGAGTTCGGTGAAGGAGGGGTCGCCGCCGAGGTCGGTGCGCAGGACGAGCGTGTTGACGAAGAAGCCGGTCAGCCCGTCCAGCGCGGCGTCGCCACGGCCCGCGGTGGCCGTGCCGATGGGGATGTCCGTGCCCGCGCCCATCCGGGCGAGGAGCGCCGCCAGCGCGGCGTGCACGACCATGAACACCGTGGCCCCGCCGCGCTGCGCGAGCCCGACGAGGCGGGCGTGGGTGGAGGCGTCGATCCGTACGGGGACCAGGCCGCCCGCGTACGACGACACCGCCGGGCGCGGCCGGTCGGCCGGAAGCGCCAGTTCCTGCGGCGCGTCGGCGAGGGCGTCGTGCCAGTAGGCGAGCTGGTCGCTCAGCAGGCTGTCCGGGTCGCCCCGCTCCCCCAGCAGCCGCCGCTGCCAGAGGGCGAAGTCGGCGTACCGCACCGGCAGCGGCTCCCAGACCGGCGCCCGGCCCTGCCGACGTGCGGCGTAGGCCGTACTGAGGTCCCGCGCGAGGACACCCATCGACCAGCCGTCGGCCGCGATGTGGTGGGCCACGATGAGCAGCACGTACTCGGTGGGCCCGGTGACCAACAGCCGTGCTCGCCACGGCAGTTCGGAGCTGAGCTCGAAGCCTCGGGCGGCGTGCGCGCTCAGCTCCGCCTCGACCTGGTCCGCGGGGAGGTCGACGACCACCAGTGGCGGATGCGCCGCGGGGCCGTCCAGCACCCGCTGCCGCGGAACGCCATCGGTCTCCGGGAACACCGTGCGCAGGCTCTCGTGGCGGTCGGCGACGTCGGCGAGGGCGGCTTCCAGCGCGCCGGTGTCGAGGTGGCCGGAGAGGCGTAGCGCGAGGGGCATGTTGTAGACGCCCGCGGCGGCCCCGGCCGCCCCGGCGACCCCGGCGGCAACTGCGCGCTCCGCGTCCTCCGCGCTCTCTGCGCTCTCCGCACCCTCCGCGCCCTCCGCGCCCTCCGCCTCTTCGCCCGTGGTCGCGAGCCGGTTGAGGAACCACATCCGCTGCTGCCCGTACGACAGCGGCAGTTGCTCGGCGGGGCCCTGAGGGCGCGGCTGTGGCTCCAGCGGTGGCCGCGCGTCGCCGTGCTCGGCGTCGATCCGGCGTGCGGTGTCGGCGACGGTCGGGGTGGCGAACAGATCGGCGATGCGCAGTTCGCTGTCGAAGACGGGCCGGATGCGGGCGATGAGTCGCATGGCGAGCAGGGAATCGCCGCCGAGCTCGAAGAAGGAGGTGTCGGCGCCGACCTGGTTCAGCCCGAGGACCTCGGCGAAGAGCCCGCAGAGGATCTCCTCGGTGGGGGTGGCGGGCGCGCGGCCCTCGGTGGTGCCCGCGGTGTCGGGGGCGGGCAGGGCGACGCGGTCCAGCTTGCCGTTGACGGTGCGCGGCAGCGCGTCCAGCACGACGATCGCCGGGATCATGTACTCGGGCAGCCGGTCGGCGGCGAGGCTGCGCAGCGCCGCCAGGTCGAGCTCACCGGTGGGGACCACATACGCGACGAGGCGCCGGTCCCCGGGGCGGTCCTCGCGGATGACCACGGCGGCCTGGGCCACGGCCGGGTGGCCGCTGAGGACGGCCTCGATCTCGCCGGGCTCGACGCGGAAGCCACGGACCTTGACCTGCTCATCGACCCGCCCCGCGAAGACCAGATCACCCTCGGCGGTCCACTTCGCCAGGTCGCCACTGCGATACATCCGCCCACCCGGGACGGCGAACGGACAGGCCACGAACCGCTCTGCCGAAAGCCCCGGCCGACCGATATAGCCCCGGGCCAGACCCGCACCGGCGATGTACACCTCGCCCGTCACACCCACGGGCACCGGCTTGAGGAACTGATCGAGCACATAGACACGGGCATTGGGAAGAGGACGGCCTATCGGCGGGGCCTCCTCCAGCATGGCCTCCAGCGGAGTGGCGGTAGCGGTGGTGATGACGGTGGCCTCGGTCGGCCCGTAGGTGTTCCACACCCGAGCACCCACCGACCACCGACCCGCCAGCTCCGCACTCAACCGCTCCGCGCCCAGCACCCAATTGCTCACACCCGGCACGGCATCCGGATCCAGCACCCCCAGCAACGACGGCACCACACTCGCCACCCGCACCCCACACCGGCCGATCATCTCCGCCAGCGCCCGCGGATCCTTACGCTCCTCCGCACTCGCCACCGCCAAAGTCCCACCACCGGCAAGAGTGACCACGACATCGAGAACAGCGGCGTCAAAGCTGAAGGACGCGAACTGCAACGCCACCACGCCCGCGTCCATCCCCAGCACGGGACGCATCGCCTCGGCCAGATTCGCCACCCCACCGTGAGCGACGGCCACGCCCTTCGGCCGCCCCGTCGAACCCGACGTATACATCACATACGCCAACTGACCCGGGACGATGACCGTCCCCAGCGGCTCCGCCGAGAAGGCATCGGCACCGTCGAGAAGGACCGCGCGGGCGTCACCCAGAGGGACGCCATCGAGGCAATCGGCCGTGCCCAGGACCACCTCGGCGCCACTGTCCTCGATCACGAAACCCAGCCGGTCGGCCGGATACTCCGGATCCAGCGGAACGAACGCCCCACCCGCCTTCCACACCGCCAACTCCGCCACCACCATCTCCACCGACCGCGGCAAACACAGCGCAACCCGCGACTCCGGGCCAACACCAGCACCGGTCAACAACCGCGCCAACCGATTCGCCCGCCGATCCAACTCCCGGTACGAAAGCGCCACTTCACCGCATCGCACCGCCACCACATCCGGCGCCGCCCCAACCCACCCCTCAAACCGCTCCACCATCGAACCGCCAGGCAGTGTGGTCCCGGTGGCATTCCACTCCGCCACCACCCGCGACCACTCCACCTCCCCCACCACATCCAGCCGACCGACCAACGTCTCCGGATCGGCCGCCATCTGCCCCAGCACCCGCACCAAGCGGTCAAGGAGCCCCTGAGCCGCCTCGGGGTCGAACAGGTCCGGGCGGTAGTCCAGCCGCAGCCGCAGCTCCTCCGTCGGGTGGACGCCCAGCGACAGCGGGAAGTTGGTGGACTCGCGCATCGCCGTGTCGGTGATACGCAACCCAGCGGCCGCCGCCGTGGAATCCTGCGCCCCGACAGGGTGGTTCTCGAACGCCATGATGGTGTCGAAGGTGGCGCCGGGCCCAGTCTGCCGCTGGATCTCGGTGAGACTCAGGTGCTGGTGGTCCAGCAGCGCCGACTGCCGTTCCTGTAGCTCCGCCAGCAGCTCGGCGACCGTACGTGCCGGGTCCAAACCCACCCGTACGGGCAGCGTGTTGATGAAGAGCCCCAGCATGCTCTCCATGCCGGGGAGGTCGGCGGGGCGCCCCGCCACCGTCGCGCCGAACACCACATCGCGGCGGCCGGTGAGCCGACCGAGCACAACGGCCCAGGCGGCCTGGATCACGGTGTTCAGGGTCAGGCCGTCGCGGCGGGCGAGGTCCCGCAGTCGGCCGGCGAGTTCCGCTCCGGCGTCGGTGGCCGCCTTGCCGGAGGCGACCGGGGCGGTGGACTGCCCGCCCGGTGCCACCAGCGTCGGCTCGTCCGCGCCCGTCAGTTCCTGCCGCCATGCGTCCCGCGCGGCTTCCTTGTTCTGGCGGGCGAGCCAGGCGAGGTAGTCACGGTACGGGGTCACGGGCGGCAGACCCCGTGCGCTGCCCCCGGCCTCGTAACACGCCCACAACTCCCGCATCAACACCGGCAGCGACCAGCCGTCCAGCAGGATGTGATGCAGCGTGACCATCATCCGGTACTCATCCGGCCCGACCTTGACCAGCAACACCTTCAGCAACGGCGGCACCGCCAGGTCGAAACGCCGCTCCCGCTCCTCGATCCCCAACCGCTCCGACCCCGCACGCGCCGCATCCGCGTCCAGCCCGGACAGGTCCTCCTCCCGCCACGGCAGGGTCACGCCCCGGGCGATGACCTGCACCGGCTGCGCCACCCCGGCCAGCTGCCGAAAGCCCGCGCGCAGGCTCTCGTGCCGGTCGAGCAGCGCCTGCCACGCATCGCGCAGCACCGCGGGGTCCAGCTTGCCCTCCAGGTCCAGCACGAGTTGCTCGACATAGACGTCGATGCCCCGCTCGTCGTACACCGCGTGGAACAGCAGGCCCTCCTGCAACGGCGACAGCGGCCAGACGTCCTGGACTCGCATCTGAGTCATCGTGCTCCCCCCTTGTCCGCGAGTTCCGCTTCGAGCGCGTCGATCTGGCTCTGGTCGAGCGTGATGAGTGAGAAGTCCGACGGTGTGTGGCCGCCGCCGGAGCCGGTGGTGTGGGTGGCGAGGCCGGTGAGCATCGCCAGCCAGCCATCGGCGAGTCGCCGCATGTCGTCGGGGTGGTGGAGGTGCTGGGGCCAGGCGAGTGTCAGGGTGAGCAGCGGGCCGTCCGGCAGGTCGCGGACCAGGCCGACGGCCTCGAGGGCGTGTGCCAGCGGGACCTCGTCGCCCACTCCGCCGCCGAGACCGCCTTCGGGGGCGGCGGACCAGGCGGCAGCCGTCTGCTCCGGTGGCCCATCGGCGAAGCGGCCCAGGTAGGTGAAGCCGATCTGGGCGGTGGGCAGCGCGGCGAGCGCTGGCGCGGTCTCGGCGTTGAGGTACCGGAGCAGACCGTGGCCGAGGCCGTCGCCGGGGACGGCGCGGAGCTGTTCCTTGATGCGCTTGACGGTCCGTCCCGCCACCGGTCCGCCGCCGCGCAGCCCGGAGAAGTCCTGTGTCGCGGGGTCGAGCCGCACGGGGTACGTGCTGGTGAACCAGCCCACCGTACGGGCCAGATCGACACCGCCGGACGTCCGGCCGTGGCCTTCGACGTCCACCAGGACCCCGTTCCGCGCATGCTGCCCGCGGTGCCGCCGCCACTCCGCGACGGCGGAGGCGAGGGCGGTGAGCAGCACATCGTCGATCCCGGCGTGGAAGGCGGCCGGGACCGCCGTCAGCAGGGTGGCGGTGAGCTCGCTCGAGGCCGTCACGGAGACTCGCCGCAGCGTGGCACCCACGTCGCGGGCCGGGTCCAGGGGGCAGTCGCCGAGTGGTGCGTCGGAGCCGCGCAGCAGCCGGGTCCAGGCGGGGAGTTCGGCGAGCCGCGGTTGGCCGGTGGCTTCGGTCCGCAGGGCGCGGGCCCAGTGCCGGAAGGTGGTGGGCACCGGTTCCAGCACGACCTCACGACCGGCGGCCAGGTCCGCGTACGCCTGTGCGAGGTCCGGGATGAGGACGCGGAGGGAGATCGCGTCCACGGCGAGGTGGTGGACGGTGATCAGGAGCCGTCCGGGGGTGCTCGGGCCGAGGTCGAACCAGACCACCTGCGCCATCACTCCGGCCCGCGGATCGAGCCGATCCGCGGCGGTCCGCGACTGCTCGGCGATCAGTCGCTCGAGGTCTCCCCCGGCCCTGCCGGCGTCGACTCGGCGCACCCACGGAGCCACGGATGCGGTCGGGGGGACGAGGAGGCGGGGTGCGGGCCCGGTGTCCAGCCGCGCCCGCAGAATGTCATGGTGATCGACCACCGCTTGCACGGCAGCGGTCAGCGTCTCCAGCCGCAGCCCCGCCGGAACCATCACCACGGTCGACTGGAACACCCCAGCTATGCGTTCTGCTCCGGCCCGGTCCAGCAGCTCATGCATGACGGGGGTCAGCGGCACCTCGCCGGTGCCCGAATCGCCGCTTCCCTCCAGGCCATCGGCGGTGGCCACATCGCGGGCCACCACGGCCAGGTCCGCCGGGGTCCGTCGCTCGAACACCTGCCGGGCGCTCACGGCCAGACCGGCCTTACGCGCCCTGGACACCAGCAGCATCGACATGATCGAGTCACCGCCGAGCTCGAAGAACGACGCATCGGCACTCACCTCATCGAGGCCGAGCACCTCGGCGAAGAGCCCACAGAGGATCTCTTCGGCCGGTGTCTCCGCGGCCCGGCCCGACGTCATCTCGGCGGTGTCGGGGGCGGGGAGCGCGGCGCGGTCCAGCTTGCCGTTGACCGTCAGCGGCAGCGCGTCCAGTACGACGACGGTCGGGACCATGTACTCCGGCAACCGGTCCGCGGCGAACTCCCGTACGCCCGCAACGTCCAGCTCCCCGTCGGGGACCACGTACGCGACCAGCCGCTTGTCCCCCGGCCCGTCCTCGCGGACCACCACCGCGACCTGACCCACCCCCTCGCAGGCGGCCACCACCGCCTCGATCTCACCCGGCTCCACGCGGAAACCACGGACCTTGACCTGCTCATCAACGCGCCCCGCGAAGACCAGCTCACCCTCGGCGGTCCACTTCGCCAGATCGCCACTGCGATACATCCGCCCACCCGGGACGGCGAACGGACAGGCCACGAACCGCTCGGCCGAAAGCCCCGGCCGACCGATATAGCCCCGGGCCAGACCCGCACCCGCGATGTACACCTCGCCCGTCACGCCCACAGGCACCGGCTTGAGGAAGGTGTCCAGCACGAACACCTTGCTGTTGGGCAGCGGGCGGCCAATCGGAGGTGCCGTACCCAGCCCTGGGTCGAGGGGCAGGGCAGTGGCGGTGGTGATGACGGTGGCCTCGGTCGGCCCGTACGTGTTCCACACCCGAGCACCCACCGACCACCGCCCGGCCAGCTCCGCACTCAGCCGCTCGGCGCCCAGCACCCAATTGCTCACACCCGGCACGGCCTCCGGGTCCAGCACCCCCAGCAACGACGGCACCACACTCGCCACCCGCACCCCACACCGGCCGATCATCTCCGCCAGCGCCCGCGGATCCTTACGCTCCTCCGCACTCGCCACCGCCAAAGTCCCACCACCGGCAAGAGTGACCACGACATCGAGAACAGCGGCGTCGAAACTGAACGACGCGAACTGCAACGCCACCACACCCGCGTCCATCCCCAACACCGGACGCATCGCCTCAGCCAGATTCGCCACCCCACCATGGGCAACGGCCACGCCCTTCGGCCGCCCCGTCGAACCCGACGTATACATCACATACGCCAACTGCCCCGGGACGACGACCGCCCCCAGCGGCTCCGCCGAGAAGGCATCCG
>NZ_BAAAIF010000109.1:0-20494 GCF_039525925.1 Streptomyces javensis | reverse complement strand
CACGGCGTCCTGGGCCCCGTCCGCCCCTTCGGCCACCCGCTCCGGCGCGACGTCCTCGGCCAGCAGCCCCGCCACGGCGTCATCGCCGCGCGGACCGTCTCCGCCACGGGCCGCGCCGCCATCCTCGCCGCGCGGGCCACCGCCACGTGCCGGACCGCCACTGCGGTGCGCCGGGAAGCCATCGCCGCCGCGCGTCCTGTCGCCATCGCGCACACGACCGCCATCGCCGTGCGCCGGACCGTCCCCGCCCGCCGCCGGACCGTCCCGGCCCCGCCCGCCGTCCGGACCGGAGGTCCCCGCGGCGGTCAGGGCCTGTTCGAGCCGCCGGGCCTCCTGGCGCCAGCGGGCGGCGTAGGGGTCGCCGCCGTGGCGGGCGGGGCGCCCGAGGGCCGCGAGGTCGTCGCCGTACTCCCTCGGCGGCTCCTCGCTCAGCAGGGCCACCACCTCGGCCGCCCGGCGCGCGCCGACCTCCTTCGCGCCGTCGATGAGCGCCCGCGCCAGGCGGGGGTGGAGACCGAGGCGGGCCATCCGGGTGCCGCGTTCGGTGGCCCGTCCGGCGGCGTCCACGGCACCGATCGCGGTCAGCGTCCCGCGCGCGGCCGCCATCGCCCCGGCGGGCGGCGGATCCAGCAGGGCCAGCCCGGAGGCGTCCGGATCGCCCCAGCACGCCGTCTGGAGCGCGAAGGCCGTAAGGTCCGCACCGGCGATCTCCGGGGACGGGAAACGCGGCAGCCGGGCGTCCTCCGCCTCCGGCCAGCAGCGGTAGACCACCCCGGGCGCCTCGCGCCCGGCACGGCCCGCGCGCTGTCGGGCGGCGGCCCGTGACGCCCTTACGGTCGTCAGCGCGCTCAGCCCCCGTGCGTGGTCCATCCGGGGTTCACGCGCCAGCCCGCAGTCCACGACGATCCGCACGCCCGGCACGGTCAGGCTCGACTCGGCGACCGAGGTGGCCAGCACCACCCGCCGCAGTCCGCCGTTCGCGCCCGCGAGCACCGCCTCCTGTACGGCGGCCGGCGCCCGCCCGTGCACCTGGAGGACCTCCGCGTCGGCGAGCCCGCCCAGCTTCCCGGCCACCCGGGCGATCTCCCCGACGCCGGGCAGGAAGCAGAGCACATCGCCCTCCTGCTCGCGCAGCGCCCGCCGCACCACGGCCGCGACATGGTCCAGCAGGGCGGGGTCCACCCGCATCCCGTGCGGCGGCCTTACGGGGCGCTCGGGCGGCGCCCACACCACCTCCACCGGATGGGAGACCCCCGGTGCCGAGACGACCGGCGCGGGCTCGCCGGGGCCACCCCCGTCGTCCGCCCGGCCCTCACCGTCGTCCGCCCGGCCGTCGCCGCCCTTCCCGCCGTCGCCGCCGTCCCCGCCGTCGCCCAGCAGCCGTGCCCAGCCCTCCGCGTCCGTGGTCGCCGAGGCGGCGATCAGCCGGAGGTCGGGGCGCAGGGCGGCCCGGACGTCCAGCAGGAAGGCGGCGGCCGTGTCCGCGTCCAGATGGCGCTCATGGCATTCGTCGAGCACGACCACGTCGACGCCGGCCAGCTCCTGATCGCGTTGCAGCCGTTGCAACAGCACTCCGGTCGTGACCACCTCGACCACGGTCCCGGGCCCGGCCTTCCGCTCCCCGCGCACGGTGAAGCCGATCCGGCCGCCCGGCCGCTCGCCCAGCAGCCACGCCATCCGTCGCGCGGCGGCCCGCGCCGCGATCCGCCGTGGCTCGGCCACCAGCACCCGCCGCGCCGGTCCGCCGCCCACCAGCCCGGCCAGCACCAGCGGCACCAGCGTCGTCTTACCAGTCCCGGGAGGCGCGCACAGCACGGCGACCCCGTGGTCGTCGAGCGCGCGCAGCAGCTCGGGCACGGCTTCGCGCACGGGAAGGCGGTCCAGGGCCTCGGCGCGCGCGTCAGCGGGATCGGTCAACGCCCGCCTCAGTCCCGCTCGCACACGAAGATCGCCGTGCCGGGAATGAGGTTCCCCCGCAGGGGGGACCAGCCACCCCACTCCTGGTGGTTCCACGCGGGCCACTCCGGCTCGATCAGGTCGACCAGCCGGAAGCCCCCGGCCACCACGTCCCGCACCCGGTCGCCCAGCGTCCGGTGGTGCTCCACATAGACGGCCCGGCCCGACTCGTCCTGCTCCACATAGGGCGTGCGGTCGAAGTAGGAGGAGGCGATGGACAGCCCCTCGGGCCCGGGCTCGTCCGGGAACGCCCAGCGGACCGGATGCGTCACCGAGAAGACCCACCGTCCGCCCGGCCGCAGCACCCGGCGCACCTCGCGCATCACCCGCACCGGCTCGGCCACGAACGGCACCGCCCCGTACGCGGAGCACGCCAGGTCGAACGAGCCGTCCCGGAAGGGCAGGGCCGTGGCGTCGGCCTGCACCAGCGCCACCCCGGCCGCGCCGCCCCGAGCCCCGGAGGCTCCAGCGGCCTCCGACGCCCCGGAGGCTCCAGCGGCCTCCGACGCCTCGGAGACCGCCGCCTCCGCGTCGATCCGCCGCGCGTGCCGCAGCTGCCGGTGGGAGAGGTCCAGCGCCACCGGCCGCGCCCCCTGGGCCGCCAGCCAGCGGGCGCACTGCGCGGCGCCCGCGCCCACCTCCAGCACATCGCGCCCCTTGAGCGCCCCAACGGGACCCAGCAGCCCGGCCTCCGCCTCGTCCAGCCCCTCGGGGCCCCATATGAACCGGTCGTCGCCCAGGAAGGCGCCGTGCTCCTCCTGGTACTCGTCCGCGTTGCGGTCCCACCACCCCCGGTTGGCCCGGCTGCTCTCCGCCGTGTCGGCGATCCGGCGGGTGGCCGTCGGCTCGGCGGCCGCCTCAGGGGGGCTGGGCTCGTGTTCTTGGACCATCGCGCGTGTCGTCGTACTCTCTGTATCGACCTGTGGCTGCGGGGCACGGTGAGAACCGCGTCGCAGTACGGACCATGCAATTTGCCGGGTTCGGGGCGTTATTCCCCGCGTGTGCTCTTCGTGCATTGACCATGCCCGGCTGCCCCCGTATGCTACAAGTTGCGCTGCGGGCCTGTGCGCCTCGGACGGAGCAGGCCGCGCTCGCATCTGTTGTATGTCCCCTCGGTTGTCGAGGCGCTCGGGCTTTTCGGTCCCTGAAATCGGAAAGATTCGGCGCCTCCAAGGCTGTCCGGCTTCGGCAGTGCGATAAGGGTCCCGGCGTAGCAGTACCTACGACTTCATGTCCGTACCGGAGCCCTTTTCCACATGACGAGCAGCACCGAGGCAACCCGCACCACCCCGCAGGTGGCGGTAAACGACATCGGTTCCGAGGAAGCCTTCCTCGCCGCGATCGACGAGACGATCAAGTACTTCAACGACGGCGACATCGTCGACGGCGTCATCGTGAAGGTCGACCGGGACGAGGTCCTGCTCGACATTGGTTACAAGACCGAAGGCGTCATCCCCTCTCGCGAACTGTCGATCAAGCACGACGTCGACCCCAATGAGGTCGTCGCCGTCGGCGACGAGATCGAGGCCCTCGTCCTCCAGAAGGAGGACAAGGAAGGCCGACTGATCCTCTCGAAGAAGCGCGCCCAGTACGAGCGCGCCTGGGGCACCATCGAGAAGATCAAGGAAGAGGACGGGATCGTCACCGGTACCGTCATCGAGGTCGTCAAGGGTGGTCTCATCCTCGACATCGGCCTCCGCGGCTTCCTTCCCGCCTCCCTGGTGGAGATGCGCCGCGTCCGCGACCTGCAGCCCTACGTGGGCAAGGAGCTCGAGGCGAAGATCATCGAGCTCGACAAGAACCGCAACAACGTGGTCCTGTCCCGCCGCGCCTGGCTGGAGCAGACCCAGAGCGAGGTCCGCCAGACCTTCCTCACCACCCTCCAGAAGGGCCAGGTGCGCTCCGGCGTCGTCTCCTCCATCGTCAACTTCGGTGCGTTCGTGGACCTGGGCGGCGTCGACGGTCTCGTCCACGTCTCGGAGCTGTCCTGGAAGCACATCGACCACCCGTCCGAGGTCGTCGAGGTCGGCCAGGAGGTCACGGTCGAGGTCCTGGACGTCGACATGGACCGCGAGCGCGTCTCCCTGTCGCTCAAGGCGACGCAGGAGGACCCGTGGCAGCAGTTCGCCCGGACCCACCAGATCGGTCAGGTCGTCCCGGGTAAGGTCACCAAGCTCGTGCCGTTCGGTGCGTTCGTCCGCGTGGACGAGGGCATCGAGGGTCTGGTCCACATCTCCGAGCTGGCCGAGCGCCACGTGGAGATCCCGGAGCAGGTCGTCCAGGTCAACGACGAGATCTTCGTCAAGGTCATCGACATCGACCTCGAGCGCCGCCGCATCAGCCTCTCGCTGAAGCAGGCCAACGAGTCCTTCGGTGCCGACCCGTCCGCGGTCGAGTTCGACCCGACCCTGTACGGCATGGCCGCGTCCTACGACGACCAGGGCAACTACATCTACCCCGAGGGCTTCGACCCCGAGGCCAACGACTGGCTCGAGGGCTACGAGAAGCAGCGCGAGGAGTGGGAGCGCCAGTACGCCGAGGCGCAGCAGCGCTTCGAGCAGCACCAGGCGCAGGTCATCAAGTCCCGCGAGGCCGACGAGCAGGCCGCTGCCGAGGCGGGCAGCGCCGCCCCGGCGCCGGGCGGGCAGGCGGCCGGTGGCGGTTCGTACTCCTCGGAGTCGGCCGACAACTCCGGCGCCCTGGCCTCGGACGAGGCGCTGGCCGCGCTTCGCGAGAAGCTGGCCGGCGGCCAGAGCTGACCGGCCGCCGCTAGTCGGCACCGGCTGAGCAGGTAAGGCCCGCTCCCCTTGGGGAGCGGGCCTTACGCATGCCCATGGCGCCGCACACTGACCGAAACGGAGTCCACGGTCACGCCCCGGGCACCGTCGATCCTGATGCCCTCCTTGTCGCCTCGGACCGTGATCCCCCTGACCGTCCAGTACGAGGCGCCGTTCAGCCGCAGCCCATAGCCGCCGCTCGCGGTGAGGACCGCCTTCGAGGAGCCGGTGAGGGTGATCCGCGAGCCGGAGGTGCCGGAGGCGGTGATCTCGAAGCCGCCGTTGTACCTGCCGTCGGCGAGCCGGATCGTATCGCCGGGCCGGGCCCCGGCGAGGGCCTCCCTGAGGCCGTCCGTGTCGTCGACGGAGATCGGGACGGCGCCGGCGGCGTGAGTGTCCCGCCCGGTCATACCCGCTGCCATCAGCCCGCCGGTGGCGATCAGTCCGGTGGCGATGGCGATGAGGAGGGTGCGTAATCGGGTGGGAGTGCGGCCGGGAGAGTGCATAGGAGGCTGCCTTCCTGTGCCGTGGCCAGAGGTGAACACGCTGGGTTCTGGTCAGAAACGCCCGATGACATGATGAACCGCTGACGGCTGGCGAAGATAGGCGTGCCGCATATGCGCGTCAACCCCGCGACGTGCGCCGACGTCGAGATCGGGCCGCTTCCGTCCGCTCCGGCGGGCCGTTGGGAGCGTCGCCCAAGTGGGCCCCTCGGGGACGGGGTTCGGGGCCGCTCGGCCATCGGGGATCCCGCCCGTCGGCCCCGGGGATCCCGCCCGTCGGCCATCGGGGATCCAACCCGGGGAATGCCCCCGCCCCCGTTCGGTGTTCTTCGGTGCGAACACGAGGAGGAGCGGTCACAGTGCATGATCCGCAGGAGTTGTACGCATGGGAACCGAGCGGGCTGGCGGAGGTCGACGCGATAGCCTCGCGGGACTCGGCCGGGCTGGTGCTGCTGTACCACTTCGACGGCTATATCGACGCCGGCGAGACCGGGGACCAGATCGTGGAGCGGCTGCTCGACGGCCTGCCGCGCAAGGTGGTCGCGCGATTCGACCATGACCGGCTGGTCGACTACCGGGCCCGTCGGCCGCTGCTGACCTTCCAGCGCGACCGGTGGACGGCGTACGAGACCCCGAAGATCGAGCTGCATCTGGTGCGCGACGCCACCGCGGCCCCGTTTCTGCTGCTCACCGGTCCGGAGCCGGATGTGGAGTGGGAGCGGTTCGCGGCGGCGGTGGGCCAGATGGTCGAGCGGCTGGGCGTGCGGCTCGCGGTGAACTTCCACGGCATCCCGATGGGCGTGCCGCACACCCGGCCGGTCGGCATCACCCCGCACGGCAATCGCACCGATCTGATGCCCGGTCACCGGGGGTACTTCGACGAGGCCCAAGTGCCCGGCAGCGCCGAATCCCTGATCGAGTACCGGCTCGCCGAGGCGGGCCGCGATGTGCTCGGCGTCGCCGCGCACGTGCCGCACTATCTGGCCCGGTCGGCCTACCCGGACGCGGCGCTCACCGCGCTGGAGGCCATCACGGCGGCCACCGGTCTGGTGCTGCCGGGGCCCACGCACGCCCTGCGCAACGAGGCCCTCAGGACGCAGGAGGAGATCGAGCGGCAGATCTCGGAGGGCGACGAGGAACTGGTCGCGCTCGTACGGGGCCTCGAGCACCAGTACGACGCGGTGGCCGGGGCCGAGAGCCGCGGCAATCTGGTCGCGGAGCCGGCCGAGCTGCCCTCGGCGGATGAACTGGGCGCGGAGTTCGAACGGTTCCTCGCCGAGCGCGAGGGCGACGGCGGAGCCTGACCGATGACCCCACCGGCGCGCCGTATAGCGTGGGCCCCATGCTGAACCTGGGGCTCACGGGCGGAATCGGCGCGGGCAAGAGCGAGGTCTCACGACTCCTGACCTCATTGGGAGCGGTGCTGATCGACTCGGATCGGATCGCTCGCGAGGTGGTCGAGCCGGGCACGCCGGGACTGGCCGCCGTGGTGGCCGAGTTCGGCCCCGAGGTGCTGACCGCCGACGGCAGTCTGGACCGGCCCAGGCTCGGCGGGATCGTCTTCACCGACCCGGAGCGGCTGAGCGCGCTGAACGCGATCGTTCACCCGCTGGTCCGGGACCGCTCCGCCGAACTCCAGGCGGCGGCCGCGCCCGACGCCGTGGTCGTCCATGACGTCCCCCTCCTGGCCGAGAACAAGCTGGCACCGCTCTACGACCTGGTCCTGGTCGTGGATGCCACGCCCGAGACCCAGCTGGACCGGCTGGTGCGGCTGCGCGGTATGGCCGAGGACGAGGCGCGGGCCCGGATGGCGGCACAGGCCACCCGCGCGGAGCGGCTGGCCATCGCCGATGTCGTGATCGACAACAATGGCCCGATCGAGGCGCTTGAGCCGCAGGTCAGAGAGGTCTGGGCGGATCTGGTGCGACGGGCGGCCGCCGCGGCGGGCTGACCCGGGGCGCGGTGCGCGCGGAGCGTTACCGGGCCGAGCCGGGCGCGGCGGGCCGAGCCGGGGCGCGGTGCGGAGCGTGCGGCGGCGAGTGGCGGGGAATGCGGCGTGCGGGGTGATTGTTGTGCACCCCGTAGCGAACGATCACCGTGACGGTTCATCCCATCCCCTCACCCAATCCATCGCCTCACCACCGAGTACGTACCCGGGGAAGGAAACGGCTGTGCCCGAGCCCACGCCCGAGACCCACGTCATCGACTTCCGCGCCGCGGAGCACCTGCTCGCCGCCCGAGATCCACGGGGCGCCGTGAAGCTGCTCGACTCGGTCATCAGCGCCCATCCCGAGAACACGGCGGCCCGGCTGCTCCGGGCGCGCGCGTTCTTCGGCGCGGCCCAGCTGCGCTCGGCGGAGCTGGAGTTCCAGCTCGTCCTGGAGCGCGAGCCGGACAACGCCTTCGCCCACTTCGCCCTGGCCCGCACCCTGGAGCGGGCCAACCGCCCGGCCGAGGCCACCCGCCACTTCCGGCTGGCCGCGGCGCTCGATCCGCGCCCGGACTTCGTGGAGGCGGCCCGGTTCGGTGAGAAGGGCGACCGGGACGGCTAGGCCCTGTACGGCGGATCTTCGCGGGCCCGCGACGCCTGGCACGGCGCCCCCGGCTACCGCCGGGAGGTGCCCCCGGCCGCGTTGTCGGGATCGTCCGAGTACGACCCGGTAAGAGGACGACCCTCCGCCTTGCGATGCTCCCCCAGCTACCGCTGGGAGGTGCCCCCTGCACCAGGCGCCGCGGGCTGATCCACGAAGATCCGTCGGACAGGGCCCAGGCGGGGCGCGGGCTGAGCCGCGGTGCTCGCTGGCGCTCGCCGGGGCCCGCGCGCCGCCGTGCGCGACGGTGCGCGGCGGGCGCCCGTGCCCCCGCGCCCCGTACCCCGGTCAGCGCCAGAGGGCGAATCCGCCGAGGACCACCGCGCCCAGCAGCACCACCCCGCCGAGCCCGAGCGCCACTCCGCGCTGGCGGGCGATGTCGTACGGGTCGGTCTCCGGCCCCCGCCGCGCCTCCCGCCGCCCGTACGGCTCTCCGGTCCCGGAGAGCATCAGCCCGAGCGCACAGAGCGCGATGCCGATCGCCAGCACCCCCATGACGGCCCCCCTGTCCGGGCAGGTACTCAGCAGGTACTGGGCAGTATCCCCCGGAACGCGTTACTCCCCGCCGTCGATATCCCGTCACCGAGCCTGCCGTCGTCCACGGCTCCGTCTGCGCTCGGCGATCGGTGCGTACGGCGGCACATCCCGGCCCGGCTGATAGTGCGGCCCCTGCCGGATGTGCCGGATCACCAGGGCCAGATCGATCAGCGTGACGACGGCGAGCGCCCCGCAGGCCGCCGCCCACCCCGGCCGGCCCGCGACCGCGAAGGCCACCGCGCCGCCGAGCGTCCAGAGCAGCCCCCACGTGGCCAGCCCCAGCCGCATCCGCAGCGGACTGCGCGCGTGGATCGGCTCATCGCCCGTTCGGATCAGCCGCATCGGCATGGCACCGCATCTCCCGTTTTCGGCTACTTCCTCCCGCTTTCCGCCCATTCGAATCTACCGCCGGGGGACGCCCACCGACACCTGAGATCATGTGGTGTGCATCCATACGGGACGGCATGGGACCAGGACGATGAGGAGCTGCCAGTGATCCGCCAGTCATGGGACGAAACGGCCGCCAAGCGGGCCCGCATCCGCGGCTGCCTGCTGGGCGGTGCGATCGGCGACGCCCTCGGCAATCCCATCGAGTTCCTGTCCCTTCGGTCGATCCGCGAGACCCACGGCGCCGCGGGCGTCACCACCCTCGTCCCGGACGGCAGTGGAGTCGTGGGCCGGGTCACCGATGACACCCAGATGACACTCTTCACGGCCGAGGGCCTGATACGGGCCCACGCCAGAACCTCGTCCAAGGGCATCGAAGGGTCCGAGACCGCCGTCGTCCGCCATGCCTATCTGCGCTGGCTGGACACCCAGAACCACCCCGGTCCGCCGCCCGCCGAGGGCACCGGGGACCTGGTCCGCTCCGGCTGGCTGCGCACCCAGCCCTGGCTGTACGCCCGCCGCGCCCCCGGCAACGCCTGCCTCTCCGGCCTCATGTCGAAGCATGTCCCCGCCCCGCGAGCTCCCCTCGACGGCACCCCCGGACCGGTGAACACCGGCTCCAAGGGCTGCGGCACCGTGATGCGCTCGGCGCCGTTCGGCCTCACCGGGCTCGACCCCCGCGACTGCTTCGAACTCGCCGCCCGCTGCGCCCAGATCACCCATGGCCATCCGACGGGCTACTACGCGGCCGGAGCCCTGGCCGCCATGATCGCCTGCCTGCTCGACGGCGAGTCCCTGGAAGGCGCGACCCTGCGTACCCTGGAACTCCTCGCCCGCTACCCCGGCCACGAGGAGACCACCGCCGTCCTCCGTAAGGCGGTCGACCTGGCTGCCGAGGGCGATCCGACGCCCGAGAAGGCCGAGTCGCTCGGCGGCGGCTGGGTCGCCGAGGAGGCGCTGGCCATCGCGGTCTACAGCGCCCTGGCCCGTACCCCCGCCCAGCAGATCCTGTACGGCCCCGGCGGCAAGATCAGCTACGACCCGGCGCCCCCGCGCACCCCCGTCCAGGCGGCCCTGCTGCTCTCCGTCAACCACTCGGGCGACAGCGACTCGACGGGCTCGATCTGCGGCAACATCCTCGGCGCCCACCACGGGGACCTCCGCCTCCCGCCGTCCTGGCTGTCCCTGACCGAGGGCCGCGGCACGATCGCCGAACTCGCCGACGACTTCGCCTCCGAGTTCCACCGTTCGGTGGAGCTGTACGAGCCCTACGACGACGTGGTCTTCCCCCGCGACCGCTACCCGCTCAGCTGACCGCCCCCGCTACCGGTTCAGCTGACCGCCCCAAGGCTCAGCCCGTCCCGGAGCCGTCCTTACGGCCGCGACGGAACCGGCGCCGCAGCTTGTGGAGGAAGAGGAAGCGCTCGCGGTTCTCGCGAGTGCTGCGGTCGAGCTCTTCCATGAGCCGCTTGGAGCGCTGCTCCATGTCGAGTTCGTCGAGGACGCGGTCGATCTCCGCCAGCAGGGCACCGTGCAGCTGCCATTGACGGGGGTGCTCCTGCACGCGGCGCAGCAGGAGGTCGGCGCCGCGGTCACGGCTCGCGTGGGCCTTGACGAGTTCGCTCGAGAGGCGGGATTCGGCCTCCTCGGCGTTGGCGCTGACCTGGGTGGTGACCAGGACGGCGAAGCTCTCCACGGCGGCGGCGAGATGGGCGAAGAGGTCCTTCAGGGCATCAGCCACGTCCGGGGGGAAGAGGGGTTCGTCCGTCCGCGCCCTGGCGAGGTCGGTCAGGGTGCGGGACATGACGCGCAGGATGACGGTGCAGATCTCCAGCGTGTCCAGGCCGGTGCGGAGCACCACGCGGTAGAGGAGGCCCTCCTTGACGCGGGGGTTGAGCCGCACACTGTCCTCCGCCTGCCGGAGGGCGGCGTCGACCTGGGAGATGTCGTGGTCCAGACGACGGGCCTCGTAGAGCCGGGCGGCGGCGCGGTCGACCGCGATCTGACTGCCCAGCTCCTCGCCGATGTGCAGCAGCAGCTGACGCATCCGGCGGGCCAGGTCCTCGATGGACTTGCCGGCCGTCTCGACCCACACCGGGGGCGCGAGGAAGAAGTTGAAGCCCATCCCGACCCCGGCCCCGATGAGGGTCTCCAGCACCCGGTCCCAGGCGTAGGTGGTCACCTGCGCCACGCCCAGGACCAGCATGGCGCTGATCGCCACCTCCTGGACCCAGTCGCCCACGCGGGTGAGATAGCCGGCGGTCTGGGCGGCGAGGATGATCAGGCACAGACTCCACCAGGTCAGCCCCACCAGCACGCTGAAGGCGACGGCGATCAGAACGCCCACCACCACGGCCTCGACCCTGCGGAGGCTTCTGGTGAGGGTCGCGTAGAGGGTGACCTGGACGACGAGGAGGGCGGTCAGCGGGGCGGTGAGCGGGGCGGGTTCCTTGCTGAGCTCGAGGGCGACGACGTAGGCGATGGTCGCGGCCGCCGTGGAGCGCACGGTCTGAACGACGACCGGGTCATGGCGTCGTTTGACGAGCTCCGCCAGTGGGTCGAGGACATCGGGCACGTACATGCCCCTTCCACGCCGAGGGGGCCGCCATGTCATCGGGTTTCGCGGACGGGTTAACGTGTCGGGCGTGATCAGCCCATTCAACGGAACGCAGGGGACGGGGGACGGCGCGGCGCTTCCCGGAAGCACCGGCCCGGCCGCCACCGTCGAGGCTCATCCGCGCCAGGTCGGGCGGGTACGGACGAGTTACGCACCCGATCCGGACGGGGACCCGGATCCCGGCGAGATCGTCTGGACATGGGTGCCGTACGAGGAGAACGACGGCCGTGGCAAGGACCGGCCGGTGCTGGTGGTCGCGCGGGAGCGGGCCGGGACGCTGCTCGCCGTGCAGCTGTCGAGCAAGCGGCACGACGGCGACCGTGAGTGGGTGCCGATCGGCTGCGGGCCGTGGGACCGGGCCGGGCGGGAGTCATGGGTCGATCTGGACCGGGTGCTGCGGGTGCACCCGGACGGGATGCGGCGCGAGGCGTGCGCACTCGACCGGCCGCGCTTCGACCTGGTCGTGATGCGGCTGCGGCAGCGGTACGGCTGGAGCTGAGCGCGGCTCCGCGTGCCTTCGGCTGATTCCGCGTATCTCCGGCTGATCTTGAGGAAACGTCTCAGCCGTCGGCGAGCGCCAGCAGCTTGGTGACCGTGTTCCAGTTGCGGGCGGTGGCCGGCACGCCGAGCCGGGCGTTGGTGACCTTCGCCGCCAGTTTGGAGCGGCCGACCCCGTCCGGGCAGTGCAGGAAGATCTCGCGGCCGATGAGCCGGAACGCCTCCGGGGCATGGGCGGCGGGATCCAGCGCGTCCAGCGCGGCCGTGTCCGCGGGCGCGTCCGCCAGGAAGACCACGTGCAGGGTCTTGGGCTCGGCGACGGCCTCCGGATAGGGGTTGGCCCCGATCGCCGCGGCCAGCTCGTCGCGCGTACGGACCACGACGTCCACGGGAAAGCCGAGACCGGCGGCGAAGTGGTCCTCGAGCGTGCGGGCCGTCCGCTCGGGCGGGGTGCCGGGGTCGGCGAAGACGATATTGCCGGTCTGGAGGTGGACGGTGACGTCCTCGAAGCCCAGCTCGGCCATCAGCTCACGCTGCCGGGCCATGGGGAACTTCCTGTTCCCGCCCACATTGATGCCGCGGAGCAGCGCTATCTGAGATGCCATGGCCGGAGGGTACCTCTCCCGGAGTCCCCGGGCCCTGGAGCCCGGAGCCCCGGGCCCACGGGCGCACGGGCGCACGGCATGATGGGGGCGTGCGGCTCGAAGCGATCACCTGGGAACGGCTGACCGACGCGACCGCCGACCGCATCGCCGGACTGACGGCGGCGGACGGCAGCCCCTGGCTGAGAGTGGCCGTCGACGGGGCTCCGGCGGCGCCCACCGGCGAGCTGGCGCGGGATCTGGCGGAGGCGCTGCGCATCCTCGGCCGACCGGCGCTGGTGATCGCGGCGGCCGGGTTCTGGCGACCCGCCTCGCTGCGCTACGAGTACGGGAAACGGGACCCCGACGCGTACTACGACCGCTGGCTGGACACCGGCGCCCTGTGGCGCGAGGTCTTCGATCCGCTGGAACCGGAGCCGGGCGGCACCGGGCGGGTGCTGCCCGACCTGTGGGATCCGGAGACCGACCGGGCCACGCGCAGCCCGTACGCCGAACTTCCGCCGGGCGGGGTGCTGTTGCTGCACGGCGCGCTGCTGCTGGGGCACTGGTTCCCGTTCGACCTCTCGGTGCATCTGCGGCTGTCCCCGGCCGCCCTCGCCCGTCGCACCGATGAGGGCGACCGCTGGACCCTGCCCGCCTTCGCGCGCTACGAGGACGAGGTGGGGCCCGGTGAGGCGGCGGATGTGGTGGTGCGGATGGACGACCCCCGGCATCCGGCCTGGCACCGCCCGGAGCCGTAGCCGGGTACGTTTCGAGACGGTGCGCAGGGGGTCATGTCCGGGCTGGTGCGCGGGGTCACTTCTTGGTCGGCGGGCATTCCTTCCAGGCGAAGTGATAGGTGGTGCTCACATCGCCGTCCGTCGAGTCCATGGCGATGAAGCTCGTCGTATCCGTGGTGTTGGACGATCCGGCGTTGACCCGCAACTCGGTGTTGATGTTGAAGTTGCGGAGTTCACCGCAGGGCGACCACACCACGGTGGCGATATCGGATACGTCGGTGGCCTGCCAGTTGTCGTCGTAGGCGCCGTTGTAGCTATGCGTGTTCGATGATGTCTGCGACTGCCCCTGGAAGTAGTACGAGGCTTTCTGGGTGGCGGACGCGCCCTTTTCCAGATGGGCGAAACCACGGTAGTCGACACTGGCGATGGCGTAGGAGAAGCCCTGTGGCACATGCGTGACCAGACTCAGCTGACAGTTCTTTCTGAAGTCCGTCGGCTTGGATCCCTTGCCCACCTGTGCGAGATACTCGCTGTAGGTCACGGTGAAGGCCGTGTTGTCCGGGGAGACGGCGATCGCCGCGGTGCCCGCCGGACAGCCCGACCCATTGACGGTCGCGACCGTGATCACGATCTTGTCGGGCGGCACGGTGTCGAACGGGGGTTGTGCATATGCCTGGGAAGTGAGCGTCGAGGCGAATAACGCCGCGACCACGCCGCCTGCGTACAGAACACCGGGCATGATTCTCCATTCGATGGTGGTTTTACCGGGCTACCGAACGGCGGAAGGGCATTCCTTCCAGGCGAGGTGGTAAACCGTGTTGACCCCGCCGTCCGTCGAGTCCATGGCCATGAAGCTGGTGGTGCCCGCAGGAGAGGTGCCGGCGTTGACCCGCAGCTCGGTGTTGACGTTGAAGTTGCGGTCCTGGCCGCAGGGGGCCCACACCAGGGCGCTGTAGTCGGTGCTGTCGGTGGTCTGCCAGTTGTCGTTGTACGGACCGCTGAAGTCATGGGTCCGCGACGCCGTGTCCGACGAGCCCTGGAAGTAGTAGCTCGCCTTCTCGGTGCCCTTGGCGCCCTTTTCGAGGTAGCCATAGCCCCGGTAGTCGACCTGCGCGATGGCGTAGGTGAACCCCTGCGGCACATGCACGCCCAGGCTGAGCTGGCAGTTCTTACGGATGTCGGTCGGGTCCGAGCCGGGGCCGACCTGGGCGAGATAGTCGCTGTAGGTCACGGTGAACGCCGAGTTGTCGGCGGCGACGGCCACGGCGGTGGTGCCCTTGGGGCAGCCCGAGCCGTTCACTGTCTTGACGCTTATCTGGATCTTTTCCGGCGGCCCATCAGGGGCCGAGGAAACACCCTGGGTGGAAAGGGCCGAGGCGAATAGCGCCGCGGCCGCGCCGCCCGCGAGCAGAACACCGGACATGGCTCTCCAATTCGATCACTTGTGGGGACGTAGTTGAGCGATGAATTTCCGATGAGCGGGAAGAGCGAGGAAGAGCGAGGGAGGGCAAGGAAGAGCGGGGGGTGCGGGACGTGCGGGAAGTACCGGCGGAGCGGGTGGCACGCACGATCGGTGGAGCGGGAAGAGCTGAAGAGCGTTATCGCGCGGTACGGTTCGTACGGCCGAACGCAATGAGAGCCCCATGCCCGGCTGGTGACGGAAAGCCAGGGCGATGGGCGCTCTTAAGATAAGGGTGATAGGCAAGCACCACAAGACGGCCGCGGAATTCCGGAACAAGATATTTCCGTCCGGCCGGGAAGAACGATTCAGAAGAGCGGTTGCGGAAGAACGCCTTCCAGGGCCAGCAGGATGCGCTTGGTCTCCAGCCCACCGCCGAAGCCGCCGATGCCCCCACTGCTCTCCACCACTCGGTGGCACGGCACCACGACCGGCAGTGGATTGCTCCCCATGGCCACGCCGACGGCGCGGGCCGCGCCCGGCTCACCCACCCGGTCGGCGAGGTTCTGATAGCCGACGACCGTGCCATAGGGCACATGCGCGGCCAGTTCGCGCAGCACCCGGCGGTTGAAGCCGGTGATCAGGGACCAGTCCAGGGAAAGGGTGAACGCCTTGGTCTCCCCGGCGAAATAGCTCTCCATCTGCCGTATCGCCTCGGCGAGATGCCCGGCGCAGCGAGGCGCGGACGGGGCGGCCGCGGTGCCGGGGGCCTCGGGCGGCACGGGGGTGGGCTCGGCGCCGAGGCGGCGCGTCAGCCTGGCGACGGCCTCGGCCGCCGTTTTCTCCTCCGCGTGGAAGACCACCTGGGCCAGCCCCTCGTCGGTGGCCGCGAGCAGCAGCGGGCCGATGGGCGTGGCCAGGACCGCCCAGGCCCAGGCGCGCGCGTCCGGTGCCTCCGGGCGCTCCGGCCGCTCTCGCGGGTCCGGCTGTGTCTGCCGCTCTGCGATCGTCACGCCTTCAGCGTAGAACCCGCCACCGACAGCGCACCCGACAGCGCCACCGGCGGCGCCCCGCCGGTCGGCCGACGGGGCGCCTCGTCAGAGCCGGTCGCGGATCACGAGGCGTCGTCGAGGGCGTCCCGGATCACATCGGGCTTGTTGGTGATGATGCCGTTCACGCCCATGCCCGCGACCGAGACCGCCGTCGGGCCGTCGTTGACGGTCCAGGTGTAGACCTCCAGCGGCTTGCCGTGCGCCCCGTCCACCGATCGCACCGCGGACACATAGCCGGCGTCGATGGTCGTGTAGCTGGGGTTGATCTGGTCGGAGAACTCGGCGTACTCCGGCAGGTCGGCGACGGCCGGGGTGCCCAGGAAACCGGTCTTGACGTCAGGCCGCAGCCGGTGGACCGTCCGCACGGAGTCGGCGCTGAAGCTCTGGACGATCAGCCGGCGCTTGTGCCGGTGGTCCAGCCAGCCCTCTCTTCTCAGCTCCCGCAGCGTCTGGCGCTCGATCCCCGGATAGAGCTCGGGAGCCTTGAGCTCCAGCAGGAGCTTCTGGTGGTTGTCCGAAACCCGATCCATGTACTCCTCCAGGGTGGGCACCGCCTCGCCCTGGAAGTCGGGGCCGAACCAGCTTCCGGCGTCCAGCTTCTCGATTTCGTCGAGGGTGAAGTCGGAGATCTTCCAGGGCGCGCGGTCCGGGAAGACCTGCTCGACATCGGTGGTCCGGCTCAGCGTGGTGTCGTGCATGACGATCAGCTCGCCGTCCCTGGTGCGCTGGACGTCGTTCTCCACCCAGTCGATGCCCAGGTCGTCGGCGGCGTCGACGGCGGCCAGGGTGTTCTCGGGGGCGTACGCGGAGGCACCGCGATGGGCCACGGTGACCGTGTGGTGGTGCGTCGTCGGGCCGGTGGCCTGGGCCGTGGCCGTGGGGAGGAAGAGCGCTGACATCCCGATGAGCGCGCCGGTTAACGCGGCGGCCGGGCGGATCTGCATACGGACTCCTCGCGTCGTCTGACTCTCGTCCGACTCATGGACGGGCAGAGGGTCCCAGATGCACGGCAGTGGAGGATAGGTATCGGATGGACTGAAAATTCGTGCCACGGGCGACATCATGCGCGTGATCATCCGAATCCGGCCGAAGGCCGGGGACGGGAGTGGCGCGGACGAGCGCTCCGCCGTTGTCAGTGGCGAGTCGTACGGTTGGTCTCATGCGGCCCGTAACTCAGCTCGAACGCAAGGTGGCGCCCTTCGAGGTCGTCAGCCCCTATCAGCCCAGCGGTGACCAGCCCACCGCCATCGCCGACCTCGACCGGCGCGTCCGCGCGGGGGAGAGGGACGTCGTCCTGCTCGGCGCGACCGGCACCGGCAAGTCCGCGACCACCGCCTGGATGATCGAGAAACTTCAGCGGCCCACGCTGGTCATGGCTCCGAACAAGACGCTGGCCGCCCAGCTGGCCAATGAGTTCCGCGAGCTGCTGCCGAACAACGCGGTCGAGTACTTCGTCTCGTACTACGACTACTACCAGCCCGAGGCGTACGTCCCGCAGTCGGACACCTACATCGAGAAGGACTCCTCGATCAACGAGGAGGTGGAGCGGCTGCGCCACTCGGCGACGAACTCGCTGCTCACCCGGCGTGACGTGGTCGTGGTGGCCTCTGTCTCCTGCATCTACGGCCTCGGTACGCCGCAGGAGTACGTGGACCGCATGGTGCCGCTCAAGGTCGGTGAGGAGATCGACCGCGATCAGCTGCTGCGTCGCTTTGTCGATATCCAGTACAGCCGCAATGACATGGCGTTCACCCGGGGCACCTTCCGGGTCCGCGGCGACACCATCGAGATCTTCCCGGTCTACGAGGAGCTCGCGGTCCGCATCGAGATGTTCGGCGACGAGATCGAGGCGCTCTCCACGCTCCACCCGCTCACCGGCGAAGTGATCAGCGACGACCAGGAGCTGTATGTGTTCCCGGCCACCCACTACGTGGCGGGGCCCGAGCGCATGGAGAAGGCCATCGCCGGGATCGAGGCCGAGCTGGAGCAGACCCTGGCCCGGATGGAGAAGCAGGGCAAGCTGCTGGAGGCCCAGCGGCTGCGGATGCGCACCACCTACGACATCGAGATGATGCGGCAGATCGGCACCTGCTCCGGCATCGAGAACTACTCGCTGCACATCGACGGCCGCGAGACCGGATCCCCGCCGCACACCCTGCTGGACTACTTCCCGGAGGACTTCCTCCTGGTCATCGACGAGTCGCATGTCACGGTGCCGCAGATCGGCGCGATGTACGAGGGCGACGCCTCCCGGAAGCGGACCTTGATCGAGCACGGCTTCCGGCTGCCCTCCGCGCTGGACAACCGCCCGCTGAAGTGGGAGGAGTTCCTGGAGCGCGTCGGCCAGACGGTCTATCTCTCCGCCACCCCGGGGACATACGAGATGTCCCGCGGCGACGGCTTCGTGGAGCAGATCATCCGCCCGACCGGCCTGGTCGACCCGGAGGTCGTCGTGAAGCCGACCGAGGGCCAGATCGACGATCTCATCCATGAGATCCGCACCCGCACCGATAAGGACGAGCGGGTCCTGGTCACCACCCTCACCAAGAAGATGGCCGAGGACCTCACCGACTACATGCTCGAATTGGGCATCCAGGTGCGCTATCTGCACAGCGATGTGGACACCCTGCGCCGGGTCGAGCTGCTGCGCGAGCTGCGCGCCGGTGAGTTCGACGTGCTGGTGGGCATCAACCTGCTGCGGGAGGGCCTGGACCTGCCGGAGGTCTCGCTGGTCGCCATCCTCGACGCCGACAAGGAGGGCTTCCTGCGCTCGGGCACCTCGCTGATCCAGACCATCGGCCGCGCCGCCCGTAACGTCTCGGGCCAGGTGCATATGTACGCCGACAAGGTCACCCCGGCGATGGCGAAGGCCATCGACGAGACCAACCGCCGCCGCGAGAAGCAGAGCGCGTACAACAAGGCCAACAAGATCGATCCGCAGCCGCTGCGGAAGAAGATCAACGACATCGTGGCCCAGATCGCCCGCGAGGACGTCGACACGGAGGAGCTGCTCGGCACCGGCTACCGCAAGGCGAAGGACGGCAAGGGCGCCAAGGCGGCCGTGCCGGCGGCCGGCGGCACGGCGGCCAAGGGCGGCAAGGCCAAGGCCGCCAAGGGCAAGGCCAAGGAGGCGGTGCTGACCGACCGGCCCGCGGCCGAGCTCGCCGAGCAGATCGAGGAGATGACCGACCGCATGCGGGCCGCGGCGGCGGAGCTCCAGTTCGAGGTGGCGGCCCGACTGCGCGACGAGGTGTCGGAGTTGAAGAAGGAGCTGCGGCAGATGCGGGAGGCCGGAGTTTCCTGATCACCGGGCGCCCCGGGTCCTCACCGGGGCGCCCGTGGGTTCCCTGTGTTGCAAGACCGACACAAAAGTCCGCTCGTCCGGCCGGAGCCCTGGCGGCAGTGCATAGGGTTTTCGGAAGGGCCGTGCGTACGGCGCGGTCACGGCCGCACCCGCGGCGGCCACGGGGAATCGAGAGACGAGAGTAGGGACAGCGCGTGACGGTCAACATGTCCAAGGGACAGGCCATCAGCCTACAGAAGGCCGACGGGGGCACCCTGACCGCAGTGCGGATGGGGCTGGGCTGGCAGGCGGCGCCCCGCCGCGGGCTGTTCGGCTCCCGTACGCGGGAGATCGACCTCGATGCGTCGGCCGTGCTCTTCGCCGACAAGCAGCCCACCGATGTCGTCTTCTTCCGCCACCTGGTCAGCGACGACGGCTCGGTCCGCCACACCGGTGACAACCTCGTGGGCGGCGCCGGCCAGGGCGGCGACGACGAGGCGATCCTGGTCGACCTCCAGCGGGTGCCCGTCCACATCGACCAGATCGTCTTCACGGTGAACTCCTTCACCGGCCAGACCTTCGCCGAGGTGCAGAACGCGTTCTGCCGGCTGGTGGACGAGACCAACGGCCAGGAGCTCGCCCGCTACACCCTGACCGGCGGCGGGCAGTACACCGCCCAGATCATGGCCACGGTCCAGCGCGCGGGCAGCGCCTGGCAGATGAAGGCGGTCGGCGAGCCGGCCAACGGCCGCACCTTCCAGGACCTGATGCCGCACATCCTGCCGCATCTGTAAAGGCGTACGGCACTTGTAAAGGCGTATCGCCCAGATGAGCGCGTCGGCCCGGTTGAGCAGAGCTCGCCGGGCCGACGCGCTCACCGCACCACCGCACCACCACTCACACGTACGGCACACAGCGGAACACAACGAGGGGACGCAGCCATGACGGCCGAGCTGGTCCGAGGGCAGAACCACCCGCTGCCCCAGACCCGTTTGGAGATCCGGATCTCTGCGGGCAATCCGATCGTGGCCGGGGCGACACTCGGCGATGAGCGGGGCACGGTGCACGGCGCCGAATGGGTCGCGCATCCCGCCTCGCCCCAGCTGGCCGGGATAGAGGTGCCCAAACAGGCGGCGGCCGCCCACCGGCTGGCCGTGGACCTCGGCGCGATGCCCGAACACATCCACCGGGTCACCGTGCTGCTCGCGCTGCCGACCGGCGTCGGCGGCCCGGCCCGGTTCGGCGCCATGGCCGCGCCGTTCGTCGCCGTCACCGGCCTCGACGGCACCGAGATCGCCAGCTACACCATCACCGACCTGGACTCGGAGTCCGCGGTGGCCGCCCTGGAGCTCTACCGCAGGCAGGGCGCCTGGAAGGTGCGCGCCATCGGCCAGGGGTACGCGGGCGGGCTGGCCGCCATGCTGCGCGACCAGGGGCTGGAGCGGGGCGCCGACCTCGCGGCGCGGATCAACGACCTGGTGGCCCGCGGCATCGCCCGCTGGAAGGCCCAGCCCCCGCCCGGCCCGGAGGGCGGCGGCCGGGTGCGCACGGCCGCCGCGGGCGGCACCGACCC
>NZ_BAAAIF010000108.1:0-21067 GCF_039525925.1 Streptomyces javensis | reverse complement strand
CGACGTGCACGGCCTTGTCCGCCCCCATCGACAGCGCCTTGCGCAGCGCGTCCTTGGCGTCCTCCGGACCGACGGTCAGCACGGTGATCTCGGCGTCGTCGGCCTCGTCGGCGATCTGGAGGGCCTGCTCGACCGCGTACTCGTCCAGCTCCGAGAGCAGGCCGTCCACATCGTCGCGATCGACGGTCAGGTCTTCGGCGAAGTGCCGGTCGCCGGTGGCGTCGGGCACGTACTTAACACAGACAACGATCCTCAAGCTCACGCCGGCTCTCCTACTGCATCGTCTCTACCGAGCTGCCTTGTTGCTGGCAGCATAGGCGCCTTCGGGGGCGGGACCCGGGCGGTACCGCGGGCGGTTTCCTGCCGGGGCGGCCCATGTACCGCAGCAAAATATTACTCGTCAGTACACCCAGCTCATTCCCCGTATGCAACCCGCTTGAACTGTGACCTTGCCAACGACTGCGATCAATGCGAGGCGTACATGCCAACCAGGGCGGGCGCGGGTCGGCCTTGGAGCGCGTGGCGGGTCAGTCGCGGAGCGCGTTGAAGCGCCCCTGGTGGTACAGCAGCGGACGGCCGGCCCCGGTCGCGGTGCCCGTGGTGACCTCGCCGATCAGCACCCGGTGGTCCCCGGCGGGTATCCGGGCCACCACCCGGCACACCAGCCACGCCAGCACCCCGTCGAGCACCGGTACGCCCTCCGGTCCCGAGCGCCAGCCGGTGGCCGGTCCGAAGCGGTCGGCACCGCTGCGCGCGAAGGTCGCGGCCAGCTCCCGCTGGTGCTCGCCCAGAATGTGGACACCGACGTGCTCGGCATCGGAGAGCACCGGCCAGCTCGAGGAGCCGGTCCCCACGCCGAAGGAGAGCAGCGGCGGCTCGGCGGCCACGGAGGCGAGGGAGGTGGCGGTGAAGCCGACCGGGCGGGTGCCCTGGGCGGTGATCACGGCGACGCCGGAGGCGTGCCGGCGGAAGACGGAGCGGAAGATGTCGGACGTCGTCAGCGGGGACGTGCCGAGGTCGTGCGTTGCCGTCATGGAGTTGTCCTTCTGCCGGAGGTACGGGCGGGGGGCTGCGCTTGTCCTCGTTCGCTCACCCGCCCGGACACCGTGCGCCGGCGGTCCGCATCAGGTCCACGTGCACACGTCCGTAAAGAAGGGGTCCAGGCCGCATGCCGTTCACCCTGACCACGCGGGGTGCGGACCGTCAAGTGGGGCCGGGGCGCGGAGGCTCACACGGCATCACCCAGAGCGGCGATGACATCGGCCCGGCGCGGCAGCCCGGAGGCCCGCCGAACGACCCGCCCGGCCGCGTCGAGCACCAGCACCGTGGGGGTGCGGGCGATCTCCAGCGCCCGGACGAGCTCCAGCCGGGACTCGGCGTCGATCTCGATGTGCGTCACCCCGTCCACCATCGCCGCCACCTCGGACAGCGTCCGCCGGGTGGCCCGGCAGGGCTGGCAGAAGGCGCTGGAGAACTGCACCAGCGTCGCCCGCTCCCCCAGCTCCGCGCCCAGCTCGGCGGCGCCCAGCCGCCGGCCTCCGTCGCCGTCTCGCACCTGTCTCCTCCCGATCGGGCCTCCCTGGTGCAGCGTCCTGGGCGGCCCGGGGATTCCCCGGCGGCTCCCGACGTGATGAGGATCTCTCGGCCGGGCCGTGCCGCGCGGTAGCACAAAGAGACGACATCGGGCACCATCTGCCAGAAGCCGGATACCTACGGCCGCGTAACTTCCGCCGGGAGAACCCTCCCCAGGCATACGACGAAGGGTCCTCGATGGCAGAGCTCGTCTACCCGCCGGTGATCGGCATCGCCCGCACCATGTTCAAGGCGCTCGATCTGCGCTTCGACATCAAGGGCACCGAGAATGTCCCGCAGACGGGTGGCGCGGTTCTGGTGAGCAACCACATCGGCTATCTCGACTTCGTCTTCTGCGGGCTGACCGCCCGTCCGGCCAAGCGGCTGGTGCGGTTCATGGCCAAGGAGTCGGTCTTCCGGCACAAGGTCTCCGGGCCGCTGATGCGCGCGATGAAGCACATTCCGGTGGACCGCGCGGCGGGCATGGACGCGTACAAGCACGCCCTGCGGGCGCTGCGCTCCGGCGAGATCATCGGTGTCTTCCCGGAGGCGACGATCTCGCGGTCCTTCACCCTCAAGAACTTCAAGTCGGGCGCGGCCAGGCTGGCGCAGGAGGCGGGCGTCCCGCTGCTGCCGATGGCGCTGTGGGGCACCCAGCGGCTGTGGACCAAGGGCCAGAAGCGGGCGCTGGGCCGCCATCACTACCCGATCACGATGCGGGTCGGCGAGCCGATGGAGGCCGACCCGACCGAGCCCTCCGACACCCTGACCGAGCGGCTGCGCGGCCGGGTGCAGGAGCTGCTGGAGGCGGCGCAGCGGGCGTATCCGGTGCGGCCCAAGGGCCCGGAGGACACCTGGTGGGTCCCGGCCCACCTGGGCGGCACCGCTCCCACCCCGGCCGAGGCGCTGGCCCTGGACCGGGGCCGCTAGGACGCCCGCGGGGCGGGCCCGACGGCCCGCCCGGGGCACTCCTGAGACGGCCTACCGGCCCATCTCCTCCTTGAGCGCCGTGACGAAGCCGTCCACGTCCTCCTCGGTGGTGTCGAAGGAGCACATCCAGCGCACATCCCCCGCGGCCTCGTCCCAGAAGTAGAAGCGGTAGCGCTTCTGGAGGCGTTCGCTCACCTCGTGCGGGAGCCGTGCGAAGACCGCGTTGGCCTCGACCGGGTGGAGGATCTTCACCCCGTCCACCGCGCGCACGCCGTCCGCCAGCCGCTGGGCCATGGTGTTGGCGTGGCGGGCGTTGCGCAGCCACAGGTCGCGGGCGAGCAGGGCCTCCAGCTGGACGGAGATGAACCGCATCTTGGACGCCAGCTGCATCGACAGCTTGCGCAGATGCTTCATGGCGCCCACCGCGTCCGGGTCGAGGACGACGACGGCCTCGCCGAAGAGCATCCCGTTCTTGGTGCCGCCGAACGACAGGATGTCGACGCCCACCGCGTTGGTGAACGCGCGCATCGGCACGTCCAGCGACGCGGCCGCGTTGGCTATCCGGGCGCCGTCGAGGTGGACCTTCATCCCGCGCTCGTGCGCGTGGTCGCAGATGGCACGGATCTCGTCCACCGTGTAGACGGTGCCGAGCTCGGTGTTCTGCGCGATCGAGACCACCTGCGGCATCGCCCGGTGCTCATCGTCCCAGCCCCACGCCTGGCGGTCGATGAGCTCGGGGGTGAGCTTGCCGTCCTCGGTGGGGACGGTGAGCAGCTTCAGCCCGCCGACGCGCTCGGGCGCCCCGCACTCGTCCACGTTGATATGGGCGGACTCGGCGCAGATGACCGCGCCCCAGCGGTCGGTGAGGGCCTGGAGGGCGACGACGTTGGAGCCGGTGCCGTTGAAGACCGGGAACGCCTGGGCGTGCGGGCCGAAGTGGCTGCGCATGACGAATTGCAGATGCGCGGTGTAGTCGTCCTCGCCGTAGGAGACCTGATGGCCTCCGTCGGCGAGGGCGAGCGCGGCGAGGATCTCCGGGTGGGTGCCGGCGTAGTTGTCGCTGGCGAAGCCGCGTACCTCGGGGTCGTGGTGGCGGCGGGCGTCGGTCCTCACGGCTTGGGGGTCAGCCACTGGCGGGTTCCGTTCACTTCCTGGGCGGGCCGGTCCCAGAGTCCGGTGATGGCCTCGGCCAGCTCCTTGACGTCCGTGAAGCCCGCGAACTTCGCGTTGGGGCGCTCCGCGCGCATGGCGTCGTGCACCAGCGCCTTGACCACCAGGATGGCAGCGGCCGCCGACGGACCGCCCTCGCCCCCCAGTTTGCGGAAGGAGTCGGCGAGCGCGAGCGTCCACGCCTCGGCGGCGGCCTTGGCGGCGGCGTACGCGGCGTTGCCCGCGGTGGGATGGGACGCGCCCGCCGCGCTGATCAGCACATAGCGGCCCTTGCCGCTGCGCAGCAGGGCGTCGTGGAAGGCGAGGGAGGTGTGCTGGGCGGTGCGGATCAGCAGATTGTGCAGGGTCTCCCAGTCGGCGAGCGGGGCGTCGGCGAAGGTCTTGCCGCCGCGCCAGCCGCCGACCAGGTGGATCAGCCCGTCGACCCGTCCGAACTCCTTCTCGGTGCGGTCGGCCCAGGCGCGGGCGGCGCCGAGGTCGAGCAGGTCGACCGTCTCACCGGTGACGCTGGCGCCGCCGTGGGCGTAGCGCGCCGCGTCCACGACCTCGGCCAGCCGGACCGGGTCGGCGTCGGAGGCGACGACGGTGGCACCCGCCTCGGCGAGGCGGAGCACCGCGGCCCGGCCCGCGGGGCCGGCCGCGCCGGCCACCGCAACCACCGCACCGTCCAGCGGCCGCTCGCCCGGCTCGTTCGGGCTGGGGCTCGATGTCGGTGTGGTCATGCTCGCCGCCTCCTCGTCCTGCCCCGTCTGGGGGCTGTGCGCCGCCGCGGTGCTCATGCCGCCGCCGGCAGGTCGCTGTCGGCCGTGATGCCCTTGGTGGAGGCGACCACGTCACGCAGCTTCTTCCCAAGCGCCTCGTAGAACATGCTCAGCGGAAACTCGTCGGGGAGCACGTCGTCGACGAGTTTGCGCGGCGGCTGGCTCAGGTCCAGGGCTTCGGGGCCCTTGGCCCAGACCGAGCCGGGGTGCGGGGCGAGATAGGTCGACACCAGCTCGTACGCCTTGAACCAGTGGACGAGCTTGGGGCGGTCGATGCCGTCCCGGTAGAGCTTCTCGATCTCGCCGCACAGCTGGTTGGTGACCTGCGAGGCGCGGGACCAGTCGATGTGCAGGGTGTTGTCCGTCCAGCGTACGACGTCGTGCTGGTGGAGGTAGGCGAAGAGCAACTGGCCGCCGAGCCCGTCATAGTTGCGGACCCGCGCGCCGGTGACCGGGAACCGGAACATCCGGTCGAAGATCACGGCGTACTGGACGTCACGGCCCTGGGCGACGCCCTCGGCGTCCAGCTTCACGGCCTCCTTGAAGGCGGTGAGGTCACAGCGCAGCTCCTCCAGTCCGTACATCCAGAACGGCTGCCGCTGCTTGATCATGAAGGGGTCGAACGGCAGGTCGCCATGGCTGTGGGTGCGGTCGTGGACCATGTCCCACAGGGCGAACGCCTCCTGGCAGCGGCGCTGGTCGGCGAGCATGTCCCGGATGTCGTCGGGGAGTTCGATCCCCAGGGCCCGGACGGCCGCCTCGCTGACCCGGCGGAACCGGGCCGCCTCGCGGTCGCAGAAGATGCCGCCCCAGCTGAACCGCTCGGGGGCCTCGCGGACGGCGATGGTCTCGGGGAAGAGCACCGCGGAGTTGGTGTCGTAGCCGGAGGTGAAGTCCTCGAAGGCCAGTCCGCAGTAGAGCGGGTTGTCATAGCGGGTGCGCTCCAGCTCCGCCAGCCACTCCGGCCAGACCATGCGCAGCACCACGGCTTCCAGATTGCGGTCCGGGTTGCCGTTCTGCGTGTACATGGGGAAGACGACGAGGTGCTGGAGGCCGTCGGCACGGGTGCGGGCGGGCTGGAAGGCGAGCAGCGAGTCGAGGAAGTCGGGGACCCCGAATCCCTCCTCGGCCCAGCGGCGCAGGTCCGCGACGGCCGCCCGGTGGTAGTCGGCGTCGTGCGGAAGCAGCGGGGCGAGCTCCTCGATGGCCCCGATCACCCGGTCGATGGTCGCCGCGGCGGTCTCCCGGGTGGGTGCGCCCTCGGCGTCGAAGTCAATGGACCCGTCCTTGGACTGCCACGGGCGAAACGTTTCGACAGCGTCCTTGAGGGCGGTCCAGGCCGGACGATCAACCACACGCTCTGCGGGCAGAACGGCACCTTCAGCTATCGCAGACGAAAGGATTTCCGTCATGACCACTCCTTCACCGAAGAAACTCGCGTATGACCACCGTATCTATGGACGCTCCCGCGCTCAAGCGACGGTACGGGAAATCATCCTGCGTCACACCCGCACCACCGAAGTTTTTCCTGCCCCCATCGGCTCGAGTCATGCCACGGCCCCGCTTGAACGGTCCTGTCATGAGCGGCCGGTATGGTGTGCGCCGGTCCGGGCGGCCCGTCCGCCGCGTGCCGATGAATCAGCCACCCCACTGCCTCCCCCGACCCGACGCAGACGACCCGACGAAGGCCGTCGAGGGCCGTCAGAAGAGCGAGACAGCGTTGACTTTTCTCACCATCGGACACCGCGGAGTGATGGGTGTCGAGCCGGAGAACACCCTGCGGTCCTTCGTCCGCGCCGAGCACGAGGGCATGGACGTCATCGAGCTGGACCTGCACCTCAGCAAGGACGGCGCGCTCGTGGTGATGCACGACGCGGATGTCGACCGCACCACCGACGGCAAGGGCCCGATCAGCGACTTCACCCTCGCGGAGCTGCGCGGACTGGACGCCGGGGAGGGCGAGCGGATCCCGGTCTTCGAGGAGGTCGTGGACGCCGTGGAGGCGCCGCTCCAGGCCGAGATCAAGGACACGGCGGCCGCCCGGGCGCTGGCCGAGGTGCTGACCCGCCGCGATCTGCTGGACCGGGTGGACATCCTGTCCTTCCACGACGAGGCGCTCGCCGAGATCCGCACCCTGCTCCCGACCGCCCGCACCGCCCTCGTGGCCAGCCGCTACGGCCTCGATGTGATCGACCGGGCGCATGCCGTCGGCGCCGGAATGCTGGTGCTCAACATCCGCAGGCTGACCCTGGAGCTGGTGGAGAAGGCGCACGCCGACGACCTCAAGGTCATCGGCTGGACCGTGAACACCCCCGACCATCTGAAGCTGGCCCGCGGCCTCCGCCTGGACGGCGCCACGACCGACTTCCCGGAGATCCGGCGGGCGGCGCGGTTCACGGCCTGACGCGCCCGCGGAGGGCATTCACCCGTACGGCGTAAGCGGGGCTCTGAGGGTCCCTGGAGGCGTTCAGGGCCCCTCGGGGGCTCAGCCGAGGGGCTTGATCAGCAGCTCGAACTCGAGGTCGGCGCGGCGCGGCACCCCGAAGCGCTCATCGCCGTACGGGAACGGGGTCATCCGGCCGGTACGGGCGTAGCCGCGCCGCTCGTACCAGGCGATCAGCTCCTCGCGGGCGGAGATCACCGTCATATGCATCTCGGTGGCGCCCCACTCCGCCCGTGCGAACCGCTCGGCCTCGGCGATGATCACCTTGCCCAGGCCCCCGCCCTGGAGCGCGGGCCGGACCGCGAACATGCCGAAGTAGGCGTGGTCGCCGCGGTGCTCGAGCTGGCAGCAGGCGATCAGCTCACCGCTCCGCTCGACGATCATCATCCGGCCGTTCTCGGCTCCCACCACGTCCGCGACGTCCTCCGGATCGGTGCGCTGTCCGTCCAGGATGTCCGCTTCCGTGGTCCATCCGGCGCGGCTGGCGTCCCCGCGGTAGGCCGACTCGATCAGGGCCACCAGCGCCTCCACATCGGCCTCGGTGGCCGTGCGGAAGGTGAGGGGCTCGGTGGCTCGTACGGTGGCGTCCGCGGTGTCCATGGCGTCGACGGGGTTCCCTTCGATGACGGCGGGGGCGGCCGGGGGCGGTGGCCGGTGTGGGCCGGTGACCGGTGAGGGCCGGGGGTGGCAACCAGTGGCCGGCGTGGCGGTCGGTGGCGGCAAATAGACCTTAACCTGCCCCGAAGGGGTCAGGTTGCGTAGGGTCGCGGGCATGGTTCACGTACTGAGCAGCCGCGTCCTGCTGCGGCCGACGGACCCCGAGCGCTCCCGGGCGTTCTACGGCGAGGCCCTGGGCCTGGCGGTCTACCGGGAGTTCGGGACGGGCCCCGAGCGCGGCACCGTCTACTTCCTCGGCGGGGGGTTCCTGGAGGTCTCCGGCCGCTCGGACACCCCGCCCGCCCCGGGCCCCCAGCTGTGGCTCCAGGTGGCGGACGTGGCGGCGGCGCACAAGGAGCTCACCGCGCAGGGGGTCGAGGTGCTGCGGCCGCCGAAGAAGGAGCCGTGGGGGCTGGTGGAGATGTGGATCGCGGATCCGGACGGACTCAAGATCGTTGTCGTGGAGGTCCCCGAGGATCACCCGATCCGCTATCGGCCGGGGATCTGACCGCAGCCGAAGCGGTGCGCGCCATCCGCGCGTTGCGCGACGAGGTCCGCGGTCCTCAGCGGTCGGAGACCAACGGGTCACGGTCAGCCGACGAATGACGTCGGAAACATCCGCCGGAAACGACAGGTCCCGGGATCGCCGGACGCCGTCCGCCCGCCACGGCTTGCGGTGACCTGGGGTGGTGGGCAGGCGGACGGCAGACGGTACCGAAGGGGAGATCAGCCGGGCTGGGTGTTCTCCTTGTGCTCGCCCCAGCCGTGCCAGCGGTCGATCTCGATCCAGGCGCTGATCCGGCCGCGGTCCCGTTGCGGGTACTCCTTGCCCAGGTACTGGCGGGCCAGCCGGTCGATTCCGGCCAGGTCCTTGTCGTCCTGGAGCTCCACGACCCGGCCGATGAGGGTGATGTGGTTGTACCAGTTCGCCTCGTCGAGCACGGTGAGCGTGACCCTGGGGTCGTTACGGATGTGGTCGAGCCGCTTGCGGCCCTCGTCCATGTTGACCAGGATCCGGCCGTCGTCCCAGAGGTACCAGGTGGCCGTGGACACCGGCTGGCCGTCGGACCGGATCGTCGCGATCACGGCCGGATTGGGCTTCTCGAGCATGGCGACCGCGGCCTCGGGAAGCGGTGGATTCGACACGGGCTCTCCTCCTCTTTGGACAGCTGTTACGTCCCGTGGTGCGGCGGGGGCCTGCGTGATCCACGGGCCGCACCTCTCACCGTGCCACACCACGCCTCGCGCTCCCCACCACTCCGCCATTCCGCACGCCTCGCGCTCCCCCACTGCGCCCGTGCGCTCCCGTGTGTGGTGCCACGGCAGGGGATGTCTCCTGGTAATACGTCCCCCTTCGGGAGGTGTGGCCGTGCACGGACCTCCACTGATCGGCTGGCTGCTGGTCGCGCTGTGCGCGGCCACGGGTGGCTACTGCCTGTCGCAGATGCGCGGCGAGCCGCCCGGGCCGGGGCGGCGGATCGCGGGCGCCGAGGCGCTGATGGGGTGGGGGATGGCCGTGATGGCGGTGCCGTCCACCGTGCTGGACCCCCGGCCCTGGGGCCCGCCCGCCTTCGCGGCGGTCTTCGCCGTGGCCGCCGTAAGGGCGCTGCTGCCGGTCCCGCGCGGCGCGGGGATCCCGGGGCACCGGCTGCATCACACCGTCGGAGCGCTGGCGATGGTCTATATGGCGCTCGCGATGATGGTGGGCACCACGGGCGGCCACCATCACACCGGCGAGATGGTCCCAGGCCGGATGGCGGGCGGGGTGCCGCTACTGACCGGGGCGCTGCTTTTGTACTTCGCGGTCTACGTCATACGGTCCGGGCTACGGCTGGTACCGATGACGGACGGGGCCGTGGACGCGGCGGGGGCGGGACCGCCCGGGACCGGCTGGTCGCGGCGGCCCGAGCTGCGGCATGCGTGCAGGCTGTCGATGGGGATAGGGATGTTCGCGATGCTGCTTGCCCTGTGAACGGGCGGCGGGCCGGGCCGTGGCCCGATGCGTAGCCGCGTCCGTGGCCACGCCGTGGCATGCGTCACTTCCCCGCCGTGACCGTACCCCGCCCGAGCGTCGCGATCATAGGCTGACGGCCATGATGGTCCCGTTCGCGCTGATGGGCCTCGGCGCACTGGCGGCGGCAATGGCGCCGCGCCTGTTGTCCCGCTCCGACTGGATCGACCGCGAACCCGTGCTCGCCCTCTGGGTGTGGCAGTGCGTGGTCGTCGGAGTGCTGTTGTGCTGCGCGCTGACCATGGCGCTCACCGGGGCGGCCGCCTGGGATGCCGTGCGCGGCAATGTCTTCGCCCCCGCCCCCAAGGGCGTGGTCGAGGCGTACGCGCTGTCCGGCTACGGGCCGTTGGCGGCGCCCGTCGCCCTCGTACTCGCCTTCGGGGCCATCTGGAGCGCGGTGATGCTCACCCGCGAGATCGGCCGCGCCCGCGCCTGGCGCAGGCAGCACCGCGCCGAGCTCCTCGTCCGCTCCCCCGCCTTGCCCGGTGAGGAGCCCAGCGAGGACCGTCTGGTGGTCCTGGAGAGCGACAAGCCGGACGCCTGGTGGCTGCCGGGCACCACGCCCCGGTTGGTCATCACCACGGCGGCGCTGCGCCGCCTCAAGGGCCGTCGGCTCGACGCCGTCATCGCCCATGAGCAGGGCCACGCCCGCGCCCGCCACCACTGGCTGCTGCACTGCTCGGGCGCGCTGGCCAGCGGCTTTCCTCAGGTGACCATGTTCGCGGCGTTCCGCGACGAGGTACACAGGCTGGTCGAGCTGGCCGCCGACGACTCCGCGTCACGGCGCTTCGGGCGCACGACCACCGCGCTCGCGCTGGTGGAACTCAATGAGGACCGCGGGGTGTTCGGCCCCTGCCCCAGCGCGCTCGCCCAGGTGCCGCAGCGGGTGGACCGGCTGCTGGCCCCGGCCTCCCGCCTCCCGGTGGCGCGCCGCTGGCGCCTTACGGCCACCGCGGCGCTCGTCCCGGCCGTCCCGCTGCTGGTCACGCTTGTCCCGGCGCTGCGGGTGCTCGGGTAGGCCCTCCCGGCGTTTTTCAGTACTTCTCGGCGCCTCTCGGCGCCTCTCGGTGTCCCTCGGTGTCCCTCGGCGTCCCTTGGCACAACGGCGGCTCCGGCTCCTGACGCGAGGAAGATCGAGGGCCTCCTGGCTCCGGGGCCCGCCCGTCGGCGATCATCGACCCATGCAGCCGGCAACCCTCCACCGCCGAGCCGCCCGCGCCGCGGCCGTGTTCACCGTGCTCTTCCTGGTGCTGCTCGCCCTGGTGGCCGCCCATTGGGGCCCCCTGGGGACCGCCGACCGGGACATCGTCGTCACCCTGCACCACTCCGCCGTCCGGCACCACGGCTTCACTCGGGTCAACAGGGTGCTCACGGACTGGTTCTGGGACCCCTGGGCGATGCGTGCGCTGCTGGCCGCGGCCGTGGGGTGGCTGCTGTGGCGCCGGGAGTGGCGGCTCGCCCTCTGGGTGGCCGTCACGGCGGCGCTGGGCACGGCACTGCAACAGGCGGTGAAGGCCGCGCTCGACCGGGAGCGTCCCCGGTGGCCGGATCCGGTGGACTCGGCGCACTACGCGGCCTTCCCGTCCGGCCACGCCCTGACCGCGACCGTCGCCTTCGGGCTGCTGCTGTGGCTGCTGACACTGCACGGGGCACCGGCGAAGTGGCCGCGGCTCATGGCCGCCGTAGGGGCCGTGTCCGTGCTGGGCGTCGGCTTCACCCGGCTCTATCTGGGCGTCCACTGGCCCAGCGACGTCCTGGCCGGCTGGCTGCTGGGCGCGGCGCTGGTGTACGGGGCGATCGCCTCGTACGGCTACGCCCGGAGCCGTACGGGCGAGCGCGAGGCGTCCCCCGAGGGGAGAGTGCGCTCATGAACCCCGAAACCCCGTCCGGCCGCCGGGAACGGTAGCCGCACCCGGGTGCTAGCCGAGCCGCACCCCGGCCAGGATCCCGTGCGCGACCCCCAGGGGCAGCGAGAGATAGCCGCTCGCGGGGTCGGCGAGGTACTCCCGCATCTCCCGGTGGATGTCGAAGCCGAACTCCATGTCCATGTCGTCCACGAGCACCAGCGCGCCCCGGCGCAGCCGGGGTTCCACCACCTGGAGCACGGCCCGGTTGAGGTTCGGCCAGCCGTCCATCAGCAGCAGGTCCACCGACTCGGGCAGGTCCCGCAGCGTCTCGCGCGCGTCGCCGACGCGGACGGTGGCGATGTCGGAGAGCCCGGCGGCGGCGATGGCCTCCGTGGCCTTGGCCACCTTGTCCGCCTGTAGCTCCGTGCCGATCACCTGCCCGCCGCCGTTGTCCCGCACCGCGCTGGCCAGGTAGAGGGTGGACACGCCGAAGGAGGTTCCGTACTCGACGACGGTCCGCGCACCGGTCGCGCGGGTGAGCAGGTAGAGCAGCTCACCGCCCTCCTTGGACACCGACATCGAGGCGTCCTTGAACGTCTCGGCCATCTGACTGGCGTCCAGCTCGGCCCAGGCCGACTTGGGGTCGGTCACACCGGTCTCGGCGAACGCGCGCTCGTCGCCTTCGCGCTCGGCCTCCAGCAGTCCGTCCAGGACGGTCGCCACGGGCTCGGTGTGCAGTGTGGACGGCATGCGATCTCCTTCGGGGTCGGTGCGGTCACCGGATAGATTCTTCTTCCGGCGGCGATCCGACCGCCCCCTAAACATCCCCCTGGCTCCCCCTGAGCCGCCCGGGGCGATGGGAGAGTGCGGTCATGAGCAATCTCGATACGAGGCCCGCGCCGACCGTGTGCGGCGGCCGCCAGGACGTCACCGCCCAGCCGGTCCGCGAGCTGCTGGCCGCCAAGCAGGTCCCGCTGGGCGAGTCCACCGTGGTGCGCCGGCTTCTGCCGAACTTCGGGCGGCGCATGGTCGGGGCCTGGTGCTTCGTCGACCACTACGGCCCGGACGACATCGCCCAGGAGCCGGGCATGCAGGTCCCTCCGCATCCGCACATGGGGCTCCAGACGGTCAGCTGGCTGCACGACGGCGAGGTGCTGCACCGCGACAGCGTCGGCAGCCTCCAGACGGTGCGCCCCGGCGAGTTGGGGCTGATGACCTCGGGCCGCGCCATCGCGCACTCCGAGGAGTCCCCGCGCGAGCACGCCCGGCTGCTGCACGGCGCACAGCTGTGGGTCGCGCTGCCCGACGGCGACCGCCATATCGCCCCCATGTGGGAGCACCACGCCGAGTTGCCCCGGGTGACCGGCGGCGGAGGGCTGCGGGCGACGGTCGTCCTCGGCGAACTGGACGGCGCGGCCTCGCCCGGCACCACGTTCACGCCCCTGACGGGTGCGGACATCGCCCTCGCGGCCGGCACCGACACCCGGCTCCCAGTACGGCCCGACTTCGAGTACGCGGCCCTCACCATGTCCGGCGAGCCCGAGGTCGACGGGGTGCGCCTCGCCCCCGGCTCCCTGCTCTACCTCGGCTGCGGACGCGCCGAACTGCCGCTCCGGGCCGACGTGGACAGCGCGTTCATGCTGCTGGGCGGGGAACCCTTCGAGGAGAAGATCGTGATGTGGTGGAACTTCATCGGCCGCTCCCATGACGAGATCTCCCAGGCCCGCGAGGACTGGACATCGGGCTCCCGCTTCGGCGAGGTCCACGGCTACGACGGCGGCCCCCTCCCCGCCCCCGAACTCCCCCCGGTCCCCCTCAAGCCCCGCGGCCGCACCCGCTGACCCGGGAGCGTGCCGGGGGTGTGCGCAGGCGGTGAGTCCGGTGCCCGGCAGGCGGGCGGGCATCATCCTGGTGTCACTGCTCTCCCGGCTCGCCCGCGCCTTCGAACTGCGCGTGACGGACATGGAACTGGACGCCACGGCCGAGCGGTTCGTCCGCGACGCCGCCACCCGCCGCATACGGTTCATCGCCAACGAGCCGGACAACCGCGACCCGGCCGAATACCGCGACAAGATCCACCAGATCCGGACCGACAACGACATCCCCGCCACCGAGGACCTCATCTTCGTCGAGGTCAGCGTGCGTGACCCGTCCGACTTACTTCGAATGGACCGAGGGCAGCCCCTTCGCCCAGTTCCTGCGGTTCTTCCTCTTCGGCCAGGGCGAGGTCGCACCCGTCACCAGAGAAGTGCTCCGCGAGGCCGAGCCCGACCGGACCCGCCGACCACACGTCCGCGTCGGCTGAGCCTCGGCCTCACATCGGAGGCGGCTCCTGGGCCGGTGCCGCGGCGTCGGCGACGATCGCTCGCAGGGCTTCGATGTGGCCGTTGAAGGCGTCCCGGCCGGCGCTGGTGAGCCGGGCGCGCAGCTTCCGGCGGCTGCCGCTGAGTCGGCGTTCCGTGGCGACGTACCCGGCCTCCTCGAGCGTCGTCAGCTGCTTGGAGAGCGCCGAGTCGGACAGTTGGAGCCGGTCCTTGAGGAAGGCGAACTCCGCCCAGTCGGCGGCCGCCAGGGTCGCCACCAGCGACAGACGGGTGCTGGGATGGATCAGTTCGTCGAATTGCGCCTTCGTCATGCCCGCGCCCACCGACGCAGCACGCGCAGGATCTCCGGTCCGCCGAACCCGACGACGGCCGCGGTCAGCACCGCCGCCCACACACCGGCATGGCCGGCGCCGTCGGCGTCGAGCGCCAGCGCCACCAGGACGGTGACCCCGATGAGCCCGAGCAGCATGCCGACCACCACCACGGGGATGCGGCGACCGGCGACCGCCGCGCTCACCTGGAGCCGATCCGTACGTCGGCGGCCGTCGAGCAGGCGCGACGCGAACACCCCGTGCCCCACGCCGAAGCCCACGGTCACGACCCCGGCCGACCAGGGTGGCAGCACATTGCCGAGCACGCCCAGCAGAATCCAGCCGGCCGCCATGGCCCACCAGTAGCCGCGCGGCAGGCCGACTTCCTCGGCCACCTGGCGGCGGGCGCGGTCGGCCGCGTCGAGGGCGGTGCGGGCCTGCTCCGGAACGATGTCGTCCATGCCGAGACCTCACTTTCCTATCAGGAAAGTAAGCGTCCTACTTTCCCGATAGGAAAGTCAAGAGTGAGGTTCCACCTCTTAAGGTTCCGAAGAGTGCCGGGCGGGTGGCTACGGCGCCGGACGGGGCCTCAACGCCGCGCGTGGCGGATCTTCAAGCGTCCGAACCCCACGGCCCCGGAGATCCGGATCTTCGGACCGCCCGGACCGCCCGCGCCACCCGCGCCACCCGGGCCGCCGGGGAGGGGCGGCCGGGGCTTGTAGCGCAGGTCCTTCCACCCGGTGTGCAGGCCCTCGACGTCGACGATCGCGTCGCGCGGCACCGTGATCCTGGCCCTGCCGGTGCCGAGCCGCAGCTCGATGTCGACGACCGGATGCTCGATGACCGCCCGGGACAGGTCCAGGCGCACCCTGCCGAACGCGGACTCGACCTTGAGGGTTCGCGGTACGAGCCATGGGCCGCGCCGCCGGATCCGTCCACTGTGGGCGGCGATCGTGGACGTGGTCTCCGGGGGCTCCGCGGGGAGCGAGGCCAGGGCCGACATGAGTTCGCCGTGAGTCGTGGCGGTGAGCACCGTATGGAGTCGCCGGTCCATCTCCTCGTGCGAGATGTGCCCTTCGGCGTACGCGTCCTGTAGGCGCCGCACGGCCGCCTCGCGGTCGTCTTCGCTGACGGGTGACGGTGGGTTTTCCGGCGGAGAGGTCACCGTCGCACTCTACTGCCGCGCCCCGCGCCGGAGCCCCGGTGACGGCCCGATCCGGCGGACCCGTGCGATCACGCACTAGCCATGGGCGGGAGGGGTGCCGTCCTGTGGTTCGGAGGGGGCCAGGAGGTAGGAATGGAGCTGCCCGAGCAGTTCGGCGATGCCCTCCCTGTCGGCGCGGTAGCGGACCAGTTTGCCGCTGCGGGTCGACTGGAGCAGACCGCCGCGCCGGAGCACCGCGAGGTGCTCGGAGGTGGTCGACGGGCCGAGCCCGGCACGCTCGGCCACCTCGCCCACGGTCAGCTCCTCCCCGTCGGCGAAGTGCGCGAAGAGCTTCTGACGGGTTCCGCTGGTCAGCGCCTTGAGGAAGACCTGGAGATCGTCGCCGGGCACGGCGGCTCCGGGGCGTACCGCCCGCGCCGTACCGGCGTCCGCCCGCCCGGGCACCCGGCCGCCGGCCGCCCCCGGGAGCTCGTCCGGAGCCCGGTACGGGCGGGGGACGCGGAGGGGGCGGTGGAGGTCGAACTCAGCCGGGGGGATGTCCAGGGCCGAGCACGCCTCGCGGACGACATCCCGTTCGCTCTCGTCGAAGTAGCCGTCGGCGCAGCCGATGACGATGCCGATCTGGATGACGGCCCGCGCCTCGGCAGGCCTCCTCTTCGCCTTGCCGATCTCCCGCATGGCGCTCGCCGTGCCGAGCGTGAAGTCCGTGGTGAGCTCGTCGAGGTGGTCCTCGAAACGGCGGTGCAGATCGCCCGGGGGGAAGTTCTGGAGCACGTCGTTGGTGGCGATGAGCTGGGCGACGCGCTGCCGCTCGGACGGGTCGATCGTGCCGTCCGCCGCCGCCACCAGGGCGCACATGGCCATGCTCGCGTCCCGGAACGCCCCGCTCTGCAACTCGTGCTTCTTCGCCGTGAGCTGAGCCTGCATCGTCTGGACCGAGTCCCTGAGGCGGTCCCACAGCGTCATCTGCATCTCCTTCTCAGTAATACCTCCATTGTGGGGAGAAAACAGAATCTACAGGTTTGTAGAGCTCTCCCTCGCCGGTGGCGCCCCTGGTCCCAGCCCCGTCGCACCGATGCGTCACAATGGCTGCACGAGGTGACGGGACCAGGAAGCCGGTGCGAGTCCGGCGCGGTCCCGCCACTGTGACCGGGGAGCGGTCCTCCCGCATGTCACTGTCCGCGGACGCGGATGGGACGCCGCCGGTGCGCTGGGACTCGACGAGGCGCTGCTGCCCCACCTCCTCGCCCCGGCCGGGACCGCCCTGCTGTTCATCAGCCACGATCTGCCCGCGGTGCGTGCGCCGGCCGAGGAGGCCGCGCCGTTCGACGGCGGCCGCTGTGTGCGGCGCGGGCCCGTCGCCGAGATCCTGCCCGCCGCGTGGTCCGGCGCACCCGACTCCGGCGCACCCGACTCCGGCGCACCCAGCTCCGGCGCGCCCGGCTCCAGCGCGCCCGGCTCCTGGCCCCGGCGCACCCGACTCCCCCAGCCACGGCGCGTCACCGCACTGACCACCCCATCCCCCTCATTCCTCCTGACCGCCGCTGCCGCCACCGTGGTCAGGGGGAATGAGGGGGATGTTTAGGGGACGGCCCGCTCGCTGCCGGAACAAGAATTTCAACAACAGCGGCGAGCTCTTTCGAGCTCGCTGGAGCTTTCTCTCCCGGGCCTTCTTTCCCTCGGGCCGCGCAACCGGAGCGCGGCTGTCCCGCGCACGGGGCGATCCCGCGCGGGTCGGTCGCCGCTCCCGCGCGCCCTGCTTCGAACCGAGAGGTGTGGCGGCATGCTACGGACTGACCTGATCCGGCCGGTGCCGGAACTGCTCCAGGCCAACGCGGATCGCTTCGGTGACAAGCCGGCCTGTTCCGACGGCCACCGTACGGTCAGCCATGCCGAACTCGAGCGCCGTACCCGGCGGCTGGCCGGTCATCTCGCCGGACTGCGGCTGCATCCCGGCGACCGCGCGATGATCTGTCTGGGCAACCGCGTCGAGATGCTGGAGAGCTACTTCGGCGTCCTGCGCGCGAACGCCATCACGGTGCCGGTCAACCCGCGTTCCACCGATGCGGAGCTCTCGTATCTGCTCGCCGACAGCGGCGCCCGGCTGGTGCTCACCGACATCGCCCACACCGATCAGTTCGACCGGCTGCGGGAGCAGTTCCCGGAGCTGAGGGTGGTGGTCAGCGGGGACGGCCCGCTGCCGGAGGGCTTCGTCGCGTTCGAGCCGCTGCCGGACACCGAGCCGGAGCTGGCGGCCCGCGATGACCTGGGCCTGGACGAGATCGCGTGGATGCTCTACACCTCGGGCACCACCGGCCTGCCGAAGGGCGTGCTGTCCACGCAGCGGAACTGCCTGTGGTCCCTGGCCGCCTGCTACGTACCCGTGACGGGGCTGACCGCCGAGGACCGCGTGCTGTGGCCGCTCCCCCTCTTCCACAGCCTTTCGCACATCGTCTGCCTGCTGGCGGCGACCGCCGTCGGGGCCAGCACCCGGATCGTGGACGGGGTGTCGACGGCCGATGTGCTGGAGGCGCTGCGCGAGGACCGCTCGACCTTCGTCGCGGGAGTGCCGACGCTCTACCACCATCTGATCGAGGCGGCGCGGGACCGTGACTTCGCCGCGCCCCAGCTGCGGATCGCCCTCGTGGGCGGGGCGGTGGCCACGGCGGAGCTGGTCAGGTCGTTCGAGTCCACCTTCGGGGTGCCGCTCGTCGACGCGTACGGCAGCACCGAGACATGTGGCGCGATCGCGGCGAACTGGCCCACCGGCCAGCGGGTCGAGGGCTCCTGCGGGCTACCGGTGCCGGGGCTGACGGTGCGGCTGGTGGACCCGGACACGGGGGTGGACGTCCCGGCCGGGCAGGAGGGCGAGTTCTGGGTGTCCGGGCCGAACATCATGGCCGGATACCACAACCAGCCGGAGGCGACGGCCGCGGCGCTGCGCGACGGCTGGTACCGCACCGGGGACCTCGGCCGCCGCGACAAGTCCGGATTCTGCACGGTGACCGGCCGGATCAAGGAACTCATCATCCGCGCCGGGGAGAACATCCACCCGGGCGAGGTGGAGGCCGTGCTGCGCACCGTGCCCGGCGTGGCGGACGTGGCCGTGGTGGGCAAGCCGCACGCGGTGCTCGGCGAGGTGCCGGTGGCCTTCGTGGTGCCCGGCCCGGACGGCTTCGACCCGTCGGCGCTGCTGGCCATGTGCCGCGAGCGGCTGTCGTACTTCAAGGTCCCGGAGGAGATCTACGAGATCGCCCGGGTGCCGCGCACCGCCTCGGGGAAGATCACCCGGCACGTGCTGCTGGAGCTGCCCGCACGGCTGCGGGCCGCCGGGGACGGCCAGTACGACTCGCTGCTGCGGCTGGACTGGGTGCCGCAGGCCGCGCTGCCGGACGCCCCGGCGGGGGACGGCACTTGGGCGCTGGCGGACGCGGACGCGCTCGGCCTCGCGGAGGGGCTGCGGGGCGTTGGGGTGGACGTAGGGGTGGTGGACGGCGCCGTCGTGGCGGACGGCTGCGCGAGCCCGGATGTGGTCGTGGTGGCGCCCGCGGTGCGGGACACGCCGGGTGAGGGGCAGGACCCGACCGGCGAGCTGGCGGCCCGGCTGGGCGCGTGGCTGGCCGACGACCGGCTGGCCGGGACGAGGTTCGTGGTGGCCACGAGGGGCGCGGTCGCCACCGGAGCCGAGGATGCCGCACCGGAGCCGCTGGTGGCGGCGCTTTGGGGTGTGGTGCGTTCGCTGCAAGCCGCGTACCCCGGCCGACTGACGCTGGTGGACGTGGCCGGGGACGTGTCCGGGGACGGGGACGTGTCCGCCCACGTCGCCGGGGGCAGGGACGGGGAGGACGGCCGGGAGGCCGCACTGCTGCGTGCCGTGGAGGACGGGCACGACCAGGCGGCGATCCGTACCGGCGTACTGCTGGTGCCGCGTCTGACCCGTATCTCGGTCCCCGCGGAGCCGGAGCCGGAGCCCGAGCCGGACCCCGCCTCGGCCCTCGGCCCGGACGGACTGGTCGTGATCTCCGGTGGCGACACCGCCCGCGGCACCGCGCTGGCCCGCCACCTGGTGACCGCGTACGGCGCCCGCCACCTGCTGCTGCTCAGCGCGAACGGTCTGCCGGAGGACGCGGCGGCCGCGATGCGCACCGAGTTGGGGCAGGAGGGCGCCCAGGTCTCGATGGCCGTGTGCGATCCGGCCGACCGGACGGCGCTGGACGCGGTGCTGGACACACAGGACCGGCCGGTGACCGCCGCGGTGCACATCGAGGAGCCGGGCCCGGGGCGGACGCTCGACGCGTCGCTGCGCGGCATGACACACCTGGACGAGCGGACCCGCCGGGCCGGCCCGGCGCTGTTCGTCGTCGTCACCTCCACCGCGGGTGTGCTGGGCTCGCCGGGCCGTCCGGAGCGTGCGGCCGCCGACCAGTTCGGCGAGGCCCTGGTACGGCGGCGCCGGGCGCTGGGCCTGGGCGGGCTGGCCCTGGCGTGGGGCCCGCTGCCGGGCGAGCAGGGCACGGCGCCGGTGGCCGGTGCCGTTCCCCTGCCCGAGGCGCTGGCCCTCTTCGACGCGGCGCTGACCGCCGACCAGGGCCCGCTGGTGCTGCTCAGGCCGAGCACCACGGGGCTGCCGGGCGGCGAGCCGGTGCCCGCGGTGCTGCGCCACCTGGTGGACGCACCGTCCGGCCTACCGACGTCGGACGAGCCCGCCGTCGCGGAGTTCCGGCGGCGGCTGGAAGCCGAGAGCGAGTCCGGCCGGCAGCGCACGGCGCTGGCGCTGGTACGCGAACACGCCGCGGCGACGCTGGGGTTGGCCTCGGCCGACGCCGTTGAGGCCGACCAGGCGTTCAGCGCGTTCGGCTTCACCTCGCTGACCGCCGTCGCGCTGAGGAACCGGGTGAACGCGGCCACCGGCGCACGGCTCGCCGCCACGGTGGTCTTCGACCATCCGACCCCCGCCGCGCTGGCGCGGCATCTGGTGCGGGAGGTCACCGGGAGGCGGAGGGAGCAAGAGCAGGCGCCGGTGCGGGCGCGCGGGGTGTCCGACGAGCCGGTGGCGATCGTCGCGATGGGCTGCCACCTTCCGGGCGAGGTCAGGACGCCCGAGGACCTGTGGCGGCTGGTGGCCGACGGCCGGGACGCGATCGCCGGGTTCCCGGAGGACCGGGGCTGGGACCTGGCCGGGCTGTTCGACTCCGATCCGGACGCCGTGGGCACGTCCTACGTGCGCGAGGGCGGTTTCCTCAGCGACGCGGGCGGGTTCGACGCCACCTTCTTCGGCATCTCGCCACGTGAGGCGCTGGCGATGGACCCGCAGCAGCGGCTGCTGCTGGAGACGGCGTGGGAGACGTTCGAGAACGCCGGAATCGACCCGACGTCGCTGCACGGCACCGACGTCGGTGTGTTCAGCGGAGTGATGTACCACGACTACGGCTCCGACGCCGGGAGCGCGGCGGAGGGCCTGGAGGGCCATCTCGGCGTGGGCAGCGCGGGGAGCGTCGTCTCCGGACGCGTGGCCTACGCACTGGGCCTGACAGGACCCGCCGTGACCGTGGACACGGCCTGCTCGTCCTCGCTGGTGGCGCTGCACCTGGCGGCTCAGGCGGTGCGTACGGGCGAGTGCTCGTTGGCGCTCGCCGGGGGTGTCGCGGTGATGAGCAGGCCGACGTCGTTCATCGAGTTCTCCCGCCAGCGCGGCCTCGCCCCCGACGGCCGCTGCAAGTCCTTCGCGGAGGGGGCGGATGGCACCAACTGGTCCGAGGGCGTCGGCCTTGTGCTGCTGGAACGGCTCTCGGACGCCCGCCGCAACGGGCATCAGGTGCTGGCCGTCGTCCGTGGCACCGCCGTCAACCAGGACGGGGCCAGCAACGGCCTCACCG
>NZ_BAAAIF010000107.1:0-22185 GCF_039525925.1 Streptomyces javensis | reverse complement strand
CCCGCCGCCGAGGCCGCTCCCGAGCCCGCCGCCGAGGCCGCTCCCGAGCCCGCCGCCGAGGCCGCTCCCGAGCCCGCCGCCGAGGCCGCTCCCGCGCCCGCCCCGGAGACCCCGGCGGCCCCCGCCTCCGGTTCGCGGCCCGAGGAGTACGGCCGCGACCAGCTCTTCGGGGAGCTGCGGACCCTCTACGCCGAGGCGCTCGAATACCCCGAGGACGTCTTCGAGGACGAGGTGCAGCTGGAGGCCGAGTTGGGCGTCGACTCCGTCAAGCAGGTCGAGCTCCTGTCCAGGGTCTCCAGCCGCTACGGGCTGCCGCCGCGCGAGTCCGGCTTCCGGCTGGCCACCTACAACACCATGGGCAAGATCACCGACTTTGTGCTCCAGCAGCTCAACGACCACGGGGCCCACACACCGGCCTCCGCCACGGGCTGAAGCGCCCACCCCCCGTCGCAGCAGACGCAGAAGGAGTCAGTCGTTCCGATGAAAGACCTCACGGGGAAGGTGGCCCTGGTCACCGGGGGTTCCAAGGGCGTGGGCAAGGCGATCGCGCGGACCCTCGCGGCCCGCGGCGCCGATGTCGTCCTCAACTACTTCCACTCACACGACCAGGCCAAGCGCACCAGGGACGAACTGGTGGCAGACGGCGCCCGGGTCGAGCTCGCCCGGGCTTCGGTGGCCCGGCAGGAGCAGGTCGACCGGATGTTCGCCGAGATCGAGGAGCGTCACGGGCGGCTGGACATCCTGGTCAACAGCGCCGCCAACGGGGCCCTGCTGCCCCTGGCCGAGGTGACCGACGAGGACATCGCCAAGGCCATCGACACCAACTACAAGGGCGGACTGCGCTGCGCCCGCGCCGCGGCCCCGCTGATGGCGCGGGGCGGCGGCGGGTCGATCGTCACCGTCTCGGCGCTCGGCGGCTCGCAGATGGTGATGGCCAACTACTCGGCCTGCGCCCCCGCCAAAGCGGCCGCCGAGGCGGCCACCCGCTATCTGGCCGTGGAGTACGCCCCGCTGGGCATCCGGGTGAACACCGCCTCGGCCGCCATGCTGGAGAGCGAGGTCGCGGACAAGTTCCCCAGGGCCCGGGAGATGCAGGAGGTGATCGCGAGGGCGACCCCCTTCGGACGGCTTGGCACCCCGGAGGAGTTCGCCGATGTCGTCGCCTTCCTGGCCTCTGACGCCTCGCGGTGGATCACCGGACAGGTGGTGCTCGCCGACGGGGGACTGACGCTGGGCGCCGCCCTCATGTCGCCGCCCGCCGCGGCCCCCGTAGCGGAGGAGGCCGCACCGGAGCCGGAGCCCGTCGCGGTCCCTGAGGCGGAGCCCGCCGTGGCGCCGGAGCCGGAGCCCGCCGTCGCGCCCGAGCCCGTCCTGGCGCCGGAGCCGGCGCCCGTCCCCGAGGCCGTGGACGCGCCCGCCGAAGACCTGCCCCCCGACGTCCCCGACGACGCGATCGCCGTCGTCGGCATGGGCCTGGCGGTCGCCGGGGCGAACAGCCCCGAGGAGTTCTGGAAGCTCCGTACGACCGGTGACGAGCTGTTCGTCAAGATCCCCCGGGACCGCTGGCGGCACGAGAACTTCCACGCCGTCGACACCGCGGCCGAGGACAAGGCGTACGCCGACCGCTGCGTCTTCATCACCGACTTCCAGGCCGCCCCGGGCTCCGTCGACAGCATGGCCGAGGGCGCGGACGACCACGAGCTGACCACCATGTGGCTGCGCCACAGCCTGGTCCAGGCCCTGGACGGAGTGCGTCACCAGGATTCCGACCGCTGCTCCTTCGTGGTCGGCTACACCCCCGACGGCAGCCAGCACCTGGAAGAGGCCGGGGTGCTGGACAGCGTCACCCGGATGACTCACGACATCCTCGGGGACCTGCCGCTGGACGACGGTGAGCGCACCGCGCTCGGCGGCGACATCGAGGCTGCCCTGAACCGCCGCTACTGGCGTGCGGGACAGGACCGTTCGCGCTTCCTGCCGCACCGCGTCGGAGAGCTGGCGATGCGCGGTCTGCTGCCGCCCTCCACCGAGCTGCACATGGTGGACACCGCCTGCTCCTCGTCGCTGTACGCGATCGACATCGCGGCCAAGGGCCTGCTGATGGGCAAGCAGGACATCGCCGTCTGCGGCGGCGCCTTCGCGCTCGCGCCGCGCGGCACCGTGCTCTTCTCCAAGCTCCAGGGGCTCTCCAAGCGCGGTGAGGTGCACGCGCTGGACGAGGACGCCGATGGCGTGATCTTCGCCGACGGCGCCGCGCTGGTCGTCCTCAAGCGGCTGAGCCGGGCGCGGGCCGACGGCGACGAGGTGCTCGGGGTGCTCCGCGCCTTCGGCTCGTCCTCCGACGGCAAGGGCAAGGCGATCTACGCGCCCAACGCCGCCGGGCAGAGCCTCGCGGTGCGGCGCGCCCTGGAGGCGGGCGAGGTCGAGGGCTCCGCGGTGAGCTGGGTCAACGCCCACGCCACCGGCACCCCGGCCGGTGACCTCGCCGAGTTCACCACCCTGCGGGAGTACTACGGCACCGCCGGACCCGCCGCGGTGACCTCCAACAAGTCCCTGATCGGCCACACCGGCTGGGCGGCGGGCGTGGTCTCGCTCATCGAGAACCTGCTGGGCCTGGCCGAGCACACCATCCCCGGTCAGTTCCGCTTCTCCAAGCCCCGCGAGGACTTCCGGCTCGCCGAGACCGGACTGGAGATCACCCCCGAGCACAAGGGCTGGCCGGAGCGGTCCGACGGCCCGCGGCTGGCCGCGGTGTCGGGCTTCGGCTTCGGCGGCACCAACGCCCATCTGATCGTCTCCGAGCACCGGGCGCGCCCCGCCGTCGCGGACGCCACCGCCGCCGACCGCGCCCCCGCGACCGTCACCAAGGTCCCGGACACCGGCAGCCGGGTGGCGATCGTCGGCTGGTCGGCCCATCTGCCGGGGCTGGCGGGCCGCGAGGAGGTCACCCGCTGGCTGGGCGGCGGGCCGCGCCCCCGCGACAGCTTCGGCGACGAGTACCCGGCGCCGCCGTTCAGCAAGGTCCGGCTGCCGCCCAAGACCATCCGCGCCCTGGACCGCTGCCAGCTGATGATCGTGGAGTGCGCCCATCAACTGCGCGACCAGATGCCGGACTTCTGGCGGGAGCGGGCGCTCAAGACCGGGGTGTTCGTCGGACATATGGGCCCGACCCGCGCCGCGATGCTCTACGCCAACCGCTGCTACCTCGACGACATCGCCGAGGCGCTGGGCGAGCTGCCCTCCGACGCCCTGCCCGGTGTGCTGGAGCGGCTCGGCGACCGTGTGCGCGGCATGATCCCGGCCTCCAACGAGGACTCCTTCCCCGGCCAGATGCCCAACATCATCTCGGCCCGGGTGGCGAACTACTTCGACCTCAACGGCCCGAACATGACGATGGACTCCGGCTTCGCCTCCGCCGTCTCCTCCATCACCTCCGCGGGCCGCTATCTGCGCACCGGTGAGCTGGACTTCGCGCTCGCGGGCGGGATCAACGGCAACAGCCTCCCCGAGTACCGGACGCTGATCGGCGAGCTGCTGCCGCCGGAGGCCCGGGAACTCGCCGAGGGCGCCTTCCTGTTCGCGCTCACCACCGAGGAGCGGGCCCGCGCCGCCGGGCTCGAGGTGCTCGCGTACGTGGACGAGCCGCTCGGCGCCGTCGAGACGGGGCGCGGGGCAGCGACCGCGGACGAGATCCTGCTGTGCGGTACGCCCGCACCCGAGCACGCCCGCTATCTGGGCGCGGCCGGCGGCCTCGCCGTCCTCAAGGCGCTGCACCGGCCCTCGGGGACCGTGGAGATCGCCACCGACGAGAGCGAGGGCGCCGCCGGGGCCCGGCTCCGGCTGACCATCCCGGGTGACGGCCCCGGGCCCGGCGCCCCCGGGTCCGGCGGCCGGGAGTCCGAGGACCCGCAGTCCGAGGGCCGGGAGGCGGCCCCGGCCGCGCTGCCCGCCGCGTTCACCACCGACGGACGGCTCGCGGACGGCGCCCCGGTACGGGTCCGCCGCCAGGTGCCCGTCCTGACCGAGCTGCCCGCGCGCCCCGTGCGCGAGCGCGTCCCGTTCCTGCCCGCCGGGGCGGTGGTGCTCACCGACGCCCCCGAGCCGCTCGCCGCCGCCGCGCCACCGGACGCGGAGCTCACCGTCCTGTCCACGGCGCCACTCGCGGCCCCGCGACCCGGCTGGCACCACCTGGCCGAGGTCACCGAGGAGTCGGTCCGCCGGGCCCTGGCGGGCGCGGGCCCCGGGGTCACCCACCTCAGGGTGGTGGGTGACCTCGGCCGGGCCGCCACGGACGGCCCCGCGCCCGCCCTCACCGCCCTGCACGACGCCGCCTACCTGACCCTCCAGCACCTCTACGACGACCTGGGCGACCCCGGCTCCTCGGCCGTGGCGCTGCTGCTGGGCGCGGCGCCGGGCGGCGTCCCGCATCCGTACACCGGGCTCTTCACCGGGCTGTGGAAGACCGCGGCCCTGGAGCGGGACGCCTGCCTCGCCTTCACGCTGTGCACCTCGGCCACCGACCTCACCGGGGCGATGGCCCGCGCCGAGGAGGAGAGCGCGGCCGAGCGGGTCTTCCCCGCGGTGTTCGACCTCGACGGCGTACGGAAGGCGTATCTGCTCTCCGACGAGCCGAACGACTTCGGCGCGGGGGCACCGGCCGTCCTCGGCCCGGACTCCGTCGTGGTGGTCGCCGGGGGCGCCCGGGGCATCACCGCCGAGGTGGTCAAGGCGGTGGCCGAGCACTTCCGGCCCCGGATCTACGTCCTGGGCAGCAACTCCCTGGACGACTATCCGCCGGAGACGTACCAGGGCACCGACGAGGAGTTCGCCGCCCGCCGCGCCGGTTACATCAAGACGGAGATCGCCCGGCGCGACGGCCGCACCGTGGCCGACATCAACCGCGCCTTCGACCGCATGGTCAACGCCCGCTGGGCGAAGCGGAACCTGGACGAGATGGCCGCCCACAGCGGTGCCGGACGGGTCACCTACCTCGCCTGCGACATGCGCGACGGCGCGGCGGTGGACCGGGCGATCGGCCGGGTGCTGGACGAGCGGGGGCGGATCGACCTGCTGGTCAACGCCGCCGGGTTGCAGCGCTCCGGGCTGATCAAGGACAAGAGTTTCGCCGAGTTCACCGCCATCCGCGATCTGAAGCTGGACTCCTACCTCCACCTCAAGCGCGCCCTGCGCACCGCACCGCCCCGGCTGTGGTGCAACTTCGGCTCGCTGCTGGGCTACTTCGGACAGCTGGGGGAGGCCGACTACGCCGCGGCCAACGACTTCCTGGCCGCCGCCGCGACCCACACCAGCGCCACCGATGCGCGGACGGACGAGTTCACCGTCGGCTGGACGCTGTGGGAAGGCGTCGGCATGGGTGCCAACGAGCTGACCAAGGCGTACTACGAGCGCGCCGGCTCGTACAGCAACATGGCCATCGCCGAGGGCATCCACCACTTCGTCCAGGAGCTCCACGCCCCGGTGCGGCGCCCCTCCGTCGTCCACCTCGGCGACGCCGAGCGCGCCACGGTGGAGCGCTTCTACCCCGGCTATCTGGACCGGCGGCCCGGGTTCTTCCTGCGCCGCCTGGTGGCGTCCGACGAGCGGTCCGTGGTCTACGAGTGCCCCTTCGACCTGGACACCGACGGCTATCTCGAACACCACACGGTGCGCGGCGAGGCCACCCTGCCCGGCACCTTCGTCACCGAACTGGCCGCCGAGGCCGCCCGGGCCCTGGTCCCCGGCAAGCGGGTGATCGCCTTCGAGGATCTGCGCTTCGAGCACTTCCTGCGGGTCTACCGCGACATCCCGGCCGGTCCCAGGCGGATCCGCGCCGAACTGGTGGACGGCCCCGGTGAGGTGACCGTCGTCCAGGTGCGGATCACCGAGGACGTGGTCGCGCCCAGCGGGGTGGTCCTGGTCGAGGACCGGACGCACTTCCTGGCCCGGGTGCTGCTCGACACCGAGGCGCCCACCGCGCCGCGCTGGGAGGAGTGGCCGGCGGGGGAGGAGACCCCGGTCCCCGACCCGTACCACCAGCCCGGCTCCCCGGTGCGGCTGACCGGCCCCTTCGTGTCCACCACCGACACCCGGATCCACCCCCGGGGCAAGCGCGCCCGCTACGCGCCCGATGTTCCGCCCGGCGATCCGGTGTGGTCCCGCTTCACCGTGCCGAGCATCCTGCTCGACGGGCTGGCCCGGGTGGGGGTGCTGGATCTGGTCGACGGGCATCTGGTGCCGGTGGCCGCGCCGCTGTCGATCCGCCGGATCGATCTGTACGAGGAGATCAGCGATCACGACCTGGCCGCGTCCGGGGAGGACATCGACCTCTTCGTCGCCCCGCCCGGCTTCGATCTGGCGGCCGACACCATCAGCAACCGCTTCGTGGCGGTGCGCCCCGACGGCCGGATGCTGCTCCAGATGAAGGACATGCGGGCCACCCTCATCGGCTATGTCGACGCCGAGACCGGCGCGGCCGTCCCCCTGGAGCAGGCACCTGAGGGGGAGGACCGGACATGACCGTGACCGCGGAGGACGCGCCGGTCCAGCCGGTGACCCGGATGGTGTGGCGGCTCACCGAGCTGCCCCAACCAGCCGGGCCGCACCCCCGGCTGGCCGGGCTGCGGGTGCTGCTGATCGGCGGCGAGGAGGACATCGCCGCCGGTGTGGAACGCGAACTGAAGGGGCACGGCGCGCTGGTGCGCCGGGAGCCGGAAGGACCCGGCCCCGTGGACGCCGTCGTCGACCTCACCGTGGGCCGGGCGTACGACCCGGACCGGGCCGCCTCCGCCGGGGCCTGGCGGCGGGCGCTGATCGAGACCGTGACCGCGCTGCGCGGGGTCTACGACGACTGGGCGGCCGAAACCGCCGCGGACCGGCTGTGCTACCTCGCCGTCAGCTACCTCGGCGGCGGGATGGGCCAGCATCCGCGGGACGGTCTCGAGCAGCCGCTCGGCGGCATCTGGGCCGGGCTCGCCAAGACCCTGCACCGGGAGTTCCCCAACGTGGCCGCCCGCGTCGTCGACATCGACCTGGCCGCCTCCGCCGAACTGCCCGGCATCGTCGCCGCCGAACTCGGCCGCCGCACCGGTGAGATCGAGGTCGGCCACCGCGACGGCCGCCGGTACACCCTCACCCCCGAGGATCGGCCGGTGGCCCCGGCCGCCCTCACCCTCGGCCCCGAGGACACCGTGCTGATCTCCGGCGGCGGCCGCGGCATCGGCTGGGAGCTGGCCCGGTCGCTGGCCGCCCGGCACGGCGTACGGGTCGTGGTGACCGGCCGGGAGCCGTTCCCCAGCGGGGACGAGCCCTGGTTCGGCGTGGACGAGGCCGGGTGGAAGGCGTACGAGAAGCGGATCTGGGCGGGCCGCGCCAAGGGCGAGTCGCCCGCCGTGGTCCGCGGCCGGCTGGCCCGCACCCGCCGGCTGTGGGAGCTCGCCACCCATCTGACCTCCGCCCGGCGGGAGGGGCTGCGCATCGAGTACGCGCGCTGCGACTTCACCGACCGCGCCCAGGTGCGTGAGCTCATCCGGCGCGAGGACGCGCTGGAGGGCGGCCGGCTCGCCGGGGTGGTGCACAACGCCGGGGTGGACACCTCCGCCCGGCTGCCGAAGAAGACCGACGAGGAGATCCTGCGCACCGTCGAGGTCAAGATCGAGGGCTTCCTCAACGTCTTCGAGGAGGTGCGGGGGCGCGACCTGAAGTTCTTCTGTAGCGTCGGCTCGCTCACCGGACGGCTCGGCGGCATGGTCGGTCAGCTCGAATACGCGGCGGCCAACGACGGTCTGGCGCGGCTGGGCCAGTGGGCCGCCCGCCGGGCCGCGTTCCCCGTGATGACCCTCGCCTGGCCCACCTGGGACCGCATCGGGCTGATCGCCAACTTCGCCGCCACGCTGCGCTACATGGCCGCGATCGACGTGGCGGACGGCCTGGAGCGCTGGCGGGCCGAACTGCTGGCGGGGTCCGAGGGCGAGGTCACCTTCGTCGGGCCGCTGGGCAAGGCCCTCGACCCGGGGCAGGCCATCGGCTATCCGGTGGTGCCCGCGCTGCCCGGGTTCGCCGCCGCGTACCCGAAGGTCTTCCACCTCGGCGAGGTGACCTCCTACCAGCCGCACGCCCAGCTGACGGCACGCGTCGCCTTCGACCCCGCACACACCCCCGCGCTCGGCGACTTCCGCATCGACGGCGCCCCCGCGCTGCCGCCCTCCCTGCTGCTGGAGAACGCCCTGCGGGCCGCCGAATGGATCGTCCCGGAGGACTTCCCGGCGCTGCGGGCCGGTGCGCTGGAGGAGATCGTGGTGCCGCTGGCGCTGCTGCGCATCGAAGGACCCGCGATCCGGCTGGTCCGCGAGATGCGCGGCGTGCGCGAAGGGCACGACTGGATCGTGGAGGTCCGCTACCGCCACGAGGGGGCCGCGGACGGCCCGGAGGCGAGCCTGCGCATCGTCCACGAGACCGGCGCGCCCCGGCCGCCCGCCCCGCCGCGCCCCGACGTGCCTCAGACCACCACGCTCCGCTCCGGGCCGCCCTTCCTGCACTGGCGCGGCGCCGTGGTGCCGCTCTGCGCGTGGACGGCGGGGCCGGTGGCGGCGGCGGGCCGCCTGGTGGCCGAGGTCCCGCGCTGCCTGCCGGTCGACCTGTGGGCGACGCCGTATGTGCCCGGGACGGCCCTTCCGATCGCCGCGCTGGAGAACGTGGTGCGGCGGTGCACCACCCAGGGCGACGGCCTCTCGGTCACCGCCGACCCGCTGATCCTCGGCCGGATCGCACCGCACTCCGCCGAGCGCGGACCCACCCGTGTCGAGGGCGATCCCTCGCTCGGCGTCTGGCGGATCACCGACGCAGACTCCGGGGACCCCGTGGCGACCGTCTCGGGACTCTCCGGCCCGCTGGGAAACACGACGGAATAGAAAGGCAGTTCATGTCCACTCCCGAGCAGAACAAGGCCGTCCTCGAGCGCTACTACGAGGAGTGCCTCAACAAGGGCAACCTGGACGTCATCTACGAGGGCGCCACCGAGGACCACATCAGCCACGGCACCGCCGCCAACGGCAAGGAGGGCGTGGAGCACCTGAAGGAGTGGGTGCGGCTCCAGCGCGCGTCCTTCCCCGACCTCCACGTCACCGTGGACGACTGGATTTTGGAGGGGAACAAGGTCGTCAGCCGCTTCACCGCGCGCGGCACCCACACCGGCGACGACTACGCGGGCCTCATCCCGGCGCAGGGCCGCAAGCTGGAGATCCCCGGCATCGTCATCGACGAGTTCAACGACGAGGGCAAGATCGTGGAGAGCTGGTTCTCCATGGACTCCTACGACCTCGCCACCCAGCTCGGGGCGTTCGACGCGCCCCCCGCGTGACCGGCCATGAGCCGGCCCCGGGCTCCGGGGCCGGCATCCCGGTCCTCATCACCGGCTGCTCCTCCGGGATCGGCCGCGCGTGCGCGCTGCGGCTGCACCGGGCCGGGCACGCCGTGTACGCCACCGCGCGGCGGCCCGAGACGCTGGCGGAGCTCGCGGGCTCGGGCATCCGCACCATGGCGCTCGACGTCACCGACGAGGAGTCCATGGCCACCGCGGTCGCCAAGGTCGAGGCGGCGCACGGCGCGGTCGGGGCGCTGGTCAACAGCGCGGGCTACGCCATGTCGGGCTGTATCGAGGAGGCATCCCTGGCCGAGGTGCGCGAGCAGTTCGAGACCAATGTGTACGGACTGGTCCGGCTCAGCCAGCTGGTGCTGCCCGCGATGCGCGCCCACGGCGGCGGCACCATCGTCAACATCTCCTCCATCTTCGGCCGTTACGCCGTCCCCGGCTCGGGCTTCTACAACGCCACCAAGCACGCCGTGGAGGGCTTGAGCGACTCACTGCGGAACGAGGTGGCCGACTTCGGGGTGCGGGTCGTCCTGGTGGAGCCGGGCCCGGTGCGCACCACCCGCTTCGGCGCCACCTACGTGGCCAATCTGCGGCCGGTGAGCCGGACGTACGAGACCTTCCGCCGGGAGAGCGCCGAGTACTTCGAGGCGATCTACACCGGCAGCCGCCGGACCCTGGCGGGCACCTTCGCGATCCAGGCGGACGATGTGGCCCGCCGGGTGGCGAAGGTGGTGGCCAAGGGCGCCCGCGGCTCCCGGCCGCGCGCCCGCTACCCCGTCGGACTGCTCGCCCACAGCACGATCGCCCTGCGGCGCCTCACCTCCGACGTCCTTTTCGACCATCTCTTCGTGCGCCGCCTGTTTCCGGTGCCCCGCGGGCCGCGGCCGCGAAAGCAAGGAGACCACCGATGACCACAGCGACCTCCGCGCCGCGCATCGCACCCGGCCCCAAGGGCGCCCCGCTGCTGGGCAGTCTGGGCCCCTGGAAGCGGAACACCGCCGAATTCCTGCTCGGACTCCAGCGCGACCACGGCGAGATCGTCCGGATGCGGCTCGGCCCGTTCCTGGTGCACCAGGTGACCGAGCCCGAGGCGGTGCGCCGGGTGCTGGTGGAGAACAACGGCAACTACGTCCGCGGCCCGCTCTACGAGCAGTTCGGCGTCGTCATGGGCAAGGGGCTGCTCACCACCGACGGCGAGTTCTGGCGCGCCCACCGGCGGGCGGTGCAGCCGGTGTTCCTCAAGAACGCCGTCACCGACATCATCCCCAACATCATCCGGGCCACCGAGGAGATGCTGGAGACCTGGGAGCGCAAGGCCGCCGCCGGTGAGCCCGTCGACCTGATGACCGACATGCTGCGGCTGACCCTGGTCACCCTCTCCCGCTCGCTGTTCGCCTACGACATCAAGCCGGACTCGGCCCTGCTGAAGACGATCGTGGACGATGTGGTGGAGGTGATGTTCCGCCGCGGCACCGCCACCGAGATGCTGCCCTCCTGGGTGCCGACGGACCGTCAGCGCAAGATCCTCAGGATCCACCGGGTCTTCGACCGCATCGTGGCCGATGTGCGCCGGAGCTACGCCGAGACGGGGGAGGGGCCGCTGATCGAGCTGATGGAGCGGGCCACCGACCCGGCCACCGGTGAGCCCTGGACCGATCAGCAGATCAAGGACGAACTGCTCACGGTCTATCTGGCCGGTCATGAGACCACCGCCGTCTCGCTGTGCTGGACGCTGCTGTCGGTCGCCGCTCACCCCGGCGTCCAGGAGGAGCTGGACGCCGAGATCGCCACGGTGCTCGGCGGCGGGCTGCCGGACGCGGAGAGCGCCGAGTCGCTGACGTACACCAAGATGGTCGTCGACGAGAGTCTGCGGATGCACCCGCCCATCTGGATCTTCCCCCGGGCGGCGGTGGAGGCGGACAGCCTCGGCGGCTACGACATCGAGCCGGGCTCCTCGATCCTGCTGTCCCCGCTGGTCTCCCACCACAACCCGCGCCACTGGGAGAACCCGCTGGCCTTCGACCCGTACCGGTTCACCCCGCAGGCCATCAAGGAGCGGCCGCGGATGGCGTACCTTCCGTTCGGCTCCGGGCCCCGGCAGTGCGTGGGCAACTTCATGGCCCTGCTGGAGCTGCGCATCATCGTGGCCATGGTGAACCAGCGCTTCCGGATCAGCCGGATCCCGGGGACCGAACTGCGGTACGGCTCACCGGTGATCTCGCTGCGGCCGCTGAAGGACGTGATGGTGACGGTGACCGCGCGCGAGCGATCCACCGCCGCCCCCCGCCCGGCCCGCCGGACCGCACCCGCCGCCCCCGCCGCCTGCCCTCATCACCCATAGCCCGGAGGGCGGAAGCGGAATCGGAGTTCCGGGCCGGACCGACGCCGTCGCCTTTCCCGATTTCGCCCGCGCCCCCCGGCCCGGGATCCCCGGCACACCGTCAGAAGCAGGGGTTCATGGCGGTCGATCATTATCCACGGGACGCGGACGCTTTTCGGGGAAAACGCGTCCCGTGGCGATGGCTTCGGGAATGCGGAAGATGCGCGGCGGGCCGCGAAGGACGAGGCCCGGGCCGACCGCGCGGCAGCGCTCCGGCGCCGGGGCGACGCCCTCCGGCGGGCCGCGGAAACCGTTCCCGGGCCGTGCCGGAAATCCACCGCGCCGACCGGTCGGTTTTCTTGACGCTCCTGGTGGAAGGGGTGGGACGGACCCTTTCCCCAGGTGCGCCGGGACGGCCAAGAACTTCATTTCACGATCGCTACGGGCGTTTACTCCCAGGTGGCGCCCGGTGTGGCCGTCCACCGCTCGCCGTCCGCTCCCCGGAGCACTCGCGCACAATGCCTCCGAATGAATGTCCGACGTATGTACGGACGCTCCCCCGCCCCCCGGGTGACCCGGATGGTGGTCGCTGAGCCAACCGACGGGGCAACCCCGCGGATCTGTGGCAGGGTCAGGGGGCTAGCAGTTGAACCAGAGGCACTGTCACCGCCGCTGTTCACTAAACGGAGGCGCTGTATCGTGTGCGTGTACGCCGGGTTGTCGAGCGGCGCAGCATCAGGGAGGGGGACGCGTGTCGCCAGGGGAAGCGCACGTCGCACCGTACTCACGGCGCGAGCGGCTGCGCATCGCGACCATCCGTGAAATCAAGGACGTCGCCCGGACGCTCCTGGTTCAGGAGGGCCCGGAAAATGTGACCATCCGGGCCATCGCGCGTGAGATGGGCATGACCGCGCCGGCCGTCTACCGCTACTTCAGTAGCCGGGATGCGCTGATCCTTCAGCTGCGTGTGGACATTTTCGAGGAGATGGCCCGCTTCATGCGCGGCGTCCTCGGTCAGCACCCCGAGGAGGAGCCGGGCCGCCGGTGGATCAGCGGCGCCCGCGCGCTGCGCGTCTGGGCGATCAAGCACCCCCATGAGTTCGGGCTCATCCTCGGCCCCTGGGCCCCGGGGCTCGGCCGCGAGGAGACCAAGCCCGAGCGCCATATGAGCTGGGTCTTCGGCTCCGTGTACTCCGATCTGGTCGCCGACCTGTGGCGGGTGCGGGGCTTCCCCGCCCCCGAGGTCGAGGAGCTCGACCCCGGCCTCGCGCGTACCCTCACCGCGCTCAGCGAGGACCAGGACGTCGACATGCCGCCCGGAGCCATCGCCGTGATGCTCCGCTGCTGGGTGCGGCTGTACGGGGTGATCTCCATGGAGGCCCTCGGCCATATGTCCTTCGCGCTCTCCGAGGGCCAGCACTTCTTCGAGTTCGAGCTCCGCGACCTGTGCCGGGTGCTGGACATCTCGGAGTTCTACGAAGAGGTCGTCTGAGGCCGTCCGAAGCCCCCGGACACCGGCCCGGGGGCGTTCGCCGGTCACCCGCCCGGCGCCCCGCCGAAGGTCACATCGGGGTATCGCTCCGTACATGTGTACACCGAGAGGCGTAAGCTGTGGCAATGCCCGTCCGGATCATGCCGGAGCCGGGTCCTTGTCGCCTGTTCGGGGGCTGGGGGCCGGGGCCCGTTGACAAGGCGGAGCGGCGTGTCCGGATCGTGCGGACCCTGGTAACCGGTGTAGAACGGGGGATGTGACGGCATTGGCTACACGGCCCATCTCCAGCGCTCCCGAGGGGCCCGGTCGCCGGGACCCACGTGGCGTCCTGGGTCTCGCCCGTACGCCTGGCTGTCCACGGTGACCGTCGAGGACGAGCGCAGCGGGTCCCATACCACGTCGGGCAGCCGGAGCGGCGGGCAGGAAGCCGCTCGCGCCGTGCTCGACAAGGCCGCCCACGAGAACTTCCCGGTGGCCCCCTTCTTCCTCCCCCGCGCCTGGCGCACCGATCTGATGGCCGTCTACGGCTACGCCAGGCTGGTCGACGACATCGGCGACGGCGATCTGCCCCCCGGCGGCGCCGACGCCGAACTGCTCGGTCTCGACCGCGACCGGGCGGACGACGCGCTCGCGATGCTGGACGCGTTCGAGGCCGACCTCCGCCGGGTCTTCCAGCCCGCCGCGGAACCGCGCCATCCGCTGCTGCGGGCCCTGCGCCCCACCGTCCACCGCCATGGGCTCGACCAAGAGCCCTTCCTGGGGCTGATCGAGGCCAACCGCCAGGACCAGCGGATCCGGCGGTACGCCACCTACCAGGACCTCCTCGACTACTGCGAGCTGTCCGCCAACCCGGTCGGACGGCTCGTCCTCGGCATCACCGGCACCGCGAGCCCCGAGCGGATCCGCCGCTCGGACGCCATCTGCACCGCCCTACAGATCATCGAGCACCTTCAGGACGTGGCCGAGGACCTCCGCAGGGACCGCGTCTATCTGCCCGCCGAGGACATGAAACGCTTCGGGGTGACCGAGGCCGACCTCGCCGCCCCCAGGGGCGGCGTACGGTTGCGCGCGCTGGTCGCGAAGGAGGCGGAACGCGCCGCTGCCCTGCTGAATGAAGGCACCCCCCTGGTGGGTAGCGTCCACGGCAGGCTCAAGGTGCTGCTCGCCGGATTCGTGGCCGGGGGGCGGGCCGCCTTGCGGGCGGTCGCGGCCGCGGGACATGACGTACTCCCTGGACCGCCCAGGCCCACCAAGCTCAGCCTGCTGCGCGAGGTGGGGGCGACACTGCGAAGAGAGGGGTGAGCCGGACCGTGAAGGGATCTCCGCACGCGTCCGCGCCAGTGCTCGCGGCGTACCGCTACTGCGAGGCCGTGACCGGCCACCAGGCCCGCAACTTCGCCTACGGCATCAGGCTGCTGCCGACGGAGAAGCGCCATGCGATGTCGGCCCTGTACGCCTTCTCCCGCCGGGTCGACGACATCGGCGACGGCCCCCTCGACCCGGAGGCCAAGCGCACCCGGCTGGCGGAGACCCGCGCCCTGCTGGACCGGATGCGGGGCGGTGGCATCGAGGAGGACGACACCGACCCCGTCGCCGTCGCCCTCGCCCACGCCGCACACCGCTTCCCGATCCCGCTCGACGCGCTGGACGAGCTGATCGACGGCGTGCTGATGGACGTGGCCGGGCAGACCTACGAGACCTGGGACGACCTCAAGGTCTACTGCCGCTGTGTGGCGGGCGCCATCGGACGGCTCTCGCTCGGCGTCTTCGGGACCGCCCCCGGCGCCGGCCACAGCGAGGACGAGCTCGAGCGCGCCCCGACCTACGCCGACACCCTCGGGCTCGCCCTCCAGCTGACCAACATCCTGCGCGACGTCCGCGAGGACGCCGCCACCGGGCGCACCTATCTGCCCGCCGACGACCTGGCCAAATTCGGCTGCGCCGCCGCGTTCCGCGGCTCCACCGCACCGCCCGACGCCGACTTCACCGGTCTGGTCCACTTCGAGGTGCGCCGGGCCAGGGCGCTGTTCGCCGAGGGGTTCCGGCTGCTGCCGCTGCTGGACCGGCGCAGCGGCGCGTGCGTGTCCGCCATGGCGGGCATCTACCGCAGGCTGCTGGACCGGATCGCCAGGGACCCCGGGGCCGTCCTGCGCGGCCGCGTCTCGCTGCCCGGCCATGAGAAGGCGTACGTGGCGGTGCGCGGTCTCGCCGGTCTCGACGCCCGCGCCGTCGAGCGCCGCGGCGCCGGGAGGCCGGTGTGACCCACTCGACCCTGGACCCCGCCCCGCCCGCCGGGCCACGCCCCGCCGGGCGGAGCGCGCTGGTGATCGGCGGCGGGCTCGCCGGTACGACGGCCGCGCTCGCGCTGGCCGACGCCGGGCTGCGGGTCACCCTGGTCGAGGGTCGCCCCCGCCTGGGCGGCCTCGCCTTCTCCTTCCACCGCTCCTCCCCGGCGGGCGTGCTCAGCGTCGACAACGGCCAGCATGTGTATCTGCGCTGCTGCACCGCCTACCAGTGGTTCCTGGAGCGGGTCGGCGCGGCCCGACTCGCCCCGCTCCAGGGCCGGTTGGACGTTCCCGTCCTCGACGCCCGGGGCCGCGCCGGACGGCGGCTCGGCCGGCTGCGCCGCACCGCCCTGCCGGTGCCGCTCCACCTGTCCGCGAGCCTGGCCACCTACCCCCATCTCTCCCTCGCCGAGCGCGCCCGGGTGGGCCGCGCCGCGCTCGCCCTGGGGCGGCTCGACCCCGAGGACCCGGCGCTGGACGGGGTGGACTTCGCCGGCTGGCTGCGCCGCCACGGCCAGTCGCCGCGCGCCGTCGAGGCGCTGTGGGACCTGGTCGGCGTGGCCACGCTCAACGCCACCGCGACCGATGTCTCGCTGGGCCTGGCCGCGATGGTCTTCAAGACCGGGCTGCTCTCCCGGCCCGGCGCCGCCGACATCGGCTGGGCCCGCGCCCCGCTCGGCGAGCTGCACCACACCCACGCCCACCGCGCCCTGGACGCGGCGGGTGTGCGGACCGACCTGCGTACCCGGGTGACCGCCGTCACCCGCACCCCCGAGGGCCGCTGGCGCGCGGCCACCGCCGGGCGGCCGGGGGAGGAGCCGCAGGTCCAGGCGGACGTCCTCGTACTGGCGGTGCCGCAGCGCGAGGCGCACGCCCTGCTGCCCGACGGCGCGCTGGAGGACCCCGGCCGGCTGCTGCGCATCGGCACCGCGCCCATCCTCAATCTGCATGTGATCTACGACCGCACGGTGCTGCGCCGCCCCTTCTTCGCCGCGATCGGCTCCCCCGTCCAGTGGGTCTTCGACCGTACGGACGCCTCGGGGCTGAGGGACGCGCCCGGGGCCGGGGACAGCCAGTACCTGGCGGTGTCGCAGTCCGCCGCGTACGACGACATCGACCGCCCGGTGGCCGAGCTGCGCGCCCGCTATCTGCCCGAGCTGGAGCGGCTGCTTCCGGTCGCCCGCGGGGCGCGGGTGCGCGACTTCTTCGTCACCCGGGAGCGCACCGCCACCTTCGCCCCCGTCCCCGGCGTCGGCCTCCTCCGGCCTTCAGCCCCGACCGACGCGCCCGGCCTCTACCTGGCCGGTGCGTGGACCGCCACCGGCTGGCCCGCGACCATGGAGGGCGCCGTGCGCAGCGGGCTTTCCGCCGCCCGAGCGGCCCTCACCGACCTAGGGGGCTTCTGATGGATCTCCGCGGCGTCGCGACGCCCGGCACGCCCTCTCGCCGCACCGGCCGAAAGCCCAAGTACGCCCAGTACGAGGGCTTCCGGCCGGCACGCCGAGAGCACGCACCGGACGCCGCTCCTTCCCCCGCGAAGATCCATCAGAAGCCCCCTGGCCGCCCGCATGTGAACCCTCTCCCCGCCCCGGGCGGGGGGACGCCCAAGGAGGCGGCATGAGCACCACCACCAAGAACAGAGGAGAGACCGTGACCCCGGCGACCCCAGGTGTCGACACCGCAGGCGTCATGGCGCTGCTGGACCGCGGCCGTACGCTCGCCACGCCGGTGCTGCGCGCCGCCGTCGACCGGCTGGCCCCGCCCATGAACACCGTCGCCGCGTACCACTTCGGCTGGATCGACGCCGAGGGCAACCCGGCCGAGGGCGACGGCGGCAAGGCCGTACGTCCCGCGCTCGCCCTGCTGTCCGCCGAGGCGGCGGGCGCCGCCCCCGAGGCCGGGGTGCCCGGCGCGGTCGCGGTCGAGCTCGTGCACAACTTCTCGCTGCTCCACGACGACCTCATGGACGGGGACGAGCAGCGCCGCCACCGCGACACCGTCTGGAAGGTGCACGGCCCGGCCCAGGCCATCCTGGTCGGTGACGCCCTGTTCGCGCTGGCCAACGAGATACTGCTGGAGATCGGCACCGCCGATGCCGGGCGGGCCACCCGCAGGCTCACCGCCGCCACCCGGAAGCTGATCGACGGTCAGGCGCAGGACATCTCCTACGAGCACCGCGAGCGGGTCACCGTCGAGGAGTGCCTGGAGATGGAGGGCAACAAGACCGGCGCGCTGCTCGCCTGCGCCGCCTCCATCGGCGCCGTGCTCGGCGGCGCCGACGACCGCACCGCCGACACCCTGGAGCGCTACGGCTACCACCTGGGCCTCGCCTTCCAGGCCGTCGACGACCTGCTCGGCATCTGGGGCGACCCGGAGGCGACCGGCAAGCGGACCTGGAGCGATCTGCGCCAGCGCAAGAAGTCCCTCCCCGTGGTCGCCGCGCTGGACGCCGGCGGCCCCGACTCCGAGCGGCTCGCCCAGATCCTCGCGGCCGACGCGCACAAGCCGGAAGAGGAGTTCGCCGACTTCTCGGAGGAGGAGTTCGCCGTGCGCGCCGCGTTGATCGAGCAGGCGGGTGGCCGGGACTGGACCTCCCAGGAGGCCCGCAGACAGCATGCGACCGCCATGGAGGCGCTGGGCTCGGTGGACATGCCCGCCGAGATCCGGGCGCGGTTCGTGGCGCTCGCCGACTTCGTCGTCGTACGAGAGAGATGATCGCCATGGACCGCTAGTTCGCAGTCGCCGGCCGGTACCCAGCCGGGGTACCGCCCGACGGAAGCCCCAAAGACGGCAGATGAGCACACTGCGAGGGGAAGCCATGACAGCGACACCGACCGTCCAACCCTCCGAGTCATCCGAGTCCAAGACATTGAGCGTCGCCCGTGAGGCGACGGCCCGCGCGGTGGACCACCTGCTGTCCCGCCAGGACGAGCGGGGCTGGTGGAAGGGCGACCTGGAGACCAACGTCACCATGGACGCCGAGGACCTGATGCTCCGCCAGTTCCTCGGCATCCAGGACCCCGACACCCTCGACGCCGCCGCCCGCTATCTGCGCTCCCAGCAGGCCACCGACGGCACGTGGGCCACCTTCCACGGCGGTCCACCCGAGCTCTCCGCCACCATCGAGGCGTACGTCGCCCTGCGGCTGGCCGGCGACGAGCCCGACGCGCCCCATATGGCCGCCGCCTCCGCCTGGGTGCGTTCCCGGGGCGGGATCGCGAGCAGTCGGGTGTTCACCCGGATCTGGCTGGCCCTCTTCGGCTGGTGGCGCTGGGAGGACCTGCCCGAGCTGCCACCGGAGATCATCTACTTCCCGAAGTGGCTTCCGCTCAACATCTACGACTTCGGCTGCTGGGCCCGGCAGACCATCGTGCCGCTGACCATCGTCTCGGCCAAACGCCCCGTGCGCCCGGCCCCCTTCCCCCTCGACGAGCTCCACACCGACCCCCGCAGACCCAATCCGCCGCGCCCGCTCGCCCCCGTCGCCTCCTGGGACGGTGTCTTCCAGCGGCTGGACCGGGCCCTGCACGCGTACCACAAGGTCGCCTTCCGCCCGCTGCGCCGGGCCGCGCTGCGCTCCTGCGCCCGCTGGATCGTGGAGCGCCAGGAGAACGACGGCTGCTGGGGCGGCATCCAGCCGCCCGCCGTCTACTCCGTCATCGCCCTCCATCTCCTCGGCTACGACCTCGACCACCCCGTGATGCGCGCCGGTCTGGAGTCGCTGGACCGGTTCGCGGTCTGGCGCGAGGACGGCAGCCGGATGATCGAGGCCTGTCAGTCCCCGGTCTGGGACACCTGCCTGGCCGCCATCGCGCTCGCCGACGCCGGACTCGCCCCCAACCACCCGGCGCTGGTCAAGGCCGCCGACTGGATGCTGACCGAGCAGATCGACCGGCCCGGCGACTGGTCGGTCCGGCGGCCCGGGCTCCCCTCCGGCGGCTGGGCGTTCGAATTCCACAACGACAACTACCCCGACATCGATGACACCGCCGAGGTCATCCTGGCGCTGCGCCGGGTCGACCACCCCGAGCCCGAGCGGATCGAGGCGGCCGTGCGGCGCGCCATGCGCTGGACCCTGGGGATGCAGTCGAAGAACGGGGCGTGGGGCGCGTTCGACGTCGACAACACCAGCCCGCTCCCCAACAAGCTGCCGTTCTGCGACTTCGGCGAGGTGATCGACCCGCCGTCGGCCGATGTCACCGCGCATGTGGTGGAGATGCTGGCGCACGAGGGGCGGACGTACGACGCCCGCACCCGGCGCGGTATCTCCTGGCTGCTGGCCGAGCAGGAGCCGAGCGGCGCCTGGTTCGGCCGCTGGGGCACCAACTATGTGTACGGCACCGGCTCCGTCGTCCCCGCGCTGATCGCCGCGGGCGTCCCCGCCTCCCATCCGGCGGTCCGCCGGGCGGTCCGCTGGCTGGAGAGCGTCCAGAACGAGGACGGCGGCTGGGGCGAGGACCAGCGTTCCTACCTCGACGCCGAGTGGATGGGCCGGGGTGCCTCCACCGCCTCGCAGACGGCGTGGGCGCTGCTCGCGCTGCTGGCGGCGGGGGAGCGGGACGGCGCGGCCGTGGAGCGCGGGGTCACCTGGCTCGCCGAGACCCAGCGGCAGGACGGCTCCTGGGACGAGCCGTACTTCACCGGCACCGGATTCCCCTGGGACTTCTCCATCAACTACCACCTGTACCGGCAGGTGTTCCCGGTCACGGCACTGGGCCGGTATGTCCACGGCGAGCCCACCGGGGCACGACCGCGGAGCAGTTGATGTCCGCCGATCCGGCCGCGGAGGCCGGCGGTGCGGCGCTGCTGATCGCCTGTGCGCTCGGCATCGAGCGGTTCGCCCTGCGCGGTGCCGGCCCCGGCGCCGCCGCCGGGGCGGTGACCGTGCTGCGCACGGGCATGGGGCCGCAGTCGGCCGAGCGCGCCGTGACCCGGGCGCTCACCGGAAGGTCCGGTGAGCCAGGTGAGCCAGGTGAGCCAGGTGAGCCCGGTGAGCGGCGTGCCATGTCCGGTGAGCGGCGTGCCACGCCCGGTGGGCGGTCCATCGCCGTCATCGCCACCGGCTTCTGCGCCGGGCTGGCCCCGGGGATGCACCCCGGGGATCTCGTCGTGGCGGACGAGACCCGGGATCAGGCGGGCCGCACCGGGTGCACCGGCACCCGGATCCTCGCCGAGGCCCTGTCACATCCCCTGTCCGGCGGCCCCCGCCGGGCCGTCCACATCGGTCCGGTCGTGGGCTCGGACCATGTGGTGCGCGGCGCGGAGCGGGCCGCGCTGCACAGCACCGGCGCGATCGCGGTGGACATGGAGTCCGCCGCGACCCTGCGCACCGCCGTCGGCCACGGCGTCCGTCCGGTTGCGGCCGTCCGGGTGGTCGTGGACGCTCCAGAACATGAACTCGTCCGAATCGGCACACTACGCGGTGGAATATCGGCTTTCCGGGTTCTTCGGACCGTTCTTCCCGCTTTCTTTCACTGGCACCGTTCTTCGCTGCTCCCAGGAGGTGAGCTAGATGGCCATGCCTCTCCGCCAGACCATCCGGGTCGCGACGTATCTCTTTGAACAGAAGATGATCAAGCGGCGGGACAAGTTCCCGTTGATCGTCGAGCTCGAGCCGCTGTTCGCGTGCAATCTCAAGTGCGAGGGCTGCGGGAAGATCCAGCATCCGGCCGGGGTGCTCAAGCAGCGCATGCCGGTCGCCCAGGCGGTGGGCGCGGTGCTGGAATCGGGTGCGCCGATGGTGTCCATCGCGGGTGGTGAACCCCTGATGCACCCGCAGATCGACGAAATCGTGCGGCAGCTGGTGGCGCGGAAGAAGTATGTCTTCCTGTGCACCAACGCGATGCTGCTGCGGAAGAAGATGCATCTGTTCAAGCCGTCCCCGTACTTCGCCTTCGCGGTGCACATCGACGGGCTGCGGGAGCGGCATGACGAATCGGTGGCGAAGGAGGGGGTGTTCGACGAGGCGGTGGCGGCCATCAAGGAGGCCAAGCGGCGCGGCTTCCGAGTCACCACCAATTCCACCTTCTTCAATACCGACACCCCGCAGACCGTCATCGACGTGCTCGACTTCCTCAATGACGAGCTCGAGGTGGACGAGATGATGATCTCGCCCGCCTACGCGTACGAGAAGGCGCCCGACCAGGAGCACTTCCTGGGCGTCGAGCAGACCCGCGAGCTGTTCCGCAAGGCGTTCGCCGGGGGCAACCGGCGCCGCTGGCGGCTCAACCACAGCCCGCTCTTCCTCGACTTCCTCGAGGGCAAGACGGACTTCCCGTGCACCGCCTGGGGCATCCCCAACTACTCCCTCTTCGGCTGGCAGCGCCCCTGCTATCTGATGAGCGACGGCTATGTCCCGACCTACCGCCAGCTGGTGGAGGAGACCGACTGGGACGCTTACGGCCGCGGCAAGGATCCGCGCTGCGACAACTGCATGGCCCACTGCGGCTATGAGCCCACCGCGGTCCTGGCGACCATGGGCTCCCTCAAGGAGTCGCTGCGCGCCGCCCGGGAGACCGCCGCCGGAAGCCAAGGGTGACGCGATGAGCTCAGCGGAACCAGTCGCACTCGGCCTGCCCGGCGTGCCGGGCAGGCCCCTCGCACCGCGCCGGGTCTCACGCCGCCTCCAGGTCGGGGCGGTGGCCGTGGGTGGCGACGCGCCGATTTCGGTGCAGTCGATGACGACGACGGTGACGGCGGACATCGGTGCGACGTTGCAGCA
>NZ_BAAAIF010000106.1:0-22717 GCF_039525925.1 Streptomyces javensis | reverse complement strand
CGCCACAAGCCCCGCATGCAACGCCATGAACAACGTCGCACCCTCCGCACCCGCCACCCCCACCAACCCACCGTGCAACCACCCCGGCCACACAAACGCCACCGTCGCACCCCGATGACTCGCCACCGCAGGACGCGGCCGATCAATGGGCAACGGAAGCTGCTCGGGGATACCAGCCAGATGAGTGCGCCAGTACTCCAGCTGATCGGCCAGCACACTGCCCGGCGTATCAGCCGTACCGAGGGCCTGGCGCTGCCAGAGCGTGTAGTCGGCGTACTGCACCGCCATCGGCCGCCACTGCGGTGCCCTGCCCTCCCGCCGCGCGGCATAGGCGCGCGTCACGTCCCGCCACAACGGCCCCAGCGACCACCCATCCGCAGCGATGTGGTGCGCCACCAGCGCCAATGTCCACACCGGTTGGGGCTGGCCGGTGATGTCCTGCACCAGAACTGCCCGCAGCGGCAGTTCCTCCTCGAGGTCGAAGGCGTGCTGTACGACCTCGGCCACCGCCCGCTCCGCATGGGCACGGTCGTGGACCGTGACCGTCTCGAGCCCTGGCCACCGGCGGCCCGCATCCTCCACCGGCAGCACCCGCTGGCAGGCAACCCCTTCGACATCAGTGAAGAGCGTCCGCAAGCTCTCATGCCGACCCACCACATCCCGCAACGCCCGCTCCAGCGCCTCGCGGTCCAGCTCACCCGACAACCGCACCACCAACGGAATGTTGTACGTCGCCGACCGGCCCTCCAGCCGATACAGGAACCACAACCGGCTCTGGGCGAACGAGAGCGGCAACGGCTGCGGCCGCTGATCACATGGCACGAGCTCCGGCCGCTCGCGGCCCGCCTGACCCACCGCGTCCCTGGCCAGCTTGCGGGCCAGCGCGGCCACCGTCGGGGCCTCGAACACCGCCCCTACCGGCAGCTCGACCCCCAGCTCAGACCGCACCCTCGACACCAACCGCGTCGCCAGCAGCGAATGCCCACCCAGATCGAAGAAACCGTCCTCGATCCCCACCCGCTCCACGCCCAACACCTCGGCGAACAAGCGGCACAGCAGTTCCTCGGCCCCATCCCTGGGCGCGCTGTACTCCGACCCACCGCCACCCCGCGGAGCAGGCAACGCCCGCCGGTCCAGCTTCCCATTCGCCGTCACCGGCAGCCGGTCCAGCACCACCCACACACCCGGCACCATGAACTCCGGCAACCGCCCCCGCACAAACTCCCGCACCACCCCCACATCACACCCACCCCCAGCAGGGACTACGTACGCCACCAACCGCCGATCACCCGGACGGTCCTCCCGCACCACCACCGCCACCCGACCCACCGAAGAATGCGCGGCCACCGCACCCTCCACCTCACCCAACTCGATACGGAACCCCCGCACCTTCACCTGATCATCCGCCCGACCAACGAACTCCAAAGACCCGTCCGACCGCCACCGCACCAAATCCCCCGTGCGATACATCCGCTCCCCAGGCCCACCAAACGGATCCGCCACAAACCGCCCCGACGTCAGCCCGGCACGACCCAGATACCCCCTGGCCAGGCCCGCCCCGGCCAGGTAGATCTCCCCAGTCACTCCGGTCGGCAGCGGTCGCAACCACTCGTCCAGGACGTACACCTGGGCGCCGATGGCCGGTACCCCGATGGTGGGCGCGGCACCGGCCGACGCATGGCGTCGGGCCTCCAGGACACCCGCCGTGGCCCACACCGTGGCCTCGGTGGGGCCGTAGGCGTTCACCATCCGCCGCCCGGGTGCCCACCGCTCGACGAGCTCGGGGCCGCACGCCTCGCCCCCGACCAACAGCGTTCGCAGCGTGGGGAGTTCGGGGGTCGGCATACCGGCCAGAACGGTCGGCGAGATCAACGCATGGGTGATCCCGTATCGGCGGATCACCCCGGCGAGTTCCTCGCCCGCCAGAACCCCTGCCCCCTCCGGAATGACCAGCGCACCCCCTGAGGCGAATGCCATCAGGAACTCCATCACGGAGGCGTCGAAGCTCGGCGACGCCAACTGTAGGATCCGCGCGGACGGGTCCAGAGCGAACCGTTCCACCTGGGCCGTTGCCAGCCCCATGATGCCGGAGTGAGTGACCACCACGCCCTTGGGACGCCCGGTCGACCCCGATGTGTAGATCACGTAGGCCGCGGCCGTCAGGGGCACCGACACCCTCGGGGAGCTGGTCGGCTGCCGACGGATGTCGGACGTCGTCTCCGGCGTGTCCGTCACCACGGTGGAGACGGCCGCACTCGGCAGTGACTCCGCGAACGCACTCCGCGTGACCACCGCGCCCACCGCGCTGTCGGCCAGGACGAAGGCGATCCACTCCGCCGGATAGGCGGGGTCGACCGGTAGGTACGCCGCGCCGGTCTTCAGCACGGCGAGTGTGCCGACCACCATGTCCACGGAACGGCCGAAGGCCAGCGCCACGCGCGACTCCGGCCCGATACCGCGCTGGGTGAGATGGTGGGCGAGTTGGTTGGCCCGGGTGTCGAGGTCCGCGTACGACAGCCGGAGCGCTCCGCACTCCACGGCGAGGGCGTCGGGAGACTTGCGCACCTGCTCCTCGAAGAGCGCCGCGAACGACAGCCGTGGCAGATCGGGCCGTCCCGTGTCGTTCCATGCCACCAGGGTCCGGTGCCGCTCGGCGGCGTCCAGTAGGTCGATGCGGCTGATCGGCGCGTCCGGGTCCGCCACCACCTCGTCCAGCACCCGCAGAAAGCGGTCGGCGAGCCGCTCGGCGGTCTCCCGGTCGAAGAGGTCGACGGCGTACTCCAGCACCCCGTCGAGTCCGGGGTGCGTCCCACCGTGACTCTGGCGTGCGTTGACCATGAAGGCCAGGTCGAACTTGGCCGTCCGTGCCTCCGGCCGTTCCAGCGTGGCTGTGGTGCCCGGGAGGGCGAAGTCCTGGTCCCACGCGGTCTGCAACGCCAAGGACACCTGGAACAGTGGGTGGCGGGCGAGCGTGCGCTCCGGATTGAGCGCTTCGACCAGTTGCTCGAACGGCAGCTCCTGATGCGCGTAAGCCGCGAGGGCGGTGTCGCGGACCCGTTCGAGCAGCGTCCGGAAGGACGGGTCGCCGGAGGTGTCCGCACGCAGCACCAGCGTATTGACGAAGAAGCCGACGACATCGTCCAGCGCTTCGTCGGGCCGTCCCGCGACGGGGCTGCCGATCGGAAGGTCCGGGCCGGCCCCCAGACGGGTCAGCAGGGCCGCCACGGCCGCCTGTAGCACCATGAACACACTCGCGTCGGCCTCGCGGGCCAGAGCCGCCAGTTTGCCGTGCGTCTCGGGGCCGATCTCGAACGCGATCCAGCGCCCTTGGTGGCTGGCCACCGGGGGACGGGGCCGGTCAGTGGGCAGGGGGAGCTGTTCGGGAAGGCCCGCGAGATGGCTGCGCCAGTAGTCCAGTTGCGCGGCCATCACACTGTTCGGCGTATCGGCCGTACCGAGCGCCCGGCGCTGCCAGAGCGCGTAGTCGGCGTACTGCACCGCCAGCGGCCGCCACCCCGGTGCGCGGCCCTCCCGCCGCGCGGCATACGCCTCGGCCACGTCCTGCCACAACGGCCCCAGCGACCACCCGTCGGCCGCGATGTGATGCACGACCAACGCCAATGTGCATACCGGCTCCGGCGCCGTCTCCCGCACCAGGACTGCCCGCAAGGGCAGCTCCTCCTCCAGGGCGAAGGCGTGCTGTACGGCGCCGGTCACCGCCCGCTCGGCCTCGGCCCGGCCGCCCACCGTGACCGTCTCCAGACCCGGCCACCGCCGGTCGGCCTCCTCCACCGGCAGCACTCGCTGGCACGCCACCCCATCCACCTCGACGAAGAGCGTCCGCAAGCTCTCGTGCCGACCCACCACATCCCGCAACGCCCACCCCAGCGCCTCACCGTCCACCGCACCCGACAACCGCACCACCAAGGGGATGTTGTACGTCGCCGACCGGCCCTCCAACCGATACAGGAACCACAACCGACTCTGCGCGAACGACACCGGCAACCGCTCCGGCCGCCGATCACACCGCACGAGCTCGGGCCGCTCCCGGCCCGTCCGATCCGCGCTCCTGGCCACCCGGCGGGATAGTCGGGCGACCGTCGGCGCCTCGAACACCGCCCCCACGGGCAGTTCGACCCCCAGCTCCGACCGAACCCGCGACACCAACCGCGTCGCCAGCAGCGAATGCCCGCCCAGATCGAAGAAACCGTCCTCGATCCCCACCCGCTCCACGCCCAGCACCTCGGCGAACAAGCGGCACAGCAGTTCCTCAGCCCCATCCCTGGGCGCGCTGTACTCCGAGCCACCGCCACCGCGCGGAGCAGGCAACGCCCGCCGGTCCAGCTTGCCGTTCGCCGTCACCGGCAGCCGGTCCAGCACCACCCACGCACCGGGCACCATGAACTCCGGCAACCGCCCCCGCACAAACTCCCGCACCACCCCCACATCACACCCACCCCCAGCAGGGACTACGTACGCCACCAACCGCCGATCACCCGGACGGTCCTCCCGCACCACCACCGCCACCCGACCCACCGAAGAATGCGCGGCTACCGCACCCTCCACCTCACCCAACTCAATCCGAAAGCCCCGCACCTTCACCTGATCATCCGCCCGACCCACAAAGACCAACCGGCCGTGCGCGTCCCAGCGCACCAGGTCCCCGGTGCGGTACATCCGCTCCCCAACCGCGCCGAACGGATCCGCCACAAACCGCTCCGCCGTCAGCCCGGCACGGCCCACATACCCCCGCGCCAACCCCACACCCGCCACATACAACTCACCCACCACACCCACCGGCACCAAGCCCAGCCCACCATCCAGCACATACACCCGTGTGCTGTCCGTGCCACGGCCGATCGGTATCACATCGGTGGCCGATCCGCCCCTCACCACCGGGTGGTAGGTGGCGATCATCGTGGTCTCGGTGGGGCCGTAGGCGTTCACCACGGCGGTGTCGGGGCAGATGTCGGTCACCCGCCGCACCGCCGCAGGGGAAGCGGCCTCGCCGCCCGTCCACACCTCCTCGACGTTCGCGAAGAAGTCGGGTGACTCATCGGCGAGGCTGTTGAACAGCGCCGTGGTCGCGAAGACGCCCGTGACGCCATGCTCGGCGATCGCCTTGGCCATGGAGGCGGTGTCGAGCGGGCCATCGGGCATCAGAACGAGCTTGCCGCCACGCAGCAGGGGGACCCAGAGCTCATAGGTGGACGCGTCGAAGGCGAGGGGCGAGTGCACCAGCACGCATCCGTGTGCACTGCCGTCGAACGCCTTGTCACGGACCAGCGCCACCAGGGCATGCTGTGTGATCACAACGCCCTTGGGGGTGCCGGTGGAGCCGGAGGTGTACATCACATACGCCGGATGCGATGGATGCAGCGGCGCCGGACGATCCGCGTCGGTCACCTCGCCATCTGGACAACCCGCCACCTCACGCACGGTCTCCGGGTCATCCAGCACCACCACGGGCACGTTCAGCGACGGCAACCGTCCCGCCACATCACCCGATGCCACCACCAACACCGGCCCGGCATCCGCCACCATGAACCGCACCCGCTCCGCCGGAAAATCCGGATCCACGGGTACGTACGCGCCACCGGCCTTCAACACCGCCAGCAACACCACCACCAAATCCACCGAACGCTCCATCGCCACCGCCACCAACCGCTCCGGCCCCACCCCACACCCGACCAAGAACCGCGCCAACCGATCCGACCGCGACGCCAACTCCTCGGATGACAGGGCGGCCTCGCCACACACCACCGCGACCCGCTCGCCCAACTCCCCCGGCACCGTCCCCGACGGCACCGTTCCGACCCCGCCACTGCCCCACCCCAACAACACCCCGCGCTCCGCGACCGACACCAACTCCACGCCACCCACACACCGCCCCGCATCCACCACCACCGCCTCCAACAAGGCGGACAGACGCCGCAGCACGCTCTCGACCGTGGCGGGGTCGAACACATCGGCGCGGTAGTCCACTCGAAGGCGCAGCGTCCCGCCGGGGAAGACGACCAGGCCGAGCGGGTAGTGGGTGCCGTCGTGGCCGCTGATGTCGGTCACCCGGAGGCCGGTTTCCGGTGGGCAGACCGCGTCCGGGTCCATCGGGTAGTTCTCCACGACGACGAGCGAGTCGAAGAGCCGTGGGTGTCCGGCCAGTTGGCACACCTCGGTGAGGCCGGTGTACTGGCGGTCCAGGAGACGGATGTGCTCCTTCTGCACCCGGTCGAGCAGCGTGGCCAGGGTCTCGTCCTGGTCGAGTGTGATCCGCACCGGGACGGTGTTGATGAACAGTCCGACCATGCTCTCGACGCCCGGGAGCTCCGGTGGCCTCCCGGCCGTGGTGATGCCGAAGACGACGTCGTCGCGGCCGGTCAGGCGGTGCAGCAGGATGGCCCAGGCGCCCTGGATGACGGCGCCGAGGGTCAGTCCCTGGTCGCGTGCCCAGCGTTCCAGCCGCGCGGTGAGGTCTCCGGGGAGTTCCAGTGCGACCCGGTCCCGCCGGGCCGGACGTGCCGGGTCGGCGGCCGGGGCCAGCAGGGTGGGCTCCTCGAGCCCGGCCAGGGCCTGCCGCCACCCTTCCTCGGCGGTCCCCCGGTCCCGCGCCGCGAGCCAGGCGAGGTAGTCCCGGTAGGGGGTCACCGGCGGCAGGTGGCTGTCGTCGCCTTCCCGGGCGTAGAGCTCGAACAGTTCACGGAGCAGGACGGGATAGGACCAGCCGTCGAGCAGGATGTGGTGGTTGGTGAGCGCCAACAGGTGGCGGTCGGGTCCGATACGGATCAGGGTGAAGCGGAGCAACGGGGGGTCGGTGGGGTCGAACCGGCGGTTTCGCTCCTCCTCGAGCACCCGCTCGCACGCGGCGCGGCGCTCGGCTCCGGCTCCGGCTCCGGCGGCTCCGGCTCCGGCGGCTCCGGCTCCGGCGGCTTCGGCTCCGGCTCCGGCTGTTTCGGTGAGGTCGATCTCCTCCCACGGCAGCTCGATCTCGCGGGGGATGACCTGGACGGGCTGGTCCATGCCCTCGTGCAGGAAGGCGGCGCGGAGGTTCTGGTGGCGGTCCAGAAGTGTTTCGGCCGCCGCCCGGAGCACGGCCGGGCGCAGGTGCCCGTCCAGCCGGAGGACGATCTGGACGGTGTATCCGTCGCCACCGCTCCCCTCATCGGCGTCATGCACGGCGTGGAAGAGCAGCCCTTCCTGCAAGGGCGACAGCGGCAAGACGTCGAGCAGTCCTGACTGTGTCATCGCTTCTTCCTCCACGCTGCCTCGAGTCGGTCGATCTGGTCCTGGTTGAGGTTCACCAGGGGGAGGTCGGAGGGTGTGCGGCCGCCGGCGTCCGGGCGTTCGGCATGCGCCGTGATGGCCTTCAGCACGGTGAACCAGGTCTGTGCGAGGTCGCTCACCTCCTCCTCGGTGAGCGGCCCACGGGCCCAGGACCAGTGCGCCACGAGGCACGGGCCGTCGGGGCCGTCGTACGTGACGGCGTTGAGCTCCAGGGCGTAGGGCAGCGGGGCGTCGGCGTCCGCTCCCGCCATGAGCGGCCCGCTCGTACCGTCCCCGGCGGGTGTCCACGGTGCCGCGCCGCGCGGCGCCGCGATACGGCCGAGGTAGTTGAACCGGATGTCGGGGGTCGGCAGCGCGGCGAGGCGTGGCCGGGTGCGGGGGTTGAGGTAGCGCAGAAGCCCGTAGCCGAGTCCCTGGCCGGGGAGGGCCCGCAGTCGCTCCTTGACGTGCTTGACCGCACGGCCGAGCGCGGGGCCGCCACGCCGGACCTCCTCCTGATCCACCCGGCCCGGTTCCAGCCGGACGGGATAGAGGGCGGTGAACCATCCGACGGTGCGCGAGAGGTCCACCTCCTCGGCCAGGGGGTGTGACCGGCCGTGTCCTTCCACGTCCACCACGACGGGCCCACCGGCGGCGCCCCGGCCATGGCGCTCCCGCCACGCGTCGAGGGCCACGGCGAACGCGGCGAGCAGCACATCGTGCACACCGGCGTGGAACGCCCCGGGCACTCGGGTCAGCAACGGCTCGGTGTCCTCACCGGGCATGGGCAACACCATGTTTCCGGCGGTCCCGAAGGTGGCGCGGTCGCCGCCGGTCCGCCCCGCCACCACGGGCCGTACGCCGGCCAGGACCTCCTCCCAGTGGCGCAGCTCCCTCTCCCGGGCCTCCGTGTCCGCCTCGGCGGCCAGCAGAGCGGCCCAGCGGCGGAACGACGTGCCGACCGGTTGCCACTCCACCGGCCGTTCCGCCGCCACCGCCGACCAGGCTGCCGCCAGGTCCGGCAGCAGAACGCGCCATGAGACGCCGTCGACCGCCAGGTGGTGGATGACCAGCAGGAGCCGCCCCGGATGCCCCGGCCCGGCGTCGAAGTGCACCGCCTGCCACATCACCCTCGCCCTCGGGTCGAGGCGGCCACGGGCGGCGGTGAACTGCTCGGCCAGCAGGCTTTCCGAGAGGCGTCCGTCGGTGGTCCCGATACGGCGCACTCGCTGCGCGGCCCGTACCGTTCCCGCCGTCGCCACCTCGGGCGACCACGCCCCATCCGGGCGGTCCGCCAACCGCAGGCGCAGCGCGTCGTGGTGGTCGGTAAGTGCCTGTAGAACGTCCGCGAGCCGTGGGGTACCGGCTCCGGCGGGTGTGGTCATCAGCATCGCCTGGCAGAACCCGTCGACCGGGCCGCCCTGCTCACGGAGCCACTCCATGATGGGGGTCGGTGTCACCTCGCCGATCGGGACATCGGCCGACCGGTCACGGGCAGCACCGGTCACGGGCGTCGCGGTGTGCGCCAGCCGGGCCACCGTCTTGTGGGCGAACACATCGGCCGGGGTGATGACCAGCCCAGCCGCTCTGGCCCGGCTGACCAGCTGGATGGTGGAGATGCTGTCCCCGCCGAGGTCGTAGAAGCCGTCCTCGGCCCCCACCCGCGCCAGTCCCAGCACCTCGGCGTACAAACCGCACAGTGTCCGCTCCACGGCCGTACGTGGCTCACGTCCCGCACCAGCTCTGCGGGCCTCCGGCACCGGCAACGCCCGCCGATCCAACTTCCCATTCGCCGTCACCGGCAACCGGTCCAGCACCACCCACACACCCGGCACCATGAACTCCGGCAACCGCCCCCGCACAAACTCCCGCACCACCCCCACATCACACCCACCCCCACCAGGCACCACATACGCCACCAACCGCCGATCACCCGGACGGTCCTCCCGCACCACCACCGCCACCCGACCCACCGAAGAATGCGCGGCCACCGCACCCTCCACCTCACCCAACTCAATCCGAAAACCCCGCACCTTCACCTGATCATCCGCCCGACCCACGAACTCCAAAGACCCGTCCGACCGCCACCGCACCAAATCCCCCGTGCGATACATCCGCTCCCCAGGCCCACCAAACGGATCCGCCACAAACCGCTCCGCCGACAACCCCGCACGCCCCACATACCCCCGCGCCAACCCCACACCCGCCACATACAACTCACCCACCACACCCACCGGCACCAAACCCAACCCACCATCCACCACATACACCCGCATACCGGCGATCGGCCCACCGATCGGTGCGGCGCCATCGGCCTCGCCGTCGTACCACCCGGCGGTCGCGTAGACCGTGGCCTCCGTCGGGCCGTAGGCGTTGAGCACCCGGCAGCCGGGCAGGGCGTCACCGATGGCGCGGGCCGCCGGGCCCGACAGGGCCTCCCCGGCGCAGACCACGACGCCCGGGAAGTCCCGTGGCCCGATGGCCTTCGCGACCTGGACGAGTGCCGAGGGGACGCCGCTGACCAGGCTCGCTTCCGGCCGGTGGGGCAACCGCCCCACCAGGGCCACGGCGTCGTCCACGATCTCCACACGTCCACCGCACGCGAGCGGAGCGAACAGCTCGAAGGCGGATACGTCGAAACTCGCCGAGGTGGACATCATCACGTGGGAGAGGGCTCGCGTCCCCAGGGTCTCGACGGCCCACGCGATGGTGTTGACCAGGCTCTGATGGGTCACCACCACGCCCTTGGGGGTGCCGGTCGAGCCGGAGGTGTACATCACGTACGCCGGATGCGATGGACGCAGCGGCGCCATACGGTCCGCATCCGTCAGCGCGGTACCCGGCAGCTCATCCACCTCTCGCGCCGTCTCCGGGTCATCCAGCACCACCACCGGAACGCCCACCGACGGCAACCGCTCCGCCACGTCACCCGACGCCACCACCAACACCGGCCCGGCATCCGCCACCATGAACCGCACCCGCTCCGCCGGATATCCGGGGTCCACGGGTACGTACGCGCCACCGGCCTTCAACACCGCCAGCAACACCACCACCAAATCCACCGAACGCTCCATCGCCACCGCCACCAACCGCTCCGGCCCCACCCCACGCCCCACCAGAAACCGCGCCAACCGGTCCGACCGCGACCCCAACTCCGCATAGGACAGGGCGGATTCGCCGCACCTCACCGCAACGGCGGCACCACCACGCCCCACCATCCGCTCGCCCAGCGCCCCCGGCGCCGTCCCCGCACCGCCGCTCCCCCACGCCAACAACGCCCCACGTTCCGCCACCGACACCAACTCCACGCCACCCACACACCGCCCCGCATCCGCCATCACCGCCTCCAACAGGGCGAAGAGGCGGCGCTGGTGGTCGGCCAGGTCCTGGGGGCCGTAGCGGTCGGCGTTGCCGTTCAGGTCGACACGGACACCGCCGTCGGGCTGCTCGTAGGCCATGACCGACACATCGGGGATCGGGCCGTTGGCCAGGTTGTGGTGGGTGGCCCGGCACTCGCCGAACTCCAGGTCCCAGTCGAACGACATGACGTTGACCTCGGGCCCCACGAGGGCCGGAACGCCCCCGGTGAGATGGAGGTCGCGGGCCAGGTCCTCGCCCCGGTAGCGCTGGTGGGACAAGGCCATGCGGACTTCGCGGGAAAGGCGTCGCAGGACATCGGCCCAGGTCGTCGCGGCGCTCAATGTCACACGGAGCGGAAGTATGTTGGCCAGCGTTCCGGGAGTACGGCGGGAAATCGGATCCTTTCGCGCCGAAACAGCGAAGCCGAGCGTGATGTCCTCCACCCCGGTCAAACGGTGCAGGTAAACCGCGACAACAGCGGTCAACACCACCGACCAGTGAGTTCGGGCGGCGCGCGCGGCGTCTCTGAGGCGGTCGGCCTCATCAGCCGTGATCAGGGTGGTGTGGCGCAGGAAATCGCTGGGTTCGGTGCCGGGCTCGGTGGTGAGACGCACGGGCTGGGGCGGGGAAGCAAAACGCTCCAACCAGTACCCGCGGTCACGTTCGAATTCCTTGGATTCCCGGTACTCGGCTTCCTGGCCGAGCAGGGCGGCCAGTGAGGAGAATGGCGACTCACCGGCGGGTTCGCCTTTGTGGAATGCCGTATAGAGTTCGGCGACCCGGCGGGCGAAGAGCGTGCTGCCCGCCCCGTCGGTCACGATGTGGTGATATCCCTGGTACCAGACGAACTGGTCCGCCGCCGTCTTGATCAGGGCGAAGGAGAACAGCGGACCGTGCGCGAGGTCCATCGGCGTCCTGAGTTCCTCGCGCATCCACCGTTCGGCGGCGGCCCGGGGATCGGGGCCGTGGCTCAGGTCGAGGGTACGCAGCGCCCAGTCGCCGGGCGGGCCGAGCACCTGATGGGGCACACCGTCGATGTCGCCGTCGATGTCGCCGTCGATGCCACCATCCATGTCGCCGTCGATGTCCGGGAAGCGCGCGTGCAGGGTGTCGGCCTCGGCGACGGCCCGGCGCAGCGCCGATTCGAAAAGGTCTGGATTGAGAGGCCCTTGAATCTCGACATACTGGCCTACTTGGAATTGCAGGCCATCCGGATTGATCCGCTGCGCCACCCATATCTCCCGCTGGGCAGCGGATAGCGGGTAGCGAGACCCCTGAAGACAGTGAGACTCCTGAGGACAGCGAGAGCCATTCTTTCCCCCGTCTTGCACGAGCACCACCCATTGCCTAATATCGGGTCACTTCCCGGGCAGCAGCGCCGAATTACTTTCGAAATACTCATGTCATTTTGCATCGGGAGTCTAACCCCGCCGCTATATCGCTACAAGAGTCGCGAGCAGGCTCGAGGGGCCAAATGGCACCATCCTGCCATTCAGATATTTCCCTTCCCGCGAAGAAGGTCACGAAGACTCGTGATCCGGACATAGAGGAAGATACGATGACGGACGCTCTTCCGATTCCCACCGGTGTGCCCACCACGCGTCGGTGTCCGTTCGAACTGCCCACCGAACTCCTACGGCTCAGCGAACAGGGCCCGTTGAGCCGTATGCGCTATTCCGACGGCCATCTGGGATGGCTGGTCACCGGGTATTCGGCCGCTCGGCTGGTGCTCGGCGACGGCCGGTTCAGCAACCGGGCCGACCTGGCCCGTATGCCGGTGGCGATCTCCTCCGAGGCCGAGCAGTCGCGGCGTGCGGTGCCGCCCGGTGTCTTCCACCGCATGGACCCGCCCGAGCACACGCGCTACCGGCGGCTGCTCACCCGCCACTTCACCGTGCGCCGCATGGACCGGCTGGTCCCGAGGATCGAGCAGCTGGCCGACGGGCGGCTGGCGGCGATGGAGCGGCAGGGGCCACCGGCCGACCTCGTGGCCGACTTCGCCATGCCGATGTCACTCGATCTCCTCACGGAGTTGCTCGGCGTGCCGGACGAGGCCCGTGAGCGGTTCCGGAAGGAATCGTCGGCGCTGTTCGAGCTCGACTCCGGCGCCGAGGAGATCACCCGCGCCACCCAGGCGATCCATGAGCGGTTCCGTGAGCTGATCGGGCAGAAGAAGACCGGGACGGCGGAGGATCTGCTGGGGCATCTGGCCGCCGAGCCCGATCTGCCGGAGGACGAGGCCGCCACGATCGGCATGGTCATCCTCACCGCCGGCTTCGAGTCGACCGGCAACACCCTGGCCCTCGGCGCCCTCGCGCTGATGCGGAACCCCGGGCAGCTGGAGGCGGTGCGGGCCGACCCGGCCGTGATGGACTCGGCCGTGGAGGAGTTGCTGCGATATGTCACCGTCACCCACTTCGGCCCCATCCGTACCGCCCTGGAGGATGTCCGGGTCGGCGACGCCCTGATCAAGGCTGGGGACTCGGTCACCCTCGCGCTGCCCGCGGTCAACCGCGACCCAGAGCACTTCGCGGCACCCGACACCCTGGACGTCACCCGCCCGGCGGCCCACCACGCCGCGTTCGGCTACGGCATCCACCAGTGCCTCGGGCAGCAGCTGGCCCGCTCGCTGATGCGCTGCTCGTACGCCAGGCTCTTCGACCGGTTTCCCGCCCTGCGGCCGGCCGTTCCGTTCGACGAGATCCACGTCCGTACGGACAAGAACACCTATGGGCTGCGCGAGCTGCCGGTGACATGGTGAGGGGGACGCCCTGATGGCAACGTGGTGAGGGCGACGGGGTGAGCACCACGGGGTGAGGGCAACGTTCTCGCAACGTGGCCGGGGGTTCCCTGAGCCGGACCCCTGACCGCTCGGTGAGCATGACCAGCATGACGGAGAGGGAGCGTCCATGGACCGTATCGCGCTGACACCGGCCGCGGCCGAGCTGATCCGCAAGCTGCGGGCGGATCACGGGCCGCTGATGTTCCACCAGTCGGGCGGCTGCTGCGACGGCAGCGCGCCGATGTGCTATCCGCTCGGTGAGTTCCGTACGGGTGGGTCGGATGTGCTGCTCGGGGAGTTGGAGGTGGACGGGGTCGAGGAGCCGGTGGGCTTCTGGATGTCGGCCTCGCAGTTCGAGCTGTGGGCCCATACGCATCTCACGGTGGATGTGGTGCCGGGCCGTGGCAGCGGCTTCTCCCTGGAGGCGCCGGAGGGTGTGCGCTTCCTGATCCGTTCACGGCTGCTGGACGACGCGACCGGCTGAGCGCGGCGGGCTCAGCGCGGCGCGCCGCCCTCAGCTCGCGTCGGCCAGCGCCAGCGTGTGCAGCCGCTCCGGCGGGCCCGGCCGTGCGTAGTACCAGCCCTGCGCGGTGTCACAGCCCAGGCCCCGCAGATGCTCGGCCTGTACGGCCGTCTCCACGCCCTCGACCGTCACCGCGAGGTCCAGCGTGTGCGCGAGCGAGACGATCCCCTCGACGATCTTGACGTCGACCGGATCGGCCGGGGCCCGCTGCATGCCCCGGGTGAAGGAACGGTCCAGCTTGAGCTGGGAGACCGGGAGCCGGCGCAGATACGAGAGGTTGGAGTAGCCGGTGCCGAAGTCGTCGAGGGCGATGTCCACGCCGAGGTCGGCGAGTTGCCGCAGCGGCCGCAGGGCGGTCTCGTCGGCGCCGATGAGGTCGTTCTCGGTGACCTCCAGGCACAGCGCGCTGGGGCACAGCCCGGCGTTCTCCAGGACCGCCACCGTGTCCGAGACCAGCGTGGGGTGGCTCAGCTGGCACGGCGAGAGGTTGACGTTGACGCGCAGCGACTCGTCGTCCTCGGCGGCGTCGCGCCACTCGCGCGCCTGCCGGGCGGCCTGCTCCAGCACCCAGCGGCCGAGCGGGACGATCAGCCCGGTGTCCTCGGCGAGCGGGATGAACTGGTCGGGGCCGAGCACCCCGTGCAGCGGGTGCAGCCACCGTACGAGCGCCTCGGCGCCGCGCACGGTGCCGTCGGTGAGCCGTACCAGCGGCTGGTACTCGATGAAGAACTCGCCCTTCTCCAGGGCGGAGGGCAGCCCGTTGGTGAGGCTGTGACGGGCGATCACCCGGGCGTTGGAGTCGGCGTCGGCGATCTCGTAGCGATTGCCGCCCGCGGCCTTGGCCCGGTACATGGTGATGTCGGCGCTGCGCAGCACCTCGGCCCGTTCGATCTCCCCGGCCCGGCCGTCGACCACGCCGATGCTGGCCCGTACCCGCAGCTCACGGCCCTCGATCCGGACGGGTTCGGCGAGCGCGGCGAGCATCCGACGGGCCAGCCCGGCGCCGTCGGCCTGCGCCGCGGGGCCGGTGACCAGGGCGAGGAACTCATCGCCGCCGACCCGGGCGAGCAGTTCGGTGGGGGCCTTCACACAGCGCTGGAGGCGTTCGGCCACGGCCTCGAGCATCCGGTCGCCGACGGCGTGGCCGAGGCTGTCGTTGACGGCCTTGAAGCCGTCCAGGTCCAAGTAGCACACGCCGAACCGCTCGGCGTCGGCGTCGGCGGCCAGCACCTGGTCCAGACGCTCCAGGAAGAGGGTGCGGTTGGGCAGTCCGGTCAGCTCGTCGTGGGTGGCCTCGTAGCGCAGCCGCTCCCGCAGCCGCCGGTGCTCGGTGATGTCCTCGGCGAGGGCGAGCTGGTACTGCGGGGCGCCGCTGGAGTCGCGCAGCAGGGTGACCGTCAGATTGGTCCACAGCTCGCTGCCGTCGTCGCGGTAGTGCGGCTTCTCGATGCGGAAGTGGTCGCGCTCCCCGTTGACCAGTTCGCGGTAGAGCTCATGGGCGCCGGGTACGTCGTCGGGGTGGACGAACTCGGTGACGTTGCGGCCGGGGCGGAAGAAGTCCATCCCGCCGAACATCCGGGCCATGGCGTCGTTGACGACGAGCACCTCGCCGTCGAGTCCGGCGATGCCCACGCCGATGACCGCGCCCTCGAAGACGGCCTGGAACTTGGCCTCGCTCGCGTGCAGCGCCTTCTCGGCCTCGGTCCGGGCGACCATCGCGGCCCGTGAGATGGCCTCCTGCTCATCGCGCTCGCGCTCGCGCAGCTCACGGACGAATCCGGCGGCGAGGGCGTGCTGGAGCCGCACACAGCGGGCGCGCGCCTCGTCGTCGGCCAGGGGCTCGTGGGTGGGCTCGTCGGACGGGTCCGGGAACGATTCACCGGATGGCCCGGGGAACGATTCACCGGGCGGCCGGGATAGGGGCGCTCGGGAGAGCGGCGCTCCGGGCGGCGAGCAGGACACCAGATGCGCGTCGATGACGCCCAGGATGGCGGGCAGCGCGTCGGGCTCGGTGCACTGGGCGTCCACCAGCGCGGCCCCGACCTCGTACGCGGCCTCGGTGTCGAAGGGGGAGGAGCGCAGGGCGGCGCTCAACCGGTGGGCCAGCGGCAGCAGATAGCCCTCGAACTCGTCGGGGGTCATCGTGGTGGCGGCCAGTGGGTGGACGGCCCGGCACCAGATGCCCGCGAATCGCCTCAGCGGATCGTTCTCCCCGGGGGCGGGGTGCCCGGCGGCGTCCCCTGCGCCGCGGTCACATCTCGGCCCGCCCGATTCGGAAGTCATATCGTGCGCTCCCCGGGGCAGCCGCCATGGGCTGTGTCCCTGTAGCCCGCCGTGTCCTCGCCTGTGGCGTCGATGCCCTGCGGCCGCCAGTCCACGTCCTGCACTTCCTTCGCCCTCTTCCGGCTTCCGGGGCCGCCCTCGGGTCGTCCGCGTCCTCGGGGAAGTGGAGCACGACGAAGAGCGGCACGGCAACCCGCTGCTGAGGCGAGATTACTGATCAACCGTTCGATGAGGAAAGGAAAAACGGAAATCTCCAATCCGGATCTGATCATGGAGAGGGGCCCCGCCGGGGGCTGTCGGGCACCTGTCAGAGGCACCTGCCGACGGCCCGAACCCCGCGCTGACCTTGGGCCTCCACAGGGCGGGCCTTTGAAATCGCCTAGGCGAAACCCCTTCAGGAAGCCGGTTCTGGCGGTGCGCCAACCCCGCCCGGGGGCAGTCGAATGAGGAAATCCATCACGTCCGCCGCGCTTGAACGTCACACCCGGTCTCCGCGGCCGGGACAGCGGCGCCCCGGGCCCATACGCCCGCCTCTCCGCCCCGTGGACCGAAATCCGTGCGGTCTTTTCGCCCGCATGCGATGAATTGCCGTGAATAGGGGTACTCCGCCACAGGATCTCCACAAGGAGGCACGACGACGCACGGGACACACAAGAACGCACGGAGTGACCCATGGCCCCACCAGGTGTCGCCCGGGAACCACTGCTGCGCCGCTGTGCGCTCGGCACCGGCCGCGCCGAGGCGGGCTACCTACGGCTCGGCGCGGGCCTGGTCCGCTGTCCGTACGGCGGTCAGCGGGTCACCGAGGCCCTGGACACGCAGGTGCGGGAGCTGGCCGGACGGGACGGCGCTGCACCGGATCACCGGGCTCGCGGCCGTGGCTGGGCCCGCTGCTGGACTACGGCACCCGGCGCCACACGGACCTGGTGGAGACCCTCCGCGAGTACTCCTATCGGCTCCAGCGCATCCGCGAGATCGGCGGACGCGTTCTGGCGGATGTGGACAGCAGGCTCAACCTCCAGGTCGCCACCCGCATTTGGAAGATCATGCGGAGCGGCCCCGAGTGAGCGGGCCACCGCCGGGCACCCGTGAGCGACGCAACGGCACCACACCACGAGGCGGGATGGGCAATGAGCGACAAGAACAAGAGTGTGGCGCAGGCTCTGCTCGACCAGCAGGGCACGACCTTCGCCGCCGAGGCCGGGATCAAGCTCCGCGACACCCCCGGCCCCCTCTACCAGCTGCTGGTGCTCGCGCATCTGCTGTCCGCGCGGATCAGTTCCGACATCGCCGTCGCCGCCGCCCGCGCCCTCTTCGACGCCGGGATGCGCGATTCGCGGCGGATGGCGGAGGCCACCTGGCAGCAGCGGGTGGACGCGCTGGGCGAGGGCGGCTACCGGCGCTATGACGAGCGGACCTCCAGCCAGCTGGGCGAGGCGGCCGAGCTGGTGAACCGGGAGTACGGGGGCGATCTGCGGCGGCTGCGCGCGGCCGGGGACGTGAAGAAGCTGCTCCAGGGGGTCAAGGGCATCGGGCCGGCCGGGGTGAACATCTTCCTGCGCGAGGTGCAGGGCGTGTGGCCGGAGTTCGCCCCGTACTTCGACAGCAAGGCGCTGGACGGCGCCGAGCGGGTCGGGCTGCCGAAGAGCGCGCGGTCGCTGGAGGGGCTGGTGGCCGAAAAGGACCTCCCCCGGCTGGCCGCCGCCCTGGTCCGGGTCGCGCTGCACGCGGACGCCGCGCGCGAGGTGCGCGCGGCGGCGTAACGCGGTCAGGCAGGGCGGTCAGGCAGGGCGGTCAGGCAGGGCGCGGGCCTGGCGGCCCGCCCGCGGCGGCCGTCCTCAGCGGATGCCGAGCTCCGTCAGCACCCGCCGCTGGGCGGCGGTGGGCTTGGCCGGGAAGTAGAGGTAGCAGACGCCGCCGGTGCCCGAGACCACCTTGCCGTCGGCGTTGTACCGCTTCGTCCGCAGCCAGATGTTCTCCCACTGCCGCCGCTTGTAGACGTGGCGGACCGCGTCGTTGTCGGCCGAGGCCGGGTCGTTGGCGATGACGTCGCCGTCCGCCGTGAAGCCGATGACGGTCATCAGATGACCCGAGGTGCCGTACCCCGCGCCGTCCAGCTCGGTCTTGAGGAAGGACTGCGAGGTGATCAGCGGAATGCCGACCTCGATCAGCTTCTCGGCGTCGTTGAGCGAGCCGAGCCGGGTCACGACGCCCTGGAGATCGCGGTAGGTGGCGGCGTAGGCGGCGTTGAACGGCCAGTTGCCGCAGCCCTCGTACTGGTAGTCGAAGGTGGACCGGGCGGCGTGGCAGACCTGCGGATCGGCGTAGTCCGGGTTGACCCAGGCCAGGTCCTTGGCGGAGGGCTTACGGCCCCAGTACTCGATGATCATCTGCGAGGAGGTGGGGCTGCACCACGCCTCGCCGCCGTTGTCGTACTCCGGGTACTGGCCCTTGTGGATCTCCTGCGAGTAGCGCGGTACGACGAGTTCGCGCCCCTTGCCCAGGCTCGGCGTGGAGGCGGGCACCTCGAACCGGTCGGGGACGTCCGAGCCCATCGCGCCGACCCGCCACACCGTGGGGGTGAGCTTGGTGCCGGGCTTGCGGTGGAGGGTGAGCCGCACCTGGTACTTCGCCAGCCGCAGCCCGCTCGCCGGGTCGTCGATGGAGAAGGTGTCGGTCCACACCGAGCTCTTGTCGTCGCTCTGGTCGTCCACCGAGGTGCGCCGGATGGAGGAGGCGCCGTCGTCGGAGGCCCAGCGGCCCATCACGTACCAGGGGGTCGCGGAGCCGTCGGTGTAGGTGCCCTTGAGCTCGATCTGGATCCAGGTGCCGGCCGGGGTGCGGGCGTTCCAGGAGACGATGGCCTCGGTCGCGGGCACGGAGAGGGTGCGCACCGGGGAGGTCCAGGTGGCGTACTCCCAGGCGGCTTTGGTGCCGGTGTGCGGATCGGTGTAGTCCACGCTGCCCAGCGGGCGGGAGATGACGATGCCGGGGCGGGCGCCGGACTCGGCGCGGACGCCCTCGGCGGCACCGGCCAGCCAGTCGGCGTGGCTGGTCCAGCCGTGGTACTCCGCGATCCGCTTGGCCTTCGAGCCCGCCGGGGCCACGGCGTCCCCGGGGGCTCCCGAGGTCCCGGTCGCCGAGGGGCGGGCCGTTCCGGCGGCCGCGGCGGCTGTCGTGGTGACGGCGGCGGCGCCCGCGACGCCGAGTGCGGCGGCGAGCACGGAGCGGCGGGGCGTGGATCCAGATCTGGTCATGCGGGGTTCCCCCAGTCGTCGTCCGGTCCAGTGGGCGGCGGGTGCGACAGTCGCACAACTATGGCCGCTGCGAGTGGTCTCAGGCCAGTGATTCCCCCAGCGCCCGCCGCATCAATATTGGTGTGAACCAATGGAGTGAACGAGCCCGAAGGGCCGTATGGTGGTCCCCGATGCGAACTTACCGACCGGTTGGCGGCCTGGACGCGCTGGCGCGGCGCCTGCGCGCACTGCCGCCGTCCTGCGGCCCGGTCCGGCTGATCGCGGTGGACGGCCACGCGGGGTCCGGGAAGACCACCTTCGCCGGGCGGCTGGCCGAGGCGCTCGGCGGCGCGCCGGTGCTGCACACGGACGACTTCGCCACCCATGAGGAGCTCTTCGGCTGGGCCGAGCGGCTGCACACCCACGTCCTCGCCCCGCTGGCCCGGGGCGCGGCCGCGCGCTACGCCCCGTACGACTGGGTGGAGCGCCGCTTCGGCACCGCCCGGCGGCGGCTCGACCCCGCGCCGGTGGTGCTGCTGGAGGGCGTGGGCAGCGGCCGCCGCGCGGTGCGCCCGCGGCTGGCGCAGCTGTTGTGGATGGATCTGCCCGCGCGGGACTCCTGGCACCGCGGTCAGCTGCGGGACGGCCCGGAGCTGTCCGCATTCTGGGACGGATGGCTGCCCGCCGAGCGCGCGCATTTCACCGCCGACCCGTCCCGCCCGTACGCAGGAGCCTTGGTACAGCAGCGGAAGGAGGGGTATGAGGTGCTACCGGGACCCGCGGCGACCGACGGAGACACCCCCTGGCCTCACACAGCGTGAGCCGATGTCCCCGACCGGGCCTGACCCCGCCGCCCGAGGCATGACGCGTACTCCAACTCGGCTTGACCTGGGGCCCATACAGGTCTTACGTTCTCAATGTGCGACTCGTACGAGTCGTCCCACAACGCGAAGCCCCCGGTTGTTCCCCCGTGATCGGGGGCTTCGTCCTGTCTGGCGCCGGTTTTCCGCTGCTTTGCGCGGCCACTTCCTCACTCTGGGTGACGACCCTCCCCAGACCTTGTGCGCCCCTTACACGCCCCCGCGCACACCCGTCCGGCCTTGTGGGATTGCGACGAACAACAGTGCGGCACCCTCGGCCCATGCGAGTTGCGCAGGTACGATGCGAAAGGGGCAGTCGCCCCTGCGGCATCCACGGGGGCAGGGGTTGTGGGGGACGTGATGGATTTCGGCACGCAGGGTTCGCACGCCCCGGCCGACCTCGCCTGGCTGCGAGCCGTCGATGCCTACACGATGGGCGCGTACGCACAGGCCGAGGAGGAGTTCCGGGCCGCCACCCGGCTCGATCCGGGAATGGCCGACGCCTGGCTCGGGCTGCACGCGCTGCGGGCCGACACGGCGGCGGCGCTGCTGCGGATGTACCGGCACCGCGACCGCTTCGGCGAGCAGCGCGCCCGGCACCGCCGCACCCTCAACTCCTGGTACTGGCTGGGCTGGTGGGTGCAGCCCGTGCTGGAGACCAGCCGGGACCTGCTGCTCGCCCACGCCTCCCACTGGCTCGACGGGCGCCATGTGCCCGAGCTGGACCGGGCGCTGGCCGGCTGCCCCCCGGTGGAGGCCGATCCGCAGGCCCGCTTCCTGCACGCCTGCCGCGCCTATCTGGTCAAGGACTGGGAGCAGCTGGTCCGCCACACCGAGCCGCTGCTGGACGATCCGTTCCTGGGCATCGAGGCGGGTCTGTTCGCCGGGATGGCGCGGGTCCGGCTGGAGATGTACAGCCAGGCCGAACCACTGCTCGCCGCCGCCTTAATGCGCTGTCGCAGCGAACAGCCCCAGCGCAAGGAGCTGCGCTACTGGCTCGCCCGCGCCCATGAGGGCACCGGGCGCAGCGCGGCCGCGCTCCCCCTCTACCGCGCGGTGCACCGCATCGACTCCACCTTCATGGACACCTCGGCCCGGCTGGCGGCGATAGCCGAGTCCGACGGTCTTGACGAGCCCGCGGACCTCGCCGCCGTATCGCTGGCCGGGGCCGGTGGTCAGGACGCCACGGACGGCCGGGACGCCACCGCCGCCGACCCCGCCGACACGCTGTCCGACGGCCGCGATCCGCGCGCCGCGAGCGAGGGGCCCGAGGGTCCGCCGCTGATGGGCCCCGCCGTGATGGGCGCGGGCGGCACCCGCGACCGGGCCGGACTGCCCGCCCAGCCCGGCCCCTCCGATCCGGTGCTGCTGGAGAGCGCGCTCCAGGAGCTGGAGCGCATGGTCGGCCTGGAACCGGTCAAGCGGCAGGTCCGGGCGCTGTCGGCGCAGCTCCACATGGCGCGGCTGCGCGCCGGGCAGGGCCTGCCGGTCCAGCCGCCCAAGCGGCACTTCGTCTTCTCCGGGCCCTCGGGCACCGGCAAGACCACCGTGGCCCGCATCCTCGGCCGGGTCTTCTACGCCCTCGGGCTGCTCGGCGGCGACCATCTGGTGGAGGCCGGGCGCGCCGATCTGGTCGGCGAGTATCTGGGCCAGACGGCGGTGAAGGCCAATGAGCTGATCGACTCGGCGCTCGGCGGGGTGCTCTTCGTCGACGAGGCGTACAGCCTGTCCAACTCGGGCTACAGCAAGGGCGACGCGTACGGCGACGAGGCGCTTCAGGTACTGCTCAAGCGGGCCGAGGACAACCGCGACCGGCTGGTGGTGATCCTCGCCGGCTACCCCGAGGGCATGGACCGGCTGCTGGCCGCCAACCCCGGTCTCGGCTCGCGCTTCACCACCCGTGTCGACTTCCCCAGCTACCGCCCGCTGGAGCTCACCCGGATCGGTGAGGTGCTGGCGGCGGAGAACGGGGATGTGTGGGACGAGGAGGCCGTGGAGGAGCTGCGCAGCATCAGCGGCCATGTGGTGGACCAGGGCTGGATCGACGAGCTGGGGAACGGGCGGTTTCTGCGCACGCTGTACGAGAAGAGTTGCGCTTACCGGGATCTGCGGCTGTCGGGGTGGAGCGGTACGCCTACGCGGGACGACCTCGCCACGTTGCGGTTGCCGGATCTGATGCAGGCGTACGGGGAGGTCCTGTCGGGGCGCGGTCCGATGTACCGCGATCCGCAGGACCCGCCCTTGGGGTAGCGCCTGCGTGGGGCTGCGCCTGCGTGGGGTTGCGCCTGCGGCGGGCTGCTCCCCTACCCGCCCCTTCCCGAACCATGGGGCTCCGCCCCCTGGACCCCGGACGCCCTTCGGGCGTGTCCTCAAGCGCCGGACGGGCTGATTTCAGCCCGTCCGGCGATTGAGG
>NZ_BAAAIF010000105.1:0-23085 GCF_039525925.1 Streptomyces javensis | reverse complement strand
CCCGGCCCGGCTCAGGCCCGGCCCAGCCCGGCCCAGCCCGGCCCAGCCCGGCCCGGCCCGCCCCAGCCCACCCCGGTCCGGGCCCGTCCGGGCCCGCCGCGGTGAGCCGCCGCCGGGCGTCTTGCCGGTAACCGGTTTGCTCCCGCCGTCCACCCCGGGTTAAGGTTGCTACACAACGACGCGGGGTGGAGCAGCTCGGTAGCTCGCTGGGCTCATAACCCAGAGGTCGCAGGTTCAAATCCTGTCCCCGCTACCAACGGCGAAGGCCCGGATCCGCGAGGATCCGGGCCTTTCGTCTGTTACGGCCCTCTCGGGCCGAGCACTTCTCAGGCCGCGCAGTCGGGGCACAGCCCCCGGTACGTCACCTCGACCGCGGAGATCGCGAAGCCGTAGCGCTCCTGCGCGGGCAGATCGGCGAGCAGGTCGCCGGAGGGGTGGACATCGCGGATCGTGCCGCAGCGCGCGCACACCAGGTGCTGATGCGCGTGATGCGCGTTCGGGTCGTAGCGCTTGGCTCTGCCGTCCGTGCTGACCTCGATCACCTCGCCGAGCGTGACGAGCTCGCCGAGGGTGTTGTACACGGTCGCGCGGGAGATCTCGGGCAGTCGCTCGGTCGCCAGCGCGTGGACCTCGTCGGCGGTGTAGTGCACGTGGTCCCCGTTGAGGACCTCGGCGACGACACGCCGCTGCGCCGTCAGCCTCCAGCCGCGTCCCCTGAGCCGTTCCAGCAGGTCACTCATGCCATTCACCTATCAGTCAGATAAGGACAAGGGTAGCAGCGGACGAGTCCTTGACCAGATCGGGTACGAGTCTCAATCTCTTCTTGACTTAGACAATGTCCAATGTAGGATCGTGGCCAGCCCCAGACCAGGGACAGAATGCGATCACGCAGGAGGCGCACGTGACGGTCCAGGACAACATCACTGGTCCGCTGACCACGGAGTCCGGGGCTCCGGTGGCGGACAACCAGAACAGCGAGACGGCGGGCGTCGGCGGTCCGGTCCTCATCCAGGACCAGCATCTGATCGAGAAGCTCGCCCACTTCAACCGCGAGCGGATCCCGGAGCGGATCGTGCACGCGCGGGGCGCCGGTGCGTACGGCACCTTCACCGTGACCGCGGATGTGACCAAGTACACCCGCGCCGCGTTTCTCTCCGAGGTCGGCAAGCAGACCGAGACGTTCCTGCGCTTCTCTACGGTCGCCGGCAACCTCGGCTCGGCGGACGCGGTGCGCGACCCGCGCGGTTTCGCGCTGAAGTTCTACACCGAGGACGGCAACTACGACCTGGTCGGGAACAACACCCCGGTGTTCTTCATCAAGGACGCCATCAAGTTCCCCGACTTCATCCACACCCAGAAGCGCGACCCGTACACCGGCTCGCAGGAGGCGGACAACGTCTGGGACTTCTGGGGGCTCTCGCCCGAGTCCACCCACCAGGTGACCTGGCTGTTCGGCGACCGCGGCATCCCCGCCTCGTACCGCCACATGAACGGCTACGGCTCGCACACCTACCAGTGGAACAACGCCGCGGGCGAGGTCTTCTGGGTCAAGTACCACTTCAAGACCGACCAGGGCATCAAGAACCTCACCACCGCCGAGGCGGCCGAGACCGCCGGTCTGGACCCGGACAGCCACCAGCGCGATCTGCGCGAGGCCATCGAGCGGGGCGACTTCCCGACCTGGACCGTGCAGGTGCAGATCATGCCGGCGGCCGACGCGGCGAACTACCGCTTCAACCCGTTCGACCTGACCAAGGTCTGGCCGCACGAGGACTACCCGCCGATCGAGATCGGCAAGCTGGAGCTCAACCGCAACCCGCGGAACATCTTCGCCGAGGTCGAGCAGTCGATCTTCTCGCCCGCCCACTTCGTGCCGGGTATCGGCCCGTCCCCGGACAAGATGCTCCAGGGCCGCCTGTTCGCGTACGGCGACGCCCACCGCTACCGCGTCGGCATCAACGCCGACCACCTGCCGGTGAACCGCCCGCACGCGGCCGAGGCGCGCACGTACGGCCGCGACGGCTTCCTGTACGACGGCCGTCACGCGGGCGCCAAGAACTACGAGCCCAACAGCTTCGGCGGTCCGGCCGAGACCGGCCGGGCGCTGTGGCAGCCGTCGCCGGTGTCCGGCCGGACCGGGGACCACGAGGCCCCCTCGCACGCCGAGGACGACGACTTCGTCCAGGCGGGCAACCTCTACCGGCTGATGTCGGACGACCAGAAGGAGCGCCTGATCGAGAACCTGGCGCAGTTCATCGCCAAGGTCTCCCGCGATGACATCGCACAGCGGGCGATCGAGAACTTCCGCAAGGCGGACACCGACTACGGCAAGCGGCTGGAGGCCGCGGTCCAGGCCCTGCGCGGCTGACGGACGCTTGCCGTATCAACCGAAGAGGCCGGACGCCGTTGGGCTCCGGCCTCTTCGGGTGCCGGGCGCGGTGTGGGGCGCTTACGCCGGTACGGGCTGGGGCGCCGGGGCCCAGCAGCGGATGATGTCGCGCACCGACACCACCCCGACCGGGTCGCCCGCGTCGAGGACGACCAGATGGCGGAAGCCGCCCTGGGACATCGCGCGGGCCGCCTCGTCCAGCGTCCACCCGGGGGCGGCGAAGACGACATCGGCGGTGGTGTGGTCGTGTGCGGTCTCCTGGTCGGGGTCCTGGCCCGCCCCCAGGGAGTTGAGGATGTCGCGCTCGGTGAGAATCCCCAGGCCGCTGGTGTCGGGATCGAGCACGATGGCCGATCCCACCCGGCGGGCCGACATCAGCCGGGCGGCCTGGCGGAGCGTATGCGCGGGGCCGATGGTGAGGACCACCGAGCTCATGGCGTCACGGACGTGCATGGGCATGGATGGAGCCACCTCCTTGGTGAATCCCGGGTCCCATTAGAGAAAGGATTCACAAGTTCACAAGGTCTGGAATTCTCATGTTCACATGCCTCGGTGAGTCCAACAAGGGCGCGCGGAAGCCGATCTGCCACTGAGCGCGCCCCGCGCTCCGGTTCACACTCCGGTCAGCCCCGGACGGCCCCTCAGGGCCGCAGGTAGTCCAGCATCACCCCGTGCAGCAGCCCATTGGACGCCGCCGCATCGCCGCTGTTCGGGCCCGGTACGCCGTCGAGTCCGGTGAAGCGGCCGCCCGCCTCCTGGACGATCACCGCGTTGGCCGCCATGTCCCACAGCGACAATTCCGGTTCGGCGCAGATGTCCACCGAACCCTCGGCCACCATCATGTACGGCCAGAAGTCGCCGTAGCCACGGGTGCGCCAGCAGGCGCGGGTCAGATCGAGGAAGCCGTTCAGCCTGCCGCGCTCCTCCCAGCCGCTGAGCGAGGAGTACGCGAACGAGGCGTCGGAGAGGTTGCTCACCTTCGAGACCGCGAGCCGGCTTGCGGAGGACAGGCTGCGCCCGGTGTACGCCCCGAGCCCCTCGGCGGCCCACCAGCGCCGTCCCAGCGCCGGTGCGGAGACCACGCCGACCACCGGCCGGTCGCCGCCCTCACCGCGCTCCATGAGGGCGATCAGGGTGGCCCAGACCGGGACCCCGCGCACATAGTTCTTGGTGCCGTCGATCGGGTCGACCACCCAGCGCCGCGGACCGCTGCCCTCGCTGCCGAACTCCTCGCCGAGCACCGCGTCGCGCGGCCGGGCCCGCTGGAGCGAGGTGCGGATCAGCTCCTCGGCCGCCTTGTCGGCCTCGCTCACCGGCGTCATATCGGGTTTTGTCTCGACCTTGAGGTCGAGCGCCTTGAACCGCTCCATGGTGGTCGCGTCGGCGGCGTCGGCGAGAACGTGGGCGAGACGCAGGTCATCGTGGTAGTCGGGCATGGCCGAACAGTATCGACAGGAAAAGACGCGGAGCCACACGACTCCACAACGACCAGGGGACTCCGGCTGGACGGTCCGCTCGCGCGCGGCTCTTGACTTCATCTGGCGGCCCGTCAATTCTGTCGGGCACATGCCGGGCCGGGAGGCGACGATACCCGCTCTGGGAGGCGACGATGCCCGCAGCGCGTGAATCCTTACTCGACGCGGCCTTCGCCGCGCTCGACCGCCGCCCGTGGCCGAGGGTGAAGATGTCCGAGGTCGCGGCGGCGGCAGGGGTCTCCCGACAGACCCTCTACAACGAGTTCGGCAGCAAGGAGGGCCTCGCCCGCGCCCTGGTGCGGCGCGAGGCCGACGCGTATCTGCGCGGGGTCGAGCGGGCGTTGGCCGGGGTCTCCGGCGCGGCGGCTCCCAGGGAGCGGCTGGCCGCCGCCGCAGTGTGGACGGTCCGCTCGGCGACCGAGAACCCGCTGGTGCGGGCGGTGCTCACGGGCAGCTGGAACGAGCGGCTGCCGACGTCCGTAAGGACGGCACCGCCGGGGGAGCCGGAGCCGCTGCCCGCGCCCGGCGAGCTGATCGGCGAGGCGCGGGACCGGGCGGTGCGGCTGCTGGAGGGCGACTGGCCGCCGGGCGCGGTCGAGCTGCCGCTGGCCTGTGAGGCGGTCGCCAGGCTGGCCCTGTCGTACGTGGTGGCGTCCGCCCCGGTGGCGGATGTGGCCCGTATGGTGCGCACCGTGCTGGCCTGAGCGGGCCCGAGGGGCGGCCGGGGCTCAGTAGGCCGTTAGCCTCAGTAGGCCGTTGGTTCAGTGGGTCGGCGACCTCAGTGGGCCGAGCCGGAGAGCTGGAGCCCTATCACGCCGACGATCACCAGAGTGATGGAGATGACCTTGAGCGTGGAGACGAGGTCGCCGAGGAAGACCATGCCGTAGATCGCGGTCCCGGCGGCCCCGATCCCCGTCCACACCGCGTACGCGGGCCCCACGTCGAGCTTCTTCAGGGACAGCGTCAGCAGCCCGAAGCTGCCGAGCGCGAACGCGCAGAAGGCGATGGTCGGCCAGAGGCGGGTGAAGCCGTGCGAAAGCTTGAGGCAGACGGCGAAGCCGGTTTCGAGTAGCCCGGCGACCACGACCAGCAGCCACGCCATAGAGATGCCCTCCCGTGCTGCCGTGGGCTGCCGTCGCCCGGGGCGTCCCCGGTCGCCTGGATTGCTTGATGCGATTATCCATTTACCGCCCGGATGAAGCGGCAAACACGCTCCCCAGGGTGTCTGGGGGATCGTGACGCCTGCGGCGGGCTGCTCCCCTCCCCGCCCCTCCCCGAAACTGGGGCTCCGCCCCAGACCCCGGCGCCGGGGCTCCGCCCCAGACCCCTGACCCCGGCGCCGGGCTCCGCCCCAGACCCCGGGAGCGGGGGCTCCGCCCCAGACCCCGGGAGCCGGGCTCCGACCCTTTGCGCAGTCTTGCCAGGCGGGCTCCGCCGCGTGGTGGGGCTCCGCCCTTCGCCCCGGGGGCCAGGGGCGAAGCCCTTGGTAGCGGGGAGGGGAAAGACCTAGTCGCCCTCGCGTCGTTCGCGGGTGGCCAGCAGTCGCCGCAGGGAGTAGAGCCGGGCGGGTTCGGCGTGGCCGTCGGCCACCCACTGGTCCAGCGCGCAGTCCGGCTCGTCGTGGCTACAGGCGCGCGGGCAGCCCTCGGTGCCCGGTTCCAGGTCCGGGAAGGCGTGGATGACCCGCGCCGGGTCCACGTGGTGCAGCCCGAAGGACCGCACGCCCGGGGTGTCGATCGCCCACCCCTTGGCGTCCGGCAGGGGCAGCGCGAGCGCGGAGGTGGTGGTGTGGCGGCCGCGGCCGGTGACCGCGTTCACCCGGCCGGTGGCCCGCTGGCGGTCCGGGACCAGCGCGTTCACCAGCGTCGTCTTGCCCACGCCCGAGTGGCCGACGAAGACGGTGATCCGGTCCGCCAGCCGCTCCCGCACCCGGTCGGCGGCGTCCCCGTCGGCCAGCTCGTCGCGGCTGGTGACGACGTAGGGGACGCCGAGCGGCTCATAGGTCTTCAGCATGTCGTCGGCGGGCGCCAGATCGGACTTGGTGAGGACGAGCAGCGGTTCCAGGCCCGCGTCGAAGGCGGCCACCAGACACCGGTCGATCAGCCGCGGCCGCGGCTCCGGATCGGCCAGGGCGGTCACGATCGCGAGCTGGTCGGCGTTGGCGACCACCACCCGCTCGTACGGATCGTCGTCGTCGGCGGTCCGGCGCAGCACGGAGGAGCGCTCCTCGACCCGGACGATCCGGGCGAGCGTGTCCTTGTCGCCGGAGAGATCCCCTACGACCGCGACCCGGTCGCCCACCACGACGCCCTTACGGCCGAGCTCGCGGGCCTTCATGGCGGTGATGGTGCGGTCCTCGACCAGGACCGTGAGCCGGCCGCGGTCGACCGTGAGCACGAATCCCTCGGCGGCGTCCTCGTGTTTGGGGCGGATGTTGGTGCGCGGCCGGTTGCCCTTGCGGTTGGGGCGGATCCGAACGTCGTCCTCGTCGGTGTGCTTGCCGTAGCGGCGCATGAGTCCAGGCTCTCAGGATCTCCGCGCCGAGGTCGTCGTCGCGTCGAGCATGCCGGTCCACAGACCGGGGAAGTCGGGGAGGGTCTTGGCGGTGGTCGCCACGTTCTCGACCAGCACGCCGTCGGCGGCCAGGCCGAGGACGGCGGCGGCGGTGGCCAGCCGGTGGTCCTCGTAGGTGTGGAAGATCCCGCCGTGCAGCGGGCGCGGGCGGATCCGCAGGCCGTCCTCGGTCTCGGTGACGTCCCCGCCCAGCTCGTTGATCTCCTTGGCGAGTGCGGCGAGCCGGTCGGTCTCGTGGAGCCGCAGATGGGCGATGCCGCGCAGCACCGACTCGGAGTCGGCCAGCGCCGCGACCGCCGCGATCACCGGGGTGAGCTCGCCGACCTCGTGCAGATCGGCGTCGATCCCGGTGATCCGGCCCGTTCCGGTGAAGGTCAATCCGGTGTCGGTGAGCTCGCAGGAACCGCCCATCTCGGTGAAGATCCGGCGCAGTTCGTCCCCGGGCTGGGTGGTGCGCTCCGGCCAGTCAGGGATGGTCACCCGGCCGCCGGTGACCAGGGCGGCGGCCAGGAACGGCGCCGCGTTGGACAGATCGGGCTCGACGACCAGGTCGCGGCCGAGCAGCGCGCTCGGCGCCACCCGCCAGACGCCCCGCTCGCCGCCCGCCTCCGGGGTGTCCACCCGCGCGCCCGCGGCGCGCAGCATGTCCACGGTCATCCGGATGTGCGGCAGGGAGGGCAGCGCGGCACCGATGTGACGCACCTCGACGCCCTGGTTGAAGCGCGGCGCGGACAGCAGCAGCGCGCTCACGAACTGGGAGGACGACGAGGCGTCGACGCGGACCGGGCCGCCGTCCAGCGCCCCGCCGCCGTGCACGGTCATCGGCAGCGCGCCGCGGCCGTCGTCGTCGATGCGGGCGCCGAGGGCGCGCAGCGCGTCGATCACGCCGTGCAGCGGGCGCTCATGGGAGCGGGGGTCGCCGTCGAAGTGGACGGGGCCGTCGGCCAGGGCGGCGACCGGCGGCAGGAAGCGCATCACGGTGCCGGCGTTGCCGACGTCGATGGTGGCCGGGCCGTGCAGCCCCGCCGGGATGACCCGCCAGGACTCTCCGCCGCCGGAGGGGCCGCCGGAGCCGAGGGCGCCGTCGGACACCGTCTCCTCGATCCCGACGCCCATGGCGCGCAGGGCGGCGGCCATCAGGAGGGTGTCGCGGGAGCGGAGCGGGCGGCGCAGCCAGCCGGGTTCGGCGGCGAGCGCGGCCAGGATCAGACCGCGGTTGGTAACCGACTTGGATCCGGGCACGGTGACGGTCGCGTCGACCGCTCCATCGGCGGTCGGAGCGGGCCAGAGGGCGGTGTGATCGCCCGGGGAGGTCTCAATGCCGGTCATGGGTCTCACTTTAGTGGTTCGCCCGGAGTGCCAATCTTGATCGAAAGTGGTGAAACCCAGTCGAAACACGGCGCTGCTACAAGGCGCCCATGAGGCGGTGGCGGTGGCGCGCCGGGCGCTCGTACGGGGGCACGGTCCCAGCGGCCGGGGTCACAGGCCCAGCAGCCAGCGTCCTCCGGCGAGCAGCGAACACAGCGAGACCACGTGGAAGAGCAGCAGCCAGGCGCCGGCCGGAATGCCCGTCAGCCGGGCGAGCTGGTCGGGGTCGGAGTCGTACGCGCCGCCGTGACGGCGCTTGCGCTGGAGCTCGAAGGCCGGACGCACGCCCCCCAGGAGGAGGAACCACACCACGGCATACGCGAACCCCGCCTGGACGTCCGGCCCGGTGAGCCAGGAGACGAGGAAGAAGGCGGCCCCGCTGATGACGACCGTAAGGACGCCATAGGCGTTGCGGATCATCACCAGCATCGCGACCAGCAGCGCCGTCGTCCCCCACAGCAGCAGGGTGATGTGGTTCGCCGCCAGCAGCCAGGCGCCGCCGAGGCCCAGCAGGGAGGGGGCGGTGTAGCCGGACGCCGCGGTGAGGATCATGCCCAGGCCCGTGGGCTTGCCGCGCGAGACGGTCAGCCCCGAGGTGTCCGAGTGCAGCCGTATGCCGTCCAGCCGCCGCCCGCTGAGCAGGGCGACCACGGCGTGGCCGCCCTCGTGGGCGATGGTGATGGCGTTACGGGCTATCCGCCACGCCGTGCGGAAGACCACGACCGCGAACGCGATCACGCCGGTGGAGACGACCAGCCAGGTGGTGGGGTCGGGCTGGGCGCCGGTCACCCGGTCCCACAGATCGGCGGCGTTCGTTGCGTCCATGTGCGGGCGGCTCCTCGCGTCGGTAGGGGTCGTGGCAGTGTGGCACCTATGTGCGGTCGATACGCAGCGAGCCGGAGGCCGGAGGATCTCGTCGGGCTCTTCGGAGTGGAGAAGTGGGAGCCGGAGGAGACTCTGGCGCCGGACTGGAACGTCGCGCCCACCAAGGACGTGTACGCGGTGCTCGAACGCCCCCTTAAGGACGCCGCCGAACCGCGCCCGGTTCGCCAGCTGAGGGCGCTGAAGTGGGGGCTGGTGCCGTCCTGGGCGAAGTCCCCCGAGGGCGGCGCCAAGATGATCAACGCACGGGCCGAGACCGTGCACGAGAAGCCGTCCTACCGGCGCCCGTTCGCCTCGCGGCGCTGCATCCTGCCCGCCGACGGCTACTACGAGTGGGTCACCGCGGCGGGGGAGCGGCAGCTGGAGGAGAAGGGCAAGCGGAAGCGGCCCCGCAAGCAGCCGTACTTCGTGACCCCGGTGGACGGCTCGGTGATGGCCATGGCCGGGCTGTACGAGTTCTGGCGGGACCGGACGCTGCCGGACGAACACCCCCGGGCGTGGTGGGTGACCTGCACGGTGATCACCACCGAGGCGGACAAGGAGCCCTTCGGGGGCGCGGCCCGGGACGAGGGCCCTGGCTCGCTCGCCGAGATCCACCCGCGGATGCCGCTGGTCCTCACCGAGGACCGCTGGGCCTCCTGGCTGGACCCGGGCCGCACCGACCCCGACGACCTGCTGCCGCTGCTGGCGCCGCCGCCCTCCGGGCTGCTGCGGGCGTACCCGGTGGCCACCGGGGTGAGTGATGTCCGTAACAACGGCCCCGAGTTGCTCGAGGAGCTCGAGGCCCCGGAGGAGGGCACGCTGTTCTGATGGCCGCGAAGAAGACGGATGAGTCTCAGGTCACCACCGAGATGGTGGCGACCCCGGCCGGGGACGCCCGGATCACCTGGCACCACGCCCCAGGCGCCCATGCCCTGCTGGCCGCCAGTCATGGCGCCGGCGGGGGCATCGAGGCGCGGGACCTGCGCGCGCTGGCCGGGGCGCTCCCCGGGATCGGGGTGAGCGTCGCGCTGGTCGAGCAGCCGTGGCGGGTGGCGGGCAAGAAGATCGCGCCCGCGCCCTCGACCCTCGACACCGGATGGCGTGCCGTATGGCCCGCGCTGGAGAAGGCCGGGCTGCCGATCGTGGCGGGCGGCCGCAGCGCCGGGGCGCGGGTGGCCTGCCGGACCGCGACGGAGCTGGGCGCGAAGGCCGTGCTGGCGCTGTCCTTCCCGCTGCACACGCCGGGCAAGCCGGAGCGGTCCCGGGCCGAGGAGCTGCTGGCCACGGGCGTGCCGACGCTGATCGTCCAGGGCGGCCGGGACCCGTTCGGGCGCCCGGAGGAGTTCCCCGAGCTGCCCGCGGCCATGGAGCTCGTGGAGGTGCCGTACGGCGACCACGTCTTCGGCCTGCCGAAGTCGGCGGACCTCGACGAGCCCGCGGCGCTCGCCCTGATCACCGGGGCCGTCACCGACTGGCTGCCGCGCGCCCTGGGCTGATCGCCGTCGCCGTCGCCGTCGCCATCGTCATCGCCGTCGCCGTCGCCGACCGCTGAGCCCCGCCCCGGCGCCCCGGGCCCGGCGTCCCCGCCCTGGCCAGGGGCGCCGGGGCGGGGACGGGGCGGGAATGCGACGGGCGGGATCCGTGTTGAACGGGCTGTCGGTACTCACCGTGTAAGAGGCACTGACACGCGGATTACGAGGAAAGGGAGTCCCCCGCATGGGTTCGCTTGCTTGCCCGGCCCGTCCACGCGCCGCTGACCTGGACTGGTCTCAGCTGGGGGCGGCGCAGGCCGTGAAGATCGAAGCGGCGGGCGCACCGGATCGTCGTCTATTCTCCGATTCCAGCGGGTCCACATCCGGACCCGACACGAAGCTGGAGGAGGTGGGTCAGGTCACTGGGACCGACGCAGGTACCGACGGCGTGACCGAGGGAGAGCCGGTCGAGCGGTCGCAGGAGTCGTCCTCGGAGCGGAACGCGCGCTTCGAGCGGGATGCCCTTGCCTTCTTGGACCAGATGTACTCGGCCGCGCTGCGGATGACGCGTAACCCGGCTGACGCCGAGGACCTCGTGCAGGAGACCTACGCCAAGGCGTACGGGTCCTTCCACCAGTTCCGCGAGGGCACCAACCTCAAGGCGTGGCTGTACCGCATCCTGACCAATACCTTCATCAACTCGTACCGCAAGAAGCAGCGGGAGCCCCAGCGCAGTGCGGCCGAGGAGATCGAGGACTGGCAGCTCGCGCGCGCCGAGTCGCATATGTCGACCGGTCTGCGCTCCGCCGAGTCGCAGGCCCTCGACCACCTGCCCGACTCCGATGTCAAGGAGGCCCTTCAGGCCATCCCCGAGGAGTTCCGCATCGCGGTCTATCTCGCGGACGTCGAGGGCTTTGCCTACAAGGAGATCGCGGACATCATGGGTACACCCATCGGTACGGTGATGTCCCGGCTGCACCGTGGGCGCCGCCAGCTGCGCGGTCTGCTGGAGGACTACGCCCGTGGGCGCGGGCTGGTCCCGGCCGGCGCGGGCGCCGCGGCGGACGAGTCGCACGATCGGAAAGGCGCGGACTCATGAGCTGCGGAGAGCCGCATGAGACGGACTGCTCCGAGGTTCTCGACCACCTCTACGAGTTCCTCGACCACGAGATGCCGGACGGCGACTGCGCCAAGTTCGAGGTGCACTTCGACGAGTGCTCTCCGTGCCTGGAGAAGTACGGTCTCGAGAAGGCCGTGAAGAAGCTCGTCAAGCGGTGCTGCGGCCATGACGACGTGCCCACCGACCTCCGGTCGAAGGTCATGGGGCGGATCGAGCTGATCCGCTCCGGGCAGGCGGTGCCGGAGCGCGAGATCACGACGGAGACGAACGCGCCGAGCAGCGCGCCGGGTAACGCGCCGAGCAGCGCCCAGGAGTGACCCCGGGGCCCGGGCCCGAGTGACCCCGGGGCTCCGGCCCCAGCGGATCCCCGGTCGAACGCCAATCGAGTTGGCGCGTTCTCATTCCCACCTTCGGTGATCAGATCATCACTCGAAGGGGTGTAATCGGACAGTCCCTCCGATCCCAGACGCCCCGCCTCGTCCTAAGCTCCCCAACCACCTGACCCGCCCCGCCCGAGGGGGCGGCGCAATGGCCATGGATGGGGAGGAGGACACCGTGCGGGCACTTCCCCACGGCGCGCGCGCCTATGTCCTGTGCGCCGTGCTCGCCGGGGCGTACTGCGCCGCCCCGGCCGTACGGCCCGGAACGGCCGTCCCCTGGGCCACGACCGCCCTGCTCGCCGCGGTGCACGCGGTCGGCTCCAGGGTTCGCGGCCGCTGGCCCGAATGGTGCAGCCCCGTCCTTCTGGCCGGGGCTTTTCTGCTGCCGCCCGCCGCCGCGGCGCTGGTCGCCGTGCCCGGTGCGCTGCTCGCCCGCGTCGAGCGGCCCCCGGCCGGGGCGCGGCGGGCCTGGCGCGCCGCACGGCTCTCGCTGGCCGTCTGGGCCGCCTCGTGCGCCTTCGCGGCCCTGGACGGCCCCGGGACCCTCGGCGCCCTCTGGGCCCTCGGCGACGGCGCCCAGGCCGCGGCTGGGCAGGCGTCGTCCGGAGCGCCCGGCTTTCCGTACGCCCTGGCGGCCGCCGTGGCCGCGGCGCTCGTCCTGGGCCTGACCGCCACCGCGCTGGAGGGCGGGGTGCTGGTCACCGCCGAGCGGCAGTCGCCGCGCGCCGCCTGGTGGGGGCGGCTGCCCGGCGCCCTCGCCCCGTATCTGGTGCACGGGCCCGCCGGGCTGGCCATGGCGGTGCTCTGGCGCAGCCCTTACGGACCGGCGGCGGCCCTGCTCGTGCTGCTGCCGATGTACGTCTGCGCCTGCGGCTTCGTGCTCTACCGCCGCGAGAGCGCCGCCCACCAGGCCACCATCCGGGCCCTGGTCCAGGCGGTCGACATCAAGGACCGCTACACCCGGGGCCACAGCGAGCGTGTCGGCCGCGCCTCCGCGATGATCGCCCGCGAGCTGGGCATGAGCGGCGACCGGCTGGAGGCGGTACGGATCGCGGGCATCCTCCACGACGTCGGCAAGCTCGGCGTCCCCACCCGGCTGCTGCGCAAAAACGGTCCGCTGACGCCCGAGGAGCGCCGGGTGATCGAGCTGCACCCCGAGTACGGCGACGAGATGGTGCGCGGCATCGGCTTCCTGGGCGAGGCGCGGGCCGCGATCCTCCACCACCATGAGCGGCTGGACGGCAGCGGCTATCCGTACGGGCTCGCCGGGGCGCAGATCCCGGAGTTCGCCCGGGTGGTCGCGGTGGCGGACGCCTTCGACGCGATGACCTCGACGCGTACGTACCGCAGGGCCCGGCCCGTGCCCACGGCCGTGGCGGAGCTGCAACGGTGCGCGGGCTCGCAGTTCGACCCCCGCATGGTGGGGGCCCTCACCCGCGCCCTGGACCGCCACGGCTGGCACGCGGCGGTCACCGCGGACGCCCCTGAGGAGCGCGGAAACGTCCCGGCAGAGCCCGCCCCACCCCTGGTACGCGCGGCCGCGTCGGACGCCCCCGACGGCCCCCACCCCACCGCGGGCGCCCCCGGCGGTGGCCCATGACCCCCGCCGAGGACCCCACCCCGCCCGGCACGAACGATTCAGCCGGAACCCCGGAGCCCGCCCCCGGCCCGGCCGACGCGCGGCCCGGGAAAGCCCCGGAGACCTTGGCCAGGGGCGGGCTGGGCGCCCCGGGTCGCCCCGGTCCTGACCGGTCCGCTCCCGGTTCGGCCGACGGGGGGTCTGGAGGCGCTTCGGAGACCTTGGCCGGGGGCGGGCCGGGCGCCCCGGGCCGTCCCGGTCCTGGTGGGAGCCCCCGGTCTGACGTCGGTCCGGTCGACGGGGGGTCTGGAGGCGCTTCGGAGACCTTGGCCGGGGGCGGGCCGCGTGCCCCGGGTCGCCCCGGTCCCGGCCGGGCCCCCCGGTCTGACGTCGGTCCGGCCGACGCGGGGGTCGGGGAAGCCCCGGACGCGTCGGGCAGAGTCAGTGGCGGTACGGGCGCCTCGGGCCGTCATGGCTCCGATCGGGGCCCCCGGCCCGCCGGCGGGGGGCCCGGGGAAACCCCAGTCGCCTCGGCTGGAGGCGAGCCCGGCGAGCCGGGGCGGTCCGGGCCGCGTGATCGGGACGAAAGTGCGGCTCAGTGGCCTGCCAGGGCGGTCCGTCCCACCTCGGGAGCGGCCACCCCCCGGGCTTTCGCCCGGCTCGCCGAGCGGCAGGCCCGCGCCCTTCACCGGGCCCGCCGTCAGCGGGCCGAGACCGCCGCCGCACGGGAGGAGGGGCGGGAGCGGATATCCCGGGGGCGTTATGGCGGCCTTACGGTCGTCGCCGTGTATGGCGCGGCGGGGGCGCTTGCCGTGGTGGCGCTGGTGTGGACCGAGTGGCACGGGGTGCGGCAGGCGGAGGCGGCGCTGGCCTTCGGGGCGCTCATCGCCGTCGGGGAGGCGATCCGGTGCGTCGAGGCGCCGCCCGCGCTGCCGGACGGCGGTGGGGGAGTGCCCGATCCGCGCGGTGAGCCCGCGCCCCTCGCCGCCGTCGGCGCCCTCGGATACGCCCTGCTCGGGCGGCTCGGCGGGGAGCCCGCCGCCCACGGCGTCCTCCAGGTGGTCACCGTCGTCGTGGCCGCGTCGCTCGCCGGGCTGGTGGCGCCGCTCGCGCTCGGCTGCCCGGTCGACCCCGGGCACACCGCCCGCCGGGTGCTGACCGCCGCGTTCGCCGCCGTCTGCTTCCAACCGCTGCACCGGACCGGCCGGTTGGCCGACTGGCTCGGCCACGGCCCGTTCATCGTCGGCTATTTGCTCGCCCTGCTGGCCCTGACCGCCCTGTGCGACGCCGTCCTGGCCGCCGCCCTCGCCCGCGCCCGTACCGGCTGGCCTTACGGGCCGCTCCTCCGCGACGAGCTGCGGTCGCTGCCCGGGGTCGGGGCGGCGGTGTGCGCGACCGCGGCCGTGATGGCGCTCACCGTGGCCGTCGCCGGGCTGTGGCCGGTGCCGGTGCTGGCGGTGCCGCTGCTGCTGATCCAGTACTCCTACCGCCGCTACGCCGGGATACGGGCCACCTACCGCCAGACCATCGCCTCCCTGGCCAGAGCGACCGAGATAGCCGGGTACACCCCGACGGGCCACGCCCGCGAGGTGGCCGGGCTCAGCCGGGCCGTGGGGCGTGAGCTGGGCCTCTCCGAGCCCCGGCTGACCGTGCTGGAATACGCGGCGCTGATGCACGACATCGGCCAGCTGTCGCTGGTGGATCCGGTGCCCGCGGGGGCCACCGAACCGCTGCCCGCCGCCGAGCAGCCCAAAATCGCGCTGCTCGGCGGCGCTGTGGTGCGCCAGACCGGGGTACCCGCCGAGGTGGCGCTCGTCGTGGAGCGCCAGGCGGACCCGTACCGCGAGCAGCCGCTCGCCGCGCGTATCGTGCGCGCGGTGAACGCGTACACCGAGCTGGTGAGCGGGCCCGCGGCCGAGGGCGCGGCCGGGGTGGCCGCGCTGCGCGCCCTGGAGCGGCTGCGGCTGGCCACGGCGCGCGACTTCGACCCGGTCGTGGTCGAGGCGCTCGCCACGGTGCTGTCGCGCGGGGTTTACGGCCGCCCCCGGTGAGCACGGATAACTCGCCGGTAATGAGCGGGGCTCCCGAGGGGCATGGTTGGATGCGAGGAGAGGGGTGCCAGGCCAGATGGCCGGTGGCAAGGAGGTGTGGTGGGCGTCGCATCCCGGCCGCAGCGTGAGGGGTCGGGCTGAGATGTCCGCGAATGTGTGGCAGGTTGTCTTCAAGGGAGGGCGACGCCGTCCGCGAAGGCATCTGGTACGGGACGACTTCGATACCGGCAGGCGGGAATCGTGAAGATCTTCGGCAAGGTACGGCACCGGCCGTCCGCCTCATGGCGGCAGGCCACGGACCGTGCGTTCACGCTCATCGGCGACGGCCGGTACGAGGACGCGGGCGCGCTGCTGACCCGCGCCGCCGACCTGGAGCCGTGGCTGTCGGAGTCCTGGTTCAACCTGGCGCTGCTGCACAAGTTCCGGCACGACTGGGAGCAGGCGCGCGCCGCGGGGCTCCGGGCGGTCGCGCTGCTGGACCGCGCGACGGGCGCTCCGGACTGGTGGAACGTGGGGATCGCGGCCACCGCGCTCCAGGACTGGCCGCTGGCCCGCCGCGCCTGGCAGGCGTACGGGCTGAAGGTGCCCGGAGAGGCGTCCGCGTCCGGTGAGCCGCTCGGCATGGAGCTGGGCAGCGCGGCGGTGCGGCTGTCCCCGGAGGGCGAGGCCGAGGTGGTCTGGGGCCGCCGGCTGGACCCGGCCCGGCTCGAGGTGCTGTCCATCCCGCTGCCGTCGTCCGGGCGGCGCTGGGGCGAGGTGGTACTGCACGACGGCGTGCCGCACGGTGAGCGGGTGACCTCCGCGGGCCCCACGTACCCGGTCTTCGACGAGATCGAGCTGTGGGCGCCGTCCCCGGTGCCGACCTGGGTGGTGCTGCTGGAGGCGGCCACCGAGGCCGACCGGGACGCCCTGGAGCGGCTCGCGGCGGACGCGGGGTTCGCGGCCGAGGACTGGTCGTCGTCGGTGCGGCTGCTGTGCCGCTCCTGCTCGGAGAGCCGGATGCCCAGCGACGAGGGCGAGGGCGAGCATCTGGACCCCCATGACCACAGCGAACCCGGCCATCCCGGGCCGCTGGGCCACCGTATGGCGGGCTCGGGCTCGCTGTGGGTTCCTGAGCGCGAATGCGGGATCGCGGCGCCTGGGGGGTTGGTGCGGGGGTTGTTGGACGGGTGGGTCGCGGACAGTCCGGATACGCGTGAGTGGCGGGATCTGGAAGAGGTCTGCTGACCGCCTGGCGGCTGGCGGCCGCGTTGGTGGTCCTAGGGGGTCCGGCGGATCGTGGCGCCTGCGGCGGGCTTGCCCCCTCCCCGCCCCTTCCCGAAACTGGGGCTCCGCCCCAGCCCCCGGACCCTGGGGTCACGTCCGCTGGAGTGGTGTATCGACGGCCCCTCGGTGATCCGTTGTTGAGGCTATGCAGTGAGTTCGGTGGGCAGGTCGGGTTCGTCGGTTTCTGACTCGATCGGGTGGAGGCGGGCCTTGGCGAGAAGTTCGCGGCCCATGTAGCGGCGGGCTTCGGTCCATTCGTCGTTCTGTTCGGCCAGTACGGCTCCGATCAGGCGGATCACGGCGGTTCGGTCGGGGAAGATCCCCACGACATCGGTGCGCCGGCGGATCTCCTTGTTCAAACGCTCCTGGGGATTGTTGGACCAGATCTGCCGCCAGATCTCGTAGGGGAAGGAAGTGAACGCCAGCAGGTCGTGCTGGGCGGCGTCCAGGTGCTCGGCGGCCTTGGGGAACTTGGCTTCCAGCGCGTCCAGGACGTGTTTCATCTGTGCGTGGACAGCGTCGGTGTCGGGTTGTTCGAAGACGGTCCGCAGCAGGGTGGCCACCCACGGCTGGGCGGTTTTGGGCACCTGGGAGAGCAGGCTGCGGGCGTAGTGGGTGCGGCAGCGCTGCCAGGAGGCGCCGGGCAGGACAGCGCCGACGGCGTCGACGAGTCCGGTGTGTGCGTCGGAGATGACGTGCTGGACGCCGGTCAGTCCGCGGGCGATCAGGGAGCGGAGGAATGCCAGCCAGCCGGCGCCGTCCTCGGCGGTGGCCACGTCCAGGCCGAGGATCTCGCGCTGGCCGTCGGCGTTGACGCCGACCGCGATCAGCGCGTGCACGTTGATGATGCGGCCGCCCTCGCGGACCTTCTGGGTCAGCGCGTCGACCCACAGGAAGGTGTAGGGGCCCTGGTCCAGGGGCCGGTTACGGAAGGCTGCGACCTGCTCGTCCAGGTGTTTGGCCATCGCGCTCACCTGGGATTTCGACAGTTGGGTTACTCCGAGGGAGGCGGCGAGCTTCTCCACTCGCCGGGTGCTGACGCCCAGCACGTAGGCGGTTGCGACCACCGAGACCAGGGCCTGCTCGGCCCGGCGGCGCCGTTCCAGCAGCCAGCTGGGGAAGTAGCTGCCCTGCCGGAGCTTGGGGATGGCGAGTTCGACCGTGCCGGCCCGGGTGTCCCACTCGCGCGGGCGGTAGCCGTTGCGGTGGTTGACGCGCTCCTCGCTGACCTGGCCGTACTCGGCCCCGCATACGGCATCGGCCTCGGCGGACATCAGGGCGTCAGCGAATGTTTTGATCATCGCGCGGAGCAGATCCGGACTCGCCGAAGCGAGATTGTCCTCGGTCAGGGCGTGCAGAGGCACACTGTCAGGTGCGGTCATCGTGCTGATCTCCTTCAAGATCTTCGTCGTTCTCGAAGGATCAGCCGATGGCCGTCTGTCTATCCGGGCCCTCATCCCGACGCCGAGGAAAACCCCCGGATCAGGCGGAACCCGGTACACCACTTCCAAGGACGCAACCGACCCTGGGCCAGGGCTTCGCTCCAGACCCCGGGCCGGGGCTGCGTCCCGGACCCTGGGCCTTGGGCGGGGGCTCCGCCCAGACCCGGCCCGGGGCTCCGCCCAGACCCCGGAGCGGTCCGCCCAGACCCCGGACCCCGGACTGGGGTCCGCCTCACACTCCGGATCGGGGCTGCGTCCCGGACCCCGGGCCCAGGGGCGGAGCCCCTGCCACGCGGTGGGGCCGCATATCGGTGCTGCGGGAAGGGGCGGGGAGGGGGAAAGATCCGCCAGCGGCCCGTCACACCGCGTAAGCGCGCCGCACCCCGCCGCGCGGTGCCCGTACCCTGTAGGGCGACGCATCACGGTTGAAGGAAGGCATACGGCGGACGATGTCGCAGCAAGGGACGAAGCAGCGGGTGGACGACGAGTTCATCGTGGACACGGAGGACTGCGAGGAGCGTGAGCGGGCCTTCCGCGAGCGCGGCACCGCCCGCCCGATCACCGTGTACGGCAACCCGGTCCTGCACAAGGAGTGCCGGGACGTGACCGTGTTCGACGAGGAGCTGGCGCGGCTCGTCGACGACATGTTCGCCAGCCAGCGGGCGGCGGAGGGCGTGGGCCTGGCCGCCAACCAGATCGGTGTCGACCTCAAGGTCTTCGTCTACGACTGCATGGACGACGAGGGCGTTCGCCATGTGGGCGTGGTGTGCAACCCGGTCCTGGAGGAGCTGCCCGCCGACCGCCGGGTGCTGGACGACTCCAACGAGGGCTGCCTGTCGGTCCCCACGGCCTACGCGGAGCTGGCCCGCCCCGACTACGCGGTGGCGCGTGGCCAGGACCTCGACGGCGAGCCGATCGCCGTGCGCGGCACCGGCTACTTCGCGCGCTGCCTCCAGCACGAGACCGACCACCTCTACGGCTACCTCTACATCGACCGGCTCTCCAAGCGCGACCGTAAGGATGTGCTGAAGCAGATGGCCGAGGGCACCGCCCGCTATGAGACGGTGCCCAACGACTGAGTGTGTCCTGCCTCACAGGGCCAGCCGGATCCCTCAGGATCCGGCCCGGCCCCATGAGCATCAGAAGTCGTCGTCGAACGCGACCGACCCCTCGACCGCGACCTGATACGCCGACGCGCGCCGCTCGAAGAAGTTCGTCAGCTCCTGGACGTTCTGGAGCTCCATGAAGGAGAACGGGTTCTCCGAGCCGAAGACCGGTGCGAAGCCGAGCCGCTGGAGGCGCTGGTCGGCCACGCACTCCAGATACTCCTGCATCGACGCGGTGTTCATGCCCGGCAGCCCGTCCCCGCACAGATCGCGGGCGAACTGGAGCTCCGCGTCGACGGCCTCCTTCAGCATGTCGGTGACCTGCCGCTGGAGCTCGTCGTCGAAGAGGTCCGGCTCCTCCTCGCGGACGGTGTCCACGACCGAGAAGGCGAACTCCATGTGCATCGACTCATCGCGGAACACCCAGTTGGTGCCCGTCGCCAGGCCGTGCAGCAGCCCGCGCGAGCGGAGCCAGTACACGTAGGCGAAGGCGCCGTAGAAGAACAGCCCCTCGATGCAGGCCGCGAAGCAGATCAGGTTGAGCAGGAAGCGGCGGCGGTCCTCCTTGGTCTCCAGCCGCTCGATCTTCTCCACCGAGTCCATCCAGCGGAAGCAGAACTCCGCCTTCTCCCGGATGGAGGGGATGTTCTCGACGGCGGCGAAGGCCGCGGCGCGGTCGTCCGGGTCGGGGAGGTAGGTGTCCAGCAGGGTCAGATAGAACTGGACGTGCACCGCCTCCTCGAAGAGCTGCCGCGACAGATACAGCCGCGCCTCGGGGGAGTTGATGTGCTTGTAGAGCGTCAGCACCAGGTTGTTGGCCACGATCGAGTCGCCGGTCGCGAAGAAGGCGACCAGACGGCCGATCAGATGCTGCTCGCCGGGGGAGAGCTTGGCGAGGTCGGCGACGTCGGAGTGGAGGTCGACCTCCTCCACGGTCCAGGTGTTCTTGATCGCGTCACGGTACCGGTCGTAGAACTGCGGGTACCGCATCGGCCGCAGGGTCAGCTCGAAGCCCGGGTCGAGCAGGTTCTTGACGTGGTCCGCCGCGGTGTTCACGGTGGTCATCTCGGATGCGGTGGGCATTACTGGCAGGCCTCGCAGGACTCGGGGTTTTCCAGGGAGCAGGCGATCGCGTCGGCCTCGGCCGGGGCCGCTTGCGAGGGAACGGTGACGGTGGGGGTGGCGGCCGCGGCGGCGCCGCCCCGGGCGCTCTGGGCGATCCGGGTGGCCGGACGCGAGCGCAGGTAGTACGTGGTCTTGATGCCGCGCTTCCAGGCGTACGCGTACATCGAGCTGAGCTTGCCGATGGTCGGCGAGGCCATGAAGAGGTTCAGCGACTGGCTCTGGTCGAGGTACGGGGTGCGGGCCGCCGCCATGTCGATCAGGGCGCGCTGCGGGATCTCCCACGCCGTGCGGTACAGCTCCCGTACGTCCGCCGGCACCCAGGAGAAGTCCTGGACCGAGCCGTTGGACTCGCGCAGCGCCTCACGGGTCTGGGTGTCCCAGACGCCCAGCTTCTTGAGGTCGTCCACCAGATAGGAGTTGACCTGGAGGAACTCCCCGCTCAGCGTTTCGCGCTTGAAGAGGTTGGAGACCTGCGGCTCGATGCACTCGTAGACGCCCGCGATGGAGGCGATGGTCGCGGTGGGCGCGATCGCCAGCAGCAGCGAGTTCCGCATCCCGGACTTCGCCATCCGCGCGCGCAGCGCCTCCCAGCGCTCCGGCCAGGTGGCCACCGCGTCCGGGTAGTGGTCCGGGTGCAGCACACCGCGCGCGGTGCGGGTCTCGGCCCAGGCGGGGTGCGGGCCGTGGCGCTCGGCGAGCTCGCAGGACGCCTCGTAAGCGGCGAGCATGATGCGCTCGGAGATCCGCGTGGAGAGCGCCGTGGCCTCGGGCGAGTCGAACGGCAGCCGCAGCCGGAAGAAGACGTCCTGGAGCCCCATGAGGCCCAGACCCACCGGGCGCCAGCGGGAGTTGGAGGCCCCGGCCTCCTCCGTGGGGTAGAAGTTGATGTCCACCACGCGGTCGAGGAAGGTCACGGCGGTGCGGACGGTGGCGTCCAGCCGCTCCCAGTCCAGCTGCCCGTCCTCGCCCAGGTGCGCGGCGAGGTTGACCGAGCCGAGGTTGCACACGGCGGTCTCGCCGTCGTTCGTGACCTCCAGGATCTCGGTGCAGAGGTTGGAGGAGTGGACGACCCTGCCGGGCTCGGCGGTCTGGTTGGCGGTGCGGTTGGCGGCGTCCTTGAACGTCATCCAGCCGTTGCCGGTCTGCGCGAGGGTGCGCATCATCCGGGCGTACAGCTGGCGCGCCGGGACCTGCTTGACGGCCTTCCCCTCGGCCTCGGCCCTGCGGTAGGCGGCGTCGAACTCCTCGCCCCATAGGTCCACCAGAGCGGGCGCGTCGGCCGGGGAGAACAGCGACCAGTCGGCATCCGCCTCGACCCGGCGCATGAACTCGTCCGGGATCCAGTGGGCGATGTTGAGGTTGTGGGTGCGGCGGGCCTCCTCGCCGGTGTTGTCCCGCAGCTCCAGGAACTCCTCGAGGTCCGCGTGCCAGGTCTCCAGGTAGACACAGGCCGCGCCCTTGCGCCGGCCGCCCTGGTTGACGGCGGCCACCGAGGCGTCGAGCGTGCGCAGGAACGGCACGATGCCGTTGGAGTGCCCGTTGGTGCCCCGGATCAGCGAACCGCGGGCCCGGATGCGGGAGTAGGACAGGCCGATGCCGCCCGCGTGCTTCGACAGCCGCGCCACCTGGTGGTAGCGGTTGTAGATCGAGTCCAGCTCGTCCAGCGGGGAGTCCAGCAGATAGCAGGACGACATCTGCGGATGCCGGGTGCCGGAGTTGAACAGCGTGGGGGAGCTCGGCAGGTACGACAGCGTGCTGGTCAGCCGGTAGAGCTCGGCCACGTCGTCCAGCGCCCGCTCCGAGAGGTTCTCGGCGAGCCCGCAGGCCACGCGCAGCAGGAAGTGCTGCGAGGTCTCGATCACCTGACGGGTGATGGGGTGGCGCAGCAGATAGCGGCTGTAGAGGGTGCGCAGCCCGAAGTAGCCGAAGCGGTTGTCGGCGCCGTCGGCCAGCGCCCGCTCCACCAGCGCGTCCAGCCGCTCGGCGTGGGCGGCGGCGAACTCCGCGGTGGAGTCGGCGAGCAGGCCCTCGCGGTGGCCGACCCGGACGGAGGACGAGAAGGAGACCGCGCCCTGCCCGGCCGCCTCCTCCGTGATGGTCAGCGCCAGCAGCCGCGCCGCGAGCCGCGAGTACTCGGGCTCCTCGGCGATCAGCCCGGCCGCCGCCTCGGTCGCGAGGGCACGCAACTCCGCCTCGTCCGAGCCGGGATGACGGCCGCGCAGGGCGGCGGCCGCGACCTTGCCGGGGTCGGTGGCGGGCAGGTCGGCGGTGAGTCCGGTAAGAGTCCGTAGCAGGGCGGTCCCGGGCGCGTCGTCCGCTGCCTGAGAAGCCGCCTGCGCTGAAACCGGATCGGCGGGCGCGATGGTCACTGAGGTGCTCTCCTTCGCTGGGTTAGGGCCTCCGGACAGGCCCTAAGCCGCGAGGGGTGGTGCGACGGTCGCGTACGGGCATGCCGGTGCCGCACTCCTCGTACGCCAGGCACACCACGCAGCGTCCATCGGCCCAACCCTCGAGGCCGGGGGACGTGTTCACAGGGCCGTCGGCAGGTGCTCGGACTCACGGCGCGCCGAATTGAGCGCACACGTACACCGTTGCGGGACAGTTCCGGATTCCCACCGGATTCCCCTGCGGCGACAGCGAGGACGAGCATACATCTTGTGTTGGTCGACGCACGCACCCCCACATCTTGTGTCGGAGCTGCGGAGTTTCGTATGAATGTGCTAGTGCGTTCCGGCCTGCCGAGTGGGGGCCCTGGTCGGGCGGCGCCCGGGCGGAACCTACTTGCCGGTCTCCTTCTCGTACGCCTTGATGACCTCGTCGGTCGGGCCGTCCATCAGCAGTTCGCCCTTCTCCAGCCACAGCACCCGGTCACAG
>NZ_BAAAIF010000104.1:0-23283 GCF_039525925.1 Streptomyces javensis | reverse complement strand
GGGCACCGCCGTCTCGTTCGTGGTCGCCTACGCCTCGATCGCCTGGCTGCTCAAGTTCGTCGCCAAGCACTCCTTCAACGCCTTCGTCATCTACCGCATCGCGATCGGCCTGCTGCTGTTCGGCCTGCTCGGTACCGGGGTGCTCACCGCGTGATCGCTTCGAGTACGGTCCTGCGACCGCCCCGCCGGATCCCGTGGCCGGCGCTGGTCGGCCTCGCCTACGCGGTGACCCAACTCGTCTTCGTCGTACCGCACTTGGGGCTGGGCTGGGACGAAACGGTGTACCTCTCCCAGGCCGACCCGCACCGCCCGGCGGCGTATTTCAGCGCCCCGCGCTCGCGCGGCATCAGCCTTCTGACCGCCCCCGTCCTCGCCGTCACCGACTCCACCGCCGTGCTCCGGGTCGTCCTGGCACTGCTGTCCGCCGCCGCCCTGTACGCGGCCTACCGCGTCTGGCAGCCGCTGCTCGGCCCCGGGCGTACCGCCCTGGCCGCGTTGCTGTTCGCCGGCCTGTGGACCACCCTGCTCTACGGACCACAGGCCATGCCCAACCTGTGGGTGGCCCTGTCCGCGGTGGCGACGGTCGGCTGGTTCCTGCGCGCCACACACCCCCCTGCGGGGCGGCGGGCCCTGCTCGGCCTGGGCGCCATGGTCGCGGCCGCCACCTGCTTCCGCTTCTCCGACGGCGTCTGGCTCACCCTGCCCCTGCTCGCGGCGTGCGCGATCGTCCCGGCCTGGCGGCGCCCGGCACCCGCGCTCGCCGTGGCCAGCGGATTCGCCGTGGGTGGCGCCGAGTGGATCGCGGAAGCGTACCTTCGTTGGGGCGGGGTCGGCGCCCGGCTGCACGCCTCCAGCGCCACCGAGGGCGGCATGGGCACGCACTGGGCGGGCGGCATGGCATGGCGCAGCCTCAACGGCCCCCTGCTCTGCCGCCCCTGCCACAGACCACTCGTTCACCCCGAACTCACCCTGTGGTGGCTGTCCCTGCCCGCCCTCGCCCTGATCGCCTGCGTCCTGGCCTGGCGGGCCCGGCGCGGCGCGGTCGTCCTGCTCCCCGTCGTCTGCGCCGCCGCGCTGAGCATCCCCTACCTGCTGCTCATCGACTACTCCGCGCCGCGCTTCCTGCTGCCCGTCTACGCCCTGCTCTCCCCTCCGCTCGCCACCCTGGCCGCACACGCCGCACACGCCATCCGCTCACCCCGCGCCCGCGCCCTGGCCGCCGGGCTGGCAGCCGCGCTGCTCGCCCTGCACCTCTCCGCGCAGTACCACGTGCTCGACCGCAACACGGCCGACGCCCGCGCCACCGCCGCCCGGTACCGCACCGCCGCCCACGACCTGCGCCGCCTCGGACTCACCCCGCCCTGCCTGGTCAGCGGCACACACGCGCCACCCATCGGCTACGACGCCGGCTGCGCCTCCGCCAACGTCGGCGGCAACAACCGCGACACCACCGCACACGCCCTGCTGCGCCGCGCCGCCCGCGAACCCGTCGCCACCCTCGCCAGGACCCGCTCCGGCCCTCCCCGCTACGCCCGCGCCTGGACCCCCCACCCCCTGCCGGGCGCCGGGCTCACGGCCTACACGCCTCCCCATTGACCGGCGGCCGCGCCGGGAGCTGTCGAGGCATCGACCGCGCTCTCGCGGGCGTCAAGGAGGTGCGCGTCATCAATGGTGCGCAGGGACCGCCCTGGATGATCGCGACGAGAGCTACGGCTGCCGATCGCTCGCCGGGGCCGGGGGTTCGACGTGTGCCAGCTCCGGGGTGTCGGTGCTGCAATAGACCAGTCCGTCGTGGTCCACATCGCAGGGCGTGACCGTGCCGTCGTCGTACACGAGCCACGCGAGCACCGGGCGGCGTTCGAGGCACTCCGCGCCGCTGGTGCCGTTCCCGCCGCGGGGCGGTGGGGCGCCGAGGCGGTAGCAGACCGTCCATCCCATCCCCGGTAGGGCTCCGACGACCTGTGGCCGGCGCTCATAGGTCAGGAATCCCGGATGACGGTCAGCACGGACGACACGGCCCTTGTCCCCTTGGGCCGCGTCATCCGTGCCGCATATGTAGCCGACCAGTTCCGCCCCGTCGGGCAGCCACTCCACGATGTCGCATGCCTCGACGCATCCGTTTCCGCGATCGACGAGCGCGACCCACCGCTGTCCCATGCGGGCGGTGGCTTCCACAGGCGGTCCTTTCGACGGCTGGGCTTTCGGTCAGCAGGTCATGCGGTGAGTGGGGCAGGTGGTCGGCCCGCCGCCAGCCGCCGGGTGATCAGCGGGGTCACCAGGACGACGACCAGCAGGCGCAGGCTCTGGACAGTGGAGACCAGGGCGACGTTCGCATGAGAGGAGACCGCAGCGGCGAGCACCGCGTTGATCCCTCCGGGGGTCGTGGCGAGGTAGGCGTCGGTGAACGGGATGCTCGTCACCCCGGCGAAGACCCACGCCAGCCCGGCGCAGCCGAGACAGACGACCGTCATGCAGAGCAGGATCGGGGGCAGCAGACGCCGCACGCTGAGGAGCGTTCGGCGGGTGAACCGTACGCCCACGTCGAGGCCGACGAGGACGAAGACGACGTTCTGGAACACCCCGGTGGGGGCGAAACCGGGCACGGCGCCACTGAGCGTCGCGGCCAGGGCGACCAGCATCGGGCCGATCAGCAGCGGCGTGGGCACCCGCAGCCGCCGGCCGGCCCACGAGCCGACGACGGCGATGGCGGCGAGGGTGGCCAGGCCGGTGAGCTGGTCCGACCCGGCGACGAGGTGGAGGAGGCCGGATCCGGCGCCACCGCCCGCTGCCTGATGGCCGCCCGCGGCGGAGGACGCGGAGGTCATCCAGTGGGCCACGAGCGGGGCGGTGGTGGCGACGAGACCGACGCGCAGGTACTGGGTGAAGGCGACGAGCCGCACATCGGCGTTCAGCTCGTCAGCGCAGGTGACGATGGCGGCCGAACCGCCGGGCACCATGCCGAGGACGGCGCTGGGCCGGCCGATGCGGCCACCGCGGGCCAGGAACCAGGCGACCGCGACGCTCAGCGCGATGGTGGTCGCGGTGACCACGGTCAGTGGCAGCGCGACGGGCGCGGCGGAGAGGAGGGCGGACGGGGTGAGGTAGCTGCCCATGAGGGCGCCGACCAGTGCCTGGGAGGCCCGGTTGGCCGGCGCCGGGAGCCGGTCGCGGACCACTCCGCACAGCGCCAGGACGGCGCCGACCAGCAGTGAGGACAGCAGGTAGGGGGCGGGAACGCCGAAGGCGTCCGCCGCGAGGCCCGCGGCGTACCCCCCGGCGATGATCAGAGCCCAGAGTCCGGTGGGCGCTGGGCGGGAGACGCGGGGCTCGGAGGTGCACGGGGCGGGCTTCGGCGCGGTACCGGCGGTGGAGGACGGAGGTTCGTCCGTACGCCGCAGCGCGGAAGTCGGTGCCACGATCGGCGCCTTTCGTCGAATGGTGCGGGTCCGTTGGCTGGTCTCGACGCCTGTGCGAAGCAGGCACTCTCCACTGTGCCGGGTACGGGCTGTGCACACACTGAGAGCGCTGAGTGAGCGCTGAGGAGAACCTGAGAGCCCGCTGAGAGGCGCGCGGCCGACCTGCGGTCCGGCCTCTAGACTCGCAACCGAGGATCAGTCTTCCGGGCGCCCCGTCGGTACGGTCATGAGGTGATGCCGCGTGCAGGTGCTGGTCGTCGAGGACGAGCAGAACATCGCGCTCGCCGTGGACCGCGGGCTGCGCGCCGAGGGGTTCGGCGTGGACATCGCCGAGAACGGCGAGAAGGCCCTCGGCCTGATCAGGCACAACGACTACGCCGTGATCGTGCTCGACCTGATGCTCCCGGGGCGCAACGGCTATGACGTCTGCCGGACCGTGCGCGCCGCGGGCATCACCACCCCCGTGCTGATTCTCACCGCGAAGGACGGCGAGTACGACGAGGCGGACGCCCTCGACCTCGGTGCGGACGACTATCTGACGAAGCCGTTCTCGTTCGTGGTGCTGCTGGCCCGGATCCGCGCGCTGCTGCGCCGCAGCGCCCCGCAGCGGTCCCCGGTACTCCGTGCGGGTGATCTCTGGCTCGATCCGGCCGCCCACCGGTGCGGCCGTGACGACGAGCGACTGGAGCTGACGCCGCGCGAGTTCGGCCTGCTGGAGTTCATGCTCCGCCACCCCGACACGGTGGTGAGCAAGACCGATCTGCTCGCCCAGGTCTGGGACGCCTGGTTCGAGGGCGACCCCAACATCGTCGAGGTCTACGTCGGCTACCTCCGGCGCAAGATCGACACCCCCTTCGGCCGGTCCGCCATCGAGACCGTGCGCGGCGTCGGCTACCGGCTGGACGGAAAGGGCGGCTGAATGTCCCGACGCCTCCCCGTCGGGCGTCCGGCGTTCGGCCGGGTGCGGCGGCTGACCCGGAGGCTGAGCCTGCGGACCCGGGTCACCATGTGGGCCACGATGGTCGTCGCCCTCGCGATGGTCGCGGCCGGCCTCGGGCTGCTGCTCGGTCTCCAGCACTCCATGTGGAGTGATCGGGACAGCACCGCCCACCAGCGGCTGTCCGATGTCACCGCCCTCATCCGGCACGACCGGCTGGGCTCCCTCATCCCCTCCAACGGAGGGGACGCCGATGTCGTCGAAGTGCTCGGCCCCCAGGGGAAGGTGGTGGCCAGCTCCGACTACGACACGCGCCCCGGCAGTCCCAGCGGCTTCCCGAACCCCCTCCCCCCGCAGGTGCTCGCCGGGCATCCCGCCACCCTCCGTGGCCTCAGCATCGGCGACGGGGGCGACTTCCGCGTACAGGCCCGGCCGATCCGTGTTGACGGCCGACCCGCCACCATCGTCGTGGGGGTGTCCCTGGCCCAGGCCGAGCACACCCTCTCCAGCCTGACCACCGGCCTGGCGATCGGAGTGCCCGCGCTGACCGCGCTGGTGGCGTGGACAATCTCGCTCACCGCCGGCCGCACCCTGCGTCCGGTGGAAACCCTGCGCCGCCAGGCAGCCGACATCACCGCGACCGATCTGCACCGCCGCCTCGACCTGCCCGCCTGCCAGGACGAGATCCACGCCCTCGGCGTCACCCTCAACGACATGCTCGCCCGCCTCGACGACGCCTCCGCCGCACAGCGCCGCTTCGTCGCCGACGCCGCGCACGAACTGCGCAGCCCGCTGACGGCCCTGCGGGCCCAGCTCGAGGTCATGTCCCACTACCCCGACCCCGAACGCGACCCACAGGTGGCCGCCACCCTGCTGGAGGACACGGTACGGCTGCACGACCTGGTCGAGGGGCTGCTGGCGCTGGCCCGCAGCGAGGACCCCGCCCGGTCGCGGTCGCAGGCCGCGCGCGTCGTCGACCTGGACGAGGTGGTGCTGGCCGAAGTCCGCCGGCAGCGCTCCCTGGCCCGGGCGGACATCGACGCCCGGCGGGTCTCGGGCGGGCGGGTGCGTGGCGACACCGAGGCGCTGCGCTGCGTCGTACGGAATCTGCTGGACAACGCCCGCCGCCACGCCGACCAGCGGATAAGGGTGACCCTGGGCGAACGCGGGGGCACCGTCGAACTCACCGTCAGCGACGACGGATCGGGCATCCCGACCGCGGACCGGCTGCGGGTCTTCGAGCGCTTCACCCGGCTCGACGAGGCGCGGTCCCGCGAGGCCGGCGGTTCGGGCCTCGGCCTCGCCATCGTCGGCAAGGTCGTCACCGCGCACGGCGGCACCGCCTACGCCGACCAGGACCCCGCGCCGGAGGACGGCGGCCTCGGCGGGGCGCTCCTGGTGGTCCGCCTGCCGACCGCTCCCCCGTCCGGCTGACCCACCGGGCCTACGGCGCCAGGCGCCGTACGGCAGTCAGGATGTGTTCAGGTATTCGCTGGCACGGTCGGGCCTCATGACATCCGAGACTCCTGAGACCGCCACGGCCTCCGGTCCCGCCACTGCCTCGTCCCCGTCCGGTCACCGCCTCCGCTGGAACAAGGTGCCCGAAGTCACCGTGTACTTCTGGGTGATCAAGGTGCTGTGCACGACCGTGGGTGAGACCGCGGCCGACATGCTGAACGAGAAGCTGGGCCTGGGCCTGACCGGTGTGTCACTGCTGATGAGCGTGGTGCTGGCGGTGGTGCTGGTCGTCCAGTTCCGCACCGCCGCGTACCGGCCGGGCGTGTACTGGCTCGCCGTGGCCCTGATCAGCATCGTCGGCACTCTGATCAGTGACAACCTCACGGACAACATGGGCGTACCACTGACGACGAGCACCACGGTGTTCGCGGTCGTCCTCGCGATCGTGTTCACCGTCTGGTACCGCCGCGAGCGGACCCTGTCCATCCACAGCATCGACTCCCTGAGCCGCGAGTCGTTCTACTGGCTCGCGGTGCTGTTCACCTTCGCGCTGGGTACCGCGGCGGGCGACCTGGTGGCCGAGCGCATGGACCTGGGGTACTGGTTGTCCGCGGTGCTGTTCGCCCTGGCGATCGCCGCCATCGCGGTGGCGCGCTTCACTCTCGACCTGAACGCGGTGTGGAGCTTCTGGATCGCGTACGTCCTCACCCGCCCGCTCGGCGCATCGGTGGGCGACTACCTCTCCCAGCCGACCGGGGACGGCGGCCTGGGCCTTGGCACCGTGGTCACCAGCGTGCTGTTCCTCGCGGTCATCCTCGGCCTGGTGGCGTATCTGACGGTGACGCGGAAGGACGTCATCGAGCGGGAGCGGCTCGGCGAGCGGGCGGCGTGAGCGGTCGGCGGCCGTTCCGGACGCGTTCGGACCGCCGGTCGCGAGGGAGGGGGCACCGGGTCAGCCGGGCGGCAGGCGGACCGTGAACCTCGCCCCGGGCGCGTGCTCGCTGTCGTAGGACACCTCACCACCGGCCGAGCGGGCCAGGCGCCGTGCGAGCGGCAGTCCGAGGCCCGCTCCGCCGTGTCCGTCACCGGGGTCGGCTCGCCGGCCCGGCTGGAAGAGCTGATCGATGAACGGCCGCGGTACGCCGGGCCCGTCGTCGGTGATGTCGACGCGTACGCCGCCGGATTCGCGGACCGTGCGGACGACGACGCCGGACCGGGCGTACCGCAGGGCGTTGGCGAGCAGCGGGCTGACGATGCGTTCGAGGAGGGCCGGAGGAACTCCGGCTTCCGGGCACGCGGCGGGGTCGGCCTGGTGGGTCTGGTGGGTCCGGTGGGTCTGGTGATCGTCGAGCCTGATCGTCACATGGTCCGGGACGTCGAGGTGCTGGACGAGACGGCGCAGTACGGGCCGGACCTCGGCCGTGCCCGTGGTGTGTGTGCCGCCGCGGGCGTCGTCCAGGAGCGTGTCGCAGATCGTCCCCATGGACCGCGTGGCGTCGGCGATGACCTGGTGGGTGGCGCGGGTCTCAGCGGTCGAGCGGGGCCGGGCCCGCCACCAGTCCAGCTCGGCGACGATCCGGCTGAGCGGGGTGCGCAGTTCGTGTGAGAGTTCGCCGGTGAGCTGCCGCTCGTGGCGCAGCACCGTGCGGATGCGGTCCAGAAGCGTGTCCAGGGAGGTGCCCAGCCGGGCGAGCTCGACCGGGCGCCGCACCGCGCCGAAGCGCTCCTCGGAGGTGATGGCGTTCCGCTGGGTGGCCTGGTCGGTCATCGCACGCACGGGGCGCAGCGCGCGGCCCACCGCCAGCCGGGTGAGGACGTAGGTGCAGCCGAGCATCGCCGCGTCCAGGGCGAGCGATCCCAGCAGCAGGGTGTCCGCGGAACCGCGGTACGGGGCCAGGTCCAAGGCCGTGACCACCGTGGCATGGTTGTCGCCGCCGCGCAGCGGCTGGGCACACAGCCGGATGTGCCCGGGCGCGTGGCCGCTGGTGGTGGCGGTGGCGGTGGTGCAGTCCCGCCCGCCGCGTGCGGCGAGCTGTTCGGCGGTCCGGGTCAGCGAAACAGCGGGTGACGGCGGCTGTTCGAGCAGCCGGGTGCCCGTGTAGATCCACACGTTCGTGTCGAGGAGCCCGTCGTCAGGGGACTCCCGGATGCGCACCGTCGGACCGCTCGTGTCGACGGTGGTGGCCACGGCGGCCGCCCGGGTGCGCAACTCGTCGTCCGCCTGGCGCTGGAGGTGGTGGCGGACCACGGTGTTGAACGCCACGGTCAGGAACGTCATCAGCAGCGCGGCGGTGGTCAGGGCGACCAGGGAGAGGCGGCCGCGCAGGGTGCGTGGCGCGAGCCGGGCGAACACGGCGGTCATGACAGGCGGTGGCCGATCCCGCGGGCGGTGCCGATCGTCAACGCACTGCGGGCTTCGCCCAGTTTGCGGCGCAACCGGGTCACGTACTGGTCCAGGGTGTTATCGCTGACCTGCGCGCCCTCGGGCCATCCCGCCCGGACCAGCTCACGTCGGCGCACGACGCCGCCGGCGGCCGCCATGAGGGCGGCCAGCAGCCGGAACTCCGTCGGGGTCAGGTCGACCTGGGCCCCGCCGACGGTGACGCTGTGCCGGACGGGGTCGAGAACCAGGTCCCCGGCGGTGGTCACGGGGGCGGGCCCGGCGCGCTTGAGCGCGGCGCGCAGCCGGGCGGCGAGTTCGGCGAGGTGGAACGGCTTGGGCAGATAGTCATCGCCCCCGGATGAGAACCCGGACAACCGATCGGCGAGACCATGACGAGCAGTCAAGAAGATGACAGGGAAGAGGAATCCGCCCGCGCGCATCGCCTGGCACACGTCGCGCCCGTCCGCGTCGGGCAGCCCGACGTCGAGCACGGCCGCGGCGATGTCTCCGGCGGCCAGGCGCAGGGCGGTGGCACCGTCCGCGGCCGGCACCGTGTCGAAGCCTTCCTCGCGCAGCCCACGCAGCAGGACATCACGCAGGGCGTGATCATCCTCCACGACCAGGATTCTGTGGCCCATGGTCCTCCATCACTCCTTCGTCCCCCAGTGCGGCTTCCGTGACAAACGGGTGGGCGGCCACCGGATCGCCGCGCACAGGCACACTCCGAGCCAGCCGACGGCGAACAACCAGCCACCGAGCACATCGGTGAACCAGTGCACCCCCAGATACACACGGGTCAGTCCCACCAGCGCGCCCCAGCAGCCGACCACCAGGCACACCGGCGTCCTCCCGCGCGGGGCGCGCACCCATATCGCGAGGATCACCAGTCCCGCGGTGAGAGCCGCCGTGGTGGCGTGGCCGGAGGGGAACGACCAGCCGGAGGCGTGCGTGTCCCAGTCCGTATGCGGCGGGCGCGCCCGCGCGATCCACGTCATCACGCCGTACCGGAGGGCCTGACCGGCGCCGAGACAGGCGAGGCCCGATGCCGCGGCGAGGAGCCGATGCGGCAGCGTCCGTCCCACGACGACTCCGGCCACGGCGACGAGCGCGTACGGGGTCACACCGGTTCCGGTCGCGGTCAGCCCACGGGCCAGGGCCACCGCCACCTCGGGGCGGTGGCCCAAGGACCAGGCCAGCAGACCGTGGTCCATGAACAGCGGGGCACCCTCGCGGCCGATGACGACCATGCTCAGCACGCCGAACGCCACCCATGAGGCAAGGCCCATCCCCCCGGCCAGTCCGACGGCTTCCCTGCGCTTCATCGCATCACCAGCGGCCACGGCCATGCGTGCCGCGAGCCGTCGGCAGCGAGGGTCATCGGCTCGCCGCCTTGGCCTTGCGGGAGCGGTACACCTCCGCGGCCAGCGGGATCAGTGACACGATCACGATGAGCGCGATCACCGGGAGCAGATACGTGTCGATGCTGGGAATGGAGGACCCGAGCCCGTACCCGGCGAGCGTCAGTCCCAGACTCCACACGAGCCCGCCGGCCATCTGCCACACCGTGAACGTCCGGGCCGGCACGCCCAGGGCGCCCGCCAGCGGATTCAGCACCGTGCGCACCACCGGCACGAAACGGGCCAGCACGATCGCCTTCGCGTACCCGTACCGCTCCAACAGCTCCTCGGCCCGTGCGGCGCCGTCGTGCAGCCGGGGCGAGTGACTGCGGGCGAGCAGCGCTCCGCCCGCCTTCCGGCCGAGCAGATACCCCCACTGCGCACCGGCCAGCGCGCCCACGGCGGCGGCGATCAGCAGCGGGCCGAGGGACAGTTGCACACCCCGGTCGGCGGTCCCGGTGCCCAGCAGCCCGGCCGTGAACAGCAGCGAGTCACCGGGCAGGAAGAAACCGATCAGCAGGCCCGTCTCGGCGAACAGCACCACGCCCACCCCCACCACGCCAAAGGCGGACAGCAGGGACTGGGCGCTGAGAATGTTCACCGCGAGCTGCGACGCTTCGGCGAAGGGGGGTGCGGCCATCGGCGCGAGCCCTCTCATACTGGACGGACGGGTGCGGCCGAGACGGCGCCCCATTGACTACAATCCTGTAGACGGTCTACCGAACTGTAGACGATGGCGGGGTGAGGAACGTTCCATGACCGACGAGAAGGACGAACGGCGTCCTGCGGGCGAGCTGGAAGCCGCCGTCATGGCGGCCCTGTGGGCCGCCCGCGAACCGCTCACCCCGAGCCGCGTGCAGCGCGAGCTCGGTGTCGGCCTGGCACGTACGACGGTGACCACGATCCTGTCCCGCCTGCACGACAAGGGCGTCGTCGGGCGCGAGCGGCTGGGCCGCGGCTACGCCTACTTCGCCGTCCAGGACGCCCCCGGGCTCACCGCCCGGCGCATGCACGGGGAGCTGGCGCGGGACACCGACCGGGAGACGGTTCTGGCCCGGTTCGTCGCCCAGCTCAGCGCCGACGACGAGCAGGTGCTGCGGCGGCTGCTGGAGGGGGACGAGCGGTGATCGCCCTGCTGCTGGTTCCGCTGCTGCTGCCCTTCGCGGCACCGCCGTCGGCCCGGCGCGCCCTCGCCCGCCTGAACCCGGTCACCGCCCTGTGGGTGCTGACCGCCTCCGCCCTGGTGCTTGCCGGTGCGTGCGTGGCCGCCCTGGGCGCCCTCGTACTGACCGGGCTGCTCAGATTTCCTCTCTTCGCGGCGCTCGGCGAGCTGGTCCACCCCCTGCGCACCTCCTCGGACCTGCTCATGCTGCCCGCGGCCTCGCTGGCCACCGGCGCGCTCGCCGTCGGCGCGTGGGCCCTGGGGCGTTCGGCCGTTCGCCAGGTCGGCGCCTTCCGCGCTGCCCGCACCCAGGCCGAGGCCCGCCCTGCCGTCGGTGACCTGTGCGTCATCGACTCGCCCTACCCGGACGCCTACGCGCTGCCCGGCCGCCCGCAGCGCATCGTCGTCACCACCGGCATGCTGCGCAGCCTCGGCCCGGCCGAGCGCGAGGCCCTCTTCGCCCACGAACGCGCCCACAACCGAGGCGGCCACCACTATTTCCTCGCCGCCGCGGAAATCGCCGCCCACTGCCACCCCGCCCTGCGCGGGCTGCGCGCCGACGTCCGGCTGGTCGCGGAACGCGCCGCCGACGAGGCGGCCGCCGACGCCGTCGGCGACCGGCACCTCACGGCCAGGGCCATCGCCCGCGCCGCGCTGGCCGGCCACGACTCCCGTTCCGCCCGCCCGGACTTCGCCTCCGGGGCGGCCGGCGGCCCGGTCCCCCAGCGCGTCGCCGCGCTCCTGGCGCCCGCGGAACGCCCGGCCCCGGCCAGGCGCTGGACCGCACTGCTCCTCGCCGTCTGCGCACTCCTGTCGGCGGGCGCCGCGACGACCGATGTGCTCACCTTCCACCACGACGTCGAAGTCGCCCAAGGCGAGGAGAGCCCCTGACCAACCGCCCGTGGGTCATCGCGAAGCCGAGCCGTAAATGGGCGACGACGACTGTGACCTCATCCCTGGGCGACAAGTAGCCCGGGGGTGATCGCCGATGTCGCCGGGATCATCGCGTCCGATTACACGGCTGACCGCGTCCCGCTACCCTGCGGCCTCGTGCACAACACCAACCTCTGACCAGGTCAAGCCCGCCAGTTTTGTTAGGACTCCTAGCACTCCTAGGACTCCTAGGAGTGGGGCGCGGTGCCGGACTCGGCCTCTTTGCGTCTGCGCTCCGCCTGCTCGCGGCGCAGCCTCTCCCGTTTGCCGTAGGCGGCGCGGCGGACCGCTTCGTCGCTTTCGAACTCCGAGCCGAGCGCTCCGCCGACGATGGCCGCCGAGCTCGCGAGCCACGCCAGACGCGCGTAGTCGCTGAATCCCACCGGGCGCTTCACCTGATTCGCCAGCACTCCGCTCTCGATGAGGAATGACGCCACCGCGAAGTCCACCACGAAGAGCCCGAGGAGACCCCCCAGGACGCCCAGGGACAGGGTCACCACCGTGGAGGCGTTGTACAGCGCTGCCTTCTCCCGGTCCTGGCGGGATGGGGAGTCGGGGCGCTCCCACAGATGCCGGTGGACGATGAGCCAGGCCACCATGATCGCCGTGGAAAAGACCGACACCACCGCGAGCCGCTCGGCCGCGATCGCGGTGGACACGTTCCAGAGGGTTCCGTTGACGAGAACGACGGCGCTGGTGGCCAGGGCGGCGGCGAGCGCCTTCGCCAAGGCGGGGATCAGCCGCCAGGGGGTGTTGGCCCGCACCATGCCGAGCAGCAGGCGCAGCCGCCCCCGCGCGGCGGACCCCACGATCCGTAGATCGATGAGGTCCTCATCCGCCACCGCGCGCTTCAGCGGGGCGGTCCGCTCCGGGACCACAGGGCCCGTATCCACCCGCATCAGATCCCTCACCAACCGGACGATCGAGCGGCGCAGCCGCCGTCGCAGGAAGATCCCGCCGAGCGCGGGCATGGACACCAGGGCCACCCGGTCCGCTGTGTCCGCGTCGACCGCCAGTGGCCTGCCGTCGCCGAACAGGGGAAGATCGGTGAGGCAGATGGCGATGTCCCAGGAAGCGCGGATCTTCCGGTCCCGCGTCACATCGAGGATGCTCGCGCTGTCGAGCAGGGCGGCGGGCATGGGATCGCGGACGACCTGCACGGACCACCTGACGTTCGGGTCGATCTGCTCGGCGAGCAGGCCGGGCATGTCCTCGGCCAGTTCCTCCGCCAGCTCCGCGGGGGCGTCCGGGTCGGCGACGAGGCCCACCGTCACCTGCGGTGGCGGCTCACCCCCGGGGTCGTGAGTTGGCTGGCTCACCCGTCCCGCCTTCCGCGATGTCATGGCCCGGCCCGCGCCGCCTCACGGTAACGGGACGTCCCCGCGGTGGCGCGGCGACACGGCGCTTCTCCCACGGTTCGGCGTCGAACCATTCGATCCGCCCCCCCCGGAGGAGCGGATCGGCGGCATCCGGCACGGCCGCGCCGCGTCACGGCTCCAGGACGGTCCGCACCGGCAGATGGTCGCCTGGCTCGCGGACGCCTTAGTGGCCGTTGTAGCTCCGGCAGCGGGGGTTCGCGCAGGTCGGCCCGGTCTGGCAGTTCGGGGACCGCCATGTCCCCGTGGCCGTCCGCTAGCCCAGGGCGACACGGATCCAGGTCTTGATCGCCGAGCGTGGCATGGGCCGTGGCCGGAGTGCAGAATGGGCCAGGGGGGAGAAAGAAGGTGTCCCCATGACCACGCACGCTCCCCACACCGACCACGCCCACCAGCATGGAAGCGGCTGCGGCCACGTCGCGCTCCCGCACGGGGATCACACCGACTACGTACACGACGGCCATCTGCACCGGACGCACGACGACCACGTCGATGAGTGCGAGCCCAGTGGCCACACCGTCCACGAAGGCCACGACCACCAGCACCGTGACGACTGCGGACATGTCGCCGTACCGCACGGCAACCATGTGGACTACGTCCACGACGGCCACCGCCACGCCCCGCACGAGGACCACTGGGACGACCACTGACCGCGTCCCTGGCCGACGCCACGAGTCGCACACTCACGACCCTGCTCCGGGGACGTGTGCTGTAGCGCGGAAGCCTCAGACCGACGGCCTGGGGCCGCACCCGTGTGTGCCCGCCCTCACCCGCCCGGCCGGGTCACCACGGCATCGTTGTACGGGTCCTTGGGCGCGGGGACGCGCTTGACGGTCGTGGCGTCCAGGGCCGGGCTCGCGTCGTCCGTCCCGACCTTGCCGGTGGGGTGCCAGGTGCCGGTGACGGTGACCCAGGCATCGGTGGGCGGCGCCGCGGCCCCGTGCACCCGCACCTTGCGCACCGTCGCGTCGGCGGCGCAGCAACTGATGGCCAGGCGGCTGACGTACCAGGTGCCGTGGTGGCCGGGGGTGACGAAGCCGGTGAGGCGCACGGTGTGCCCGCGGAGGGTGCCGTCGGTGTCCCAGACCGCCCGGGAGCTGAAGTCGTTCAGCGACATCTCGACGATCCCGTTGCGCGGGAGGGCGGGGAAGAGGCTGTCTCCGGCGGTGGGGGGCTTCGCCTTCGCCTCGTCGCGGGCGGCGGTGTACGAGCCGAGAGCGGGTGGCGCGAGGAACAGGATGGTCAGGGCCGGTACGTACAGCAGCCAGGCGATCCGCGGCCCCTGAGCGTGATCGTGTCCATGACCTTGATGGCCACCGCGGTCGTGATCCGTACGCGGGCGGTTGAAGGGAAAGCCGTCGCGGGCGGCGCTGACCGCGCCGAGCACGATCAGCAGCACCCCCGAGGCGATGAGCGCGGGCCGCAGGCCCGGGCGCACATAGCGCAGATACAGATCGGTCAGCAGCGAGATGTGCAGCAGACCGACGCCGGTGAACAGGAGCAGCAGCACCTGGATGTTGCGTTTCACAGCAGCCACCACCCCACCAGTGCGCTGCACACAACCGCCACGACCCAGGTGGCCGACGAGAAGCGCAGGGCGAAGGCCCGCCCGAAGGTGCCCGACTGGAGCGCGATCAGCTTCAGGTCGACCATCGGGCCGACCACCATGAAGGCGAGCCGGGCGCTGGGCGAGAACCCGGTGAGCGAGGCGGCGACGAACGCATCGGCCTCGGAGCACACCGCGAGGACCACCGCCAGCACCCCCAGCATGGGCACCGACAGCCACACCGAGTCGGAGAAGAGCCGCAACACGGAATGCGGCACCGCGACGTTGAACGTGGCCGCGGCCGCCGCGCCGACCACGAGGAATCCCCCGGCGTGCAGGAAGTCGTGCTGGAGCGAGACCCGGAACTCCTCCGCCCGGCTCGCGCCGGGCGTGTGCCCGGATGGCCCATTCGGGGCGCGCAGCCACTCCTCACGGCCCAGACGGAGCCATAGCCAGCCCATCACCACGGAGGTCAGCAGCGAGGCGACGAGCCGGGCCGCGACCATCCAGGGGTTGCCGGGAAAGGCCACGTACGTCGCCATCAGCACGATCGGGTTGATGGCAGGGGCCGACAGCAGAAAGGCCAGCGCCGCCGCCGGGGTCACCCCGCGCCGCATCAGACTGCCCGCCACCGGAACCGACGCACATTCACATCCCGGCAACACGGCCCCGGCCACGCCCGCGACCGGCACCGCGAGCGCCGGGTTACGCGGCAACACCCGGGTGAACACCCAGGCCGGTACGAAGGCGCTGATCGCGGCCGACACCACAGTGCCGAGCAGCAGAAACGGCACCCCCTGAATGACGATCGCGGTGAACACCGTCCGCCACGCCGCCACCGCCCGGCTGTCGAGCCCGGCGGAGATCTCGGGCCCCAGCACGATGGCGACGACACCGAGCACCGCCACGGGCAACCCCGCGATCAGCGCATGAGAGGCGACACGTACGGCCATGCGCAGGCCGCCGCCCCCGTCGGGATGTGCGGCCGGTGGCCTCCGGTCGTCGGCAGGGCTCGCGGGCAGCGGTGGCGCGACGTCGACATCCCTGTCCACTACGCCTCCCCTCACACAGGACTCTCCATCACGGCGACATCCGCGACCACACCCTAGCGGCGGTCAATCGATGACCGTTCGGGGACCGCCGATCCGGTTCCTTCTTCCTGGTGGCAGGTCTCCGCGCGGCCGCCCGCCTCGACGGCGGCGGCATCCGTCGCCGCCGCACTCCAGGCCCTCTGTGCCTCGGCATCCGCGACACATGAGGAAAGCCGCTGAGGGGTGGTCATCGGCGATGACCACCCCTCAGCGACCGGAGCGGCTACCGGGAGCCGTAAGGGATCAGGGCCATCTCGCGCGCGTTCTTGATGGCGCGGGCGATCTGGCGCTGCTGTCGGCGCGTCACATGGCTCACCCGGCGGCTGCGGATCTTGCCGCGGTCGGAAATGAACTTCCGCAGCAGGTCGGTGTCCTTGTAGTCCACGTAGGTGATGCCCGCCGCGTCGAGCGGGTTGACACGGCGGCGCTTGGGGTCCGGGCGCTTGGTGCCGATGCGTCGGGACATGATCAGTTCCTTTCCTACGGTGCCCATCCGCGTTCAGGACACCGGGTCGAGCAATTCGTCAAAAGCGTGCGACAGCTTCTTCCAGCCGTCCGGCCCCGCCGCGTACTCGGCGTCGGTCAGCAGACACGAGTCCAGCAGGGCGACCAGACCTTCTCGGTCGAGGCCGGGCGAGGTGAAGGTCATGTGCTGACAGCGGTCGCCGTGTTCGGGATGCCAGTCCAGCGAAGCGGCCACCCGACGCTCGGCCGGCACCATGTCCCAGGCGGCGTCCGGCAGCGCGGCCAGCCAGGGCCCGGCGGATTCCACGCACAGGGCGCCACCCGCCGCGTCCCACGACAGCAGGGTGTCGGGCCGGTCCGCCAGCCAGAAGCGGCCACGGCTGCGGGCCGCGGCACAGCTCAGATCTTCCAGCGCCTCATACAGCCGATCCGGATGGAAGGGGCGGTCGCGACGCCAGACCAGGGTGCTCACCCCGTGTTCTTCGCTCTCCTGCGGCAGCAGCGCACACGCCGGATGCTGACGGGCTGCCGCCGCCTCGACATCGAACCCGGCCGGCAGAGCCACCCCCAGAGCCCCATCGCCGACACGCACCTGCCGCGCGCCCGGGGTGAGCTGGGTCAGCAGAGCGAGATCGCCGTCGTCCGCGGGTTCTTCCGACGCCACGTCCTCGACGACGGCGATCACCGTGGGGTACTCCAGCTGCCGGGCAAACGTGTCGCCGACGGTGCGCTGGTCGGTCGGGGCGGCGGCGAGACCGACCTCCGCCAGGTCGTCGCCATTGGCGAGGTACGGCACCATCAGGGCCGGGTCGACCGCGGTGGCCACCCCGGCCAGCTCCAGCGGCGCGCCTTCGGCAGCGATGACGGCGGCCATGGCCTGGGGCTCGACCGACTCCCACAGTTCGACGACGGCGAGCCGGTGCCCGCCACCCGTGGCCAGGCGCAGCAGTTCGGGGACCATGTCCTCGCGCAGCGCACAGCACGCGCAGTCGTTCACCAGCGGCGCCTCGCCCTCGCCGAGCGGTCCGGAGGCGTCGCGCACGGTGCGGCGCACGGAACGGTCGGTGGCGGCGGACAGGTCGTGGTGCAGCGCCACGGAGCCGGGCACCGTGCGCAGGATCTCCTCGACGGCCGCCCGGCGCGCGTCGGCGTGCAGCCCGCCGACGATGGCGACGGGCAGCCGCCCCTCCGCCACGCTCACCGGTCCCCCCGTCCGCGTCCGTAGCGCCGCTCGAACCGCTCGACGCGGCCCGCGGTGTCCACGACGCGCTGATTGCCGGTGTAGAAGGGGTGGCTCGCCGAGGAGATCTCGACGTCGATCACGGGATAGCTGTTGCCGTCCCGCCACTCCACGGTCTTGTCACTGGTGGCGGTGGAGCGGGTGAGGAAGGCGAAGTCGGCGGACCGGTCACGGAAGACGACGGGCCGGTACGCGGGGTGAATGCCGGGCTTCATGGCGGTCAGCGCTCCTCACGGAAGTCGACGTGGCGGCCGACGATCGGGTCGTACTTGCGCAGGGTCATCCGGTCGGGGTCGTTCCGCCGGTTCTTGCGGGTCACATACGTGTAGCCGGTGCCCGTGGTGGACCTCAGCTTGATGATCGGGCGTAGTTCATTGCGTGCCATGGACGACAGCATACATAGGATCGATTTTCATTTTCATTTAGCTGATACGGTGCTGCCGTCGTAACCCCGCACGAGAAAGAGGGCCCATGTCCGCCCACTGCCAACTCACCGGCCGACAGCCCGGCTTCGGCCACCACATCTCCCACTCCCACCGCCGCACCAAGCGCCGGTTCGACCCCAACATCCAGCACAAGCGCTACTGGCTGCCCAGCGAGGGCCGCCACATCCGCCTCACCCTCAGCACCAAGGCCATCAAAACCGTCGACACGATCGGCATCGAGGCCGCCGTGGCCCGCATCCGCGCCCGGGGAGGAAAGGTCTGATGGCCAAGAAGAGCAAGATCGCCAAGAATGAGCGGCGACGGGTGATCGTGGCGCGCTACGCCAAGCGCCGCGCCGAACTGAAGGCGCTCATCGCCGACCCCCGGACCCCGGAGCAGGAACGGCTCGACGCCCAGCGGGAACTGCGCCGCCAGCCCCGCGACGCCAGCGCCACCCGCGTACGCAACCGCGACTCCATCGACGGCCGCCCCCGCGGCCATCTGCGTGCCTTCGGCCTGTCCCGCATCCGCCTGCGGGAAATGGCACACGCGGGCGAACTCCCCGGAGTGACCAAGAGCAGCTGGTAACCACCGCCGGGCCGCCTCCCGTCGGTCGGCCCGGCCACCTCTCCACGGGACCCGGCAACGTCCCCTCGCCGCCCCGCGCGGCGGCGAGGCCGAGATCGTCGAGGCCGGCCGCGCCCTCATGGTGCCGTGTCAGCCCTCCGGGCCGGGCGCCACGTCGCCGAGCAGCGGATCGGGCAGGCGGGCCCAGCGCTCGGTGCCGAGGGCCAGTTCACCGTCGTCGAGCACGGCGGAGTCCAGCGCGGCCCGCAACCGGTCGGCGTCCAGGTCGGCACCGGTGAAGACGATCTCGTTGCGCCGTTCGCCGTAGTAGTCGTCCCAGTACCACGAGGCGAGCGTCCGGCGCTGGGGCGAGGCGGCGCGCCATGCCGCGGCGTCCTCGCCCTCCAACCAGCCTCCCGCCTCGCGCAGTTCGAGGTGGCGCCCGGCCGAGCGCCAGGAGATGACCGTCCGCGGGCGGGTGGCCGACCACAGGTGTCCGCGGCTGCGCACCACCGACGGCATGACGCGCGGCAGGCCCTCCGCCAGCCGCTCGGGATGCAGCGGGCGACGGGACCGCCAGAGCACCGAGGTCACACCGTGGTCGACGCCGCGGCGGCGTACGACGGGGGCGACGATGTCGAGACGGTCGGCCGGTCCGGCCGCGCTCCAGCCGGGGTCAGGCCGCGCCAGAGCCGTCAGCGCGGTGAGATCGGCGTCGTCGGAGTCGAGATGCACCACCGCCGACGGGTTGAGATGGCCGAGCAGGGCGCGGCACCCCTCCCGGCGGCCGTCCCCCTCCCCCGGCCCGCCCCGCAGGACCATCACCTGGGCGGCCTCCAGTTGGCGGGCGGCGGCTTCGGCGACCGTGAGGGGCGCCGCATTCGGGTCGTGGCCGAGGACGCGGGTGGCGCGGTGCACACAGCGCAGATCGTTCAGCAGGCGGCCGGGATCCACGCCGACGGCGGTCGGGGCCAGTTCGTAGTGGTGCGACAGCGGAGTCCTGCCCAGCGGGGTCCGCCACAGCTCGGCGAGGAAGGGCGCGGTGTCCACGGTGTCGGGGAGCGCGAGCACGACATGCGGACGTGCGGCGGTCCGGGCGATGGCATCCAGGTCCTGCCGGATGATCACCGCCGGGTCTCCGGTCGCCCCGTGGCACAGCGAGGCCCTCCGCCGTTCCTCACCGCCCATGACGAAGCGCTGTACGAAGGGGTACCGCGCCGTCCCGTCGGCGTGGACCGAGACCGAGAGCACCAGGGCGTCGGGCGAGGCACACCGCAGCAGGTCGAGTACACGCCCCCGGACTTCCGGGGTGTTGCCGCACACCAGACCCAGCAGACCCCGGCCCGCGTTCGCGCCGGTGCTCACTCCGCCGCCTGGGCAATGGCGGTCACGACGGCGTGGGCGGTTCTGCGCACCCGCAGCAGCACCAGCGGCACATCTCCTCCTGGATGACGACGTCACGGTGTCACCGCGGAGACTACATGGAAACGGTACCCATTTTCATATACGGTGTGGAGACCACCCGCCGAACAGGAAAGGACCCCGACGTCATGGCCGTGCCCAAGCGGAAGATGTCCCGGAGCAACACCCGCCACCGCCGCGCCCAGTGGAAGGCGAACGCGCCGGAACTGGTGACGATCACCGTCAACGGCCGCGAACACCGCGTACCGCGCAACCTCGTCCCCGCCTACCGGCGCGGACTGCTGCACCCCGAGGGCTGACCGCCCCATGGCCGATCAGCTTCCGGTGACGGTCCTGTCGGGTTTCCTGGGATCCGGCAAGACCACCCTCCTCAACCACCTCCTCAACAACCGCGAAGGACTGCGCGTCGCGGTCATCGTCAACGACATGAGCGAGGTGAACATCGACGCAACCCTCGTCCGCGACGGCGACGCGGCCCTCTCCCGCACCGAAGAGCGCCTGGTCGAGATGGTCAACGGCTGCATCTGCTGCACCCTGCGGGACGACCTGCTGGAGGAGGTGGACCGGCTCGCCAGGGAGGGGCGGTTCGACTACCTCCTCATCGAGTCCAGCGGCATCTCCGAACCCATGCCCGTCGCCGCGACGTTCGCCTTCCCGCGCGATGACGGCGCCACGCTGGGCGAGGTCGCGCGGCTCGACACCATGGTCACCGTCGTCGACGCCGCGGGCTTCCTGCCGGAGCTCACAGGCGGCGACGAACTGGCCGAGCGGGGCCTTGACCAGTACGAGGACGACGAGCGCACCGTCAGCGACCTCCTCATGGACCAGGTCGAGTTCGCCGATGTCATCGTCCTCAACAAGCTCGACCTGGTCACCCCCGAGACCGCCGAACGCCTGGCGGCGGCGCTGTCCCGGCTCAACCCGGCCGCCCGCATCGTCCCCGCCACCCACGGCCGAGTCGCCCCCGCGGAGGTGCTCGGAACCGGCCGCTTCGACCTCGAACGCGCCCAGCAGGCCCCCGGCTGGGTCATGGAGCTCAACGGCGACCACGTCCCCGAGACCGAGGAATACGGCATCTCCAGCACCGTCTTCCGCGCCACCCGGCCGTTCCACCCCGCCCGGCTGTGGAACTTCGTCGCCACCGAGTTGGACAGCGGGACCTACGGCGGCGTCCTGCGCTCCAAGGGCTTCTTCTGGCTGGCCACCCGCCCGCGCGTGACCGGGCTGTGGTCACAGGCCGGCGCCGTGGCCCGGTTCGAGCCGTCCGGAGCACGCGACGGCGGCGGGCCCGGCTCCGCACCCGGCCCCGACCGCGGTCAGGAACTCGTCTTCATCGGCACCGGACTGCGTCCCGCCGCCCTGCACACGGCCCTGTCCGCGTGCCTGCTCACCGACGACGAGCACGCACGGGGCGTACCCCACTGGGTGACCTGGGACGATCCCTTCCCCGCCTGGGAGACCTACGGCCTCGACGAGAGCTGCGACCACGAGCACGGACCACACGAGGCCGTGCCGGTACCACAGCACTGACAGCCAACCCACCCGTCCTGGTCATGGATGTCATGTTCAACTAGCATGCGCAACAGATCGATGCCTGTGTAGCGGGAGGCAAGCGTCATGCACGGTTCGTCGGCCGGGGAGTTCCCACCCGTCGTGGAGGATCCATGCCCTCGTCCCCGTCCCGCCATCTGGCACTGATCACCGGCGCCTCCCTCGCCCTTCTGGCAGGCTGCGGCAGCTCGGACTCCGGCCTACGAGGCCGACACCCGGACCCAACTGGCCCTGTCCAAGGCGAAGGTCGTCATCGAGAACGGCGGCTACGACGACTTCGTGGACCGGATGCTCAAGGGCAACACCTCCGCCGAGGTGATCAACGCGGTCAAGGTCTCCGGCAAGACCGCCCCGAAGGGCGGCGAGCTCAACGAGCACGTCCGGTACGACTTCCCCAGCGTCGCCAAGGTCGCCGACCGCATAGCCGCCGCACTCGGCAAGGCCGCTCCCGACGACGCGGCCACCTTCACCAAGAACGCCGAGGCGTTCAAGGAGAAGGTCAAGCCGCTTCAGGCGAAGGAAGCGGAGATCAAGAAGAAGCACGGCGGCGAGGGCGTCGCCATCACGGAGCCGGTGCCGCTCTACCTGACCGAGGCGTGCGGGCTGGCGAACAAGACGCCGAGGAGTTCAGCGAGGCCATCGAGGAGGGCGACGGCGTCTCTCCGAAGACCCTGCGGGACACCCTGGCGCTGTTCACGGACAAGCGGGTCAAGGCGCGGGCCTTCGCGCGCCGGGCCCGCCAGGGCCAGGCCGAACCCAGCGACACCGGCACGGCGGCGGTGATCAGCCTGCGCGGCGCCGCCCTGTCCTACGGCGACCGCACGGTGTGGCGCGGCCTCGAACTCGACGTACGGCCAGGGGAGTTCCTAGCCGTCCTCGGGCCCAGCGGCTTCGGGCCAGGCATGCCGCCGCAGCGGCAGGGCAGCCAACTAGCGCGTGGGTGCTGCTGCTCAGCGCCTCGTCTCGTACCTGGTCAGGACCACGCCGCCGGGAAACGTCCGCGTCTCCACCAGGTTCAGGTTCACCCAGCTGTCCAGCGCGGTGAAGAACGGCGTGCCGCTGCCCACCAGGACCGGATGGGTGGCGATCACGTACTCGTCGATCAGCCCGGCGCGCATGGCCGCCCCGGCGAGCGTTGCGCCGCCGATGTTCATCGGGCCGCCGTCCTCGGCCTTGAGGCGGGTGATCTCGGCGATCGCGTCGCCGGTGACCAGGCGGGTGTTCCAGTCGACCTTGTCGATCGTCGAGGAGAACACCACCTTCGGCGTGTCCCGCCAGTTCCGCGCGAACTCGATCTCCGCCGGGGTGGCGTTGGGCTGCTGGTCGCCGGTCGGCCAGTAGGAGCTCATCGTCTCCCACAGCTTGCGCCCATACAGCGACAGGCCACTCGCCTGCTCGTGGTCGAGCCACCACTGGAACAGCTCGTCGCTCGGCGGTCCGCTCCAGCCGATGTCGTCGCCGACCGCGGCGATGTAGCCGTCCAGGGTCAGGTTCATACCGTAGATCAGTTTCCGCATGGCCCAGCCTTCCGTCCGTGGGTGTCCGGCGTATAGACCAGCGCGGCGCGCAAAACTCATCGGTGCGCGATCCGGGCCCGCCGGTAGCCCTCGTGCTCGGGCCCCAACGTGGTGTACTCGGCCGACTCGGCCAAGCCGCCTGATCCCGACCTCGCCTTCGCGAGGAAATGGGGCCGTTGAGCCCTGGGCGCGGCTCAGCGGACCACGGAAGGCCCTCGAGGAGCGCTGTGAGGGCGGCGGCGCCTGGTGGAGTCTTCCTGCGCGGAGAGCAGGTCCGGGGGGGCCTGCTCTCGCGCGTCACTCGCCGCAGCGACGAGCCCGTCAGGGAATGTCACTCCGATTCGGCCGCGCGGTACCGGGGAGCGAATTCCTCCTCGACGAAACGTTCGATGGAGGT
>NZ_BAAAIF010000103.1:0-23334 GCF_039525925.1 Streptomyces javensis | reverse complement strand
GCCGCTTCGGGCGGCGCCGAGCCTGCCGCCTCGGACGGCGGGCTCGCCGCCGTCCGAAACGGCGGCCCCGGCAGCGCCCGCGACGGCGGGCCCGGTGTCGTCCGTCAGCAGGCTCCGGTACAGGGCGCTCCGCGCCCTCAGCTCCTCGTCCGTGCCCACGTCCACGACCCGGCCCCGGTCCATCACCGCGATGCGGTCGGCGAGGGCGAGGGTGGAGGGGCGGTGGGCGATCAGCAGCGTCGTACGGCCCGCCATGACGCCCCGGAGCGCCTCGTGGATCTCGTGCTCGACGCGCGCGTCCACCGCCGAGGTGGCGTCGTCCAGGACGAGCAGCCGGGGGTCGGTGAGGATCGCGCGGGCCAGCGCCAGCCGCTGGCGCTGGCCGCCGGAGAGGGTCAGCCCCTGCTCGCCGACCTCGGTGTCATAGCCGCCCGGCAGCTCGGAGATGAAGCCGTCGGCCTGGGCGGCGCGGGCGGCGGCCAGGATCCGCTCCTCGCTCGCGTCCGGCAGCCCGTAGGCGAGGTTGGCGCGCACGGTGTCGGAGAAGAGGAAGCTGTCCTCCGGCACCAGCCCGACCGCCCCGCGCAGCGAGGCGTACGTCAGCTCCCGCACATCGTGGCCGCCGATCCGCACCGCGCCCGACGACACGTCGTAGAAGCGCGGCAGCAGCATGGACAGCGTCGACTTGCCGCTTCCGGAGGCGCCCACGACGGCCAGGGTCTCGCCCGGCTCGATGCGCAGGGACACCTCGGAGAGCACCGGCCGCTCGGGGTCGTAGCCGAAGCTCACCCGGTCGAACTCGACCGTCGCCGGGGCGTCCTCGGGAAGCTCCCGGGCATCGGGGCGCTCCTCGATGACGGGCTCGGTGTCGATGAGCTCGAAGACGCGCTCGACCCCGGCCCGCGCCTGCTGTCCGATGGTCAGCAGCATGGTGAGCATCCGCACCGGGCCCACGAGCTGGGCGAGATACGTCGAGAACGCCACGAAGGTGCCGAGGGTGATCTGGCCCCGCGTGGCCATCCAACCGCCGAGCGCCAGCATGGCCACCTGGCCGAGGGCGGGAACGGCCTGGAGGGCCGGGGTGTAGCGGGAGTTCAGCCTTACGGTCCGCAGCCGGGCCGCGAACAGCCCCCGGCCGACCTCGCGCAGCTTGTCGGTCTCCTGCGCCTCCTGCCCGAACCCCTTGACCACCCGCACACCGGTCACGGCCCCGTCGACCACGCCCGCGACGGCGGCCGCCTGCCCCTGGGCGTACCAGGTGGCGGGGAAGAGCCGGATGCGGCTGCGCGAGGCGAGGATCCACAGGGCGGGGGCGACGGCGAGGGCGACGACGGTGAGCAGCGGTGAGAGCACCGCCATCACGACGAGCGAGACCAGGAAGAGCAGAATGTTGCCGATCATCATCGGCACCATGAAGAGCAGGCCCTGGATCAGCTGGAGGTCGCTGGTGGCCCGGCCGATGATCTGGCCGGTGGAGAGCTTGTCCTGCCGTCTGCCGTCGAAGCGGGCGATGGCCGCGAACATCTCCGTGCGCAGGGCGTGCTGGACGTCGAGGGCGAGCCGTCCGCCGTAGAAGCGGCGGACGTAGGTGAGGACGTACACCACGAGGGCGGCGACGATCAGCAGGGTGGCCCAGGGGGCGAGGGACCGGTCGTGCGAGACGATCACATCGTCGATGATCAGCTTCGGCACCAGCGGGACGAGCGCCATGACGGCCATTCCGGCGAGTGAGGCGCCGAGGGCGAGCAGCACATCGGCGCGGTACTGCCAGCAGTAGCCGAACAGCCGCCTTACCCAGCCCTGTCCGGCTTCCGGGCCATCCGCGTCCGATCCGCCCGCACCCCTTTTGCCCGTTTCATCCGATGCGTCCGCCGCTACGACCGCCACCCGTGAACCTCCCGATCCGCACACGCTTCCGGAAGGCACCAACACACTGATGTGCGGATTTCATCCTGCCGCAACAAATGGATCGGGGCGCGACGGGCTGCGGGGGCGGATCTTTCCCCTCCCCGCCCCTTCCCGATACCAGGGACTTCGGCCCTGGACCCCAGGATCCGGGCCGGAGCCCTGGACCCGAGGCGCGGCAGGGGCTCCACCCCTGGGCCCCGGGGTCGGTGGGCCGCCCGTCGCCACGGCCAGCCCACCGACCGGGGGCCGACCGCGCCGCCTGGAGCGAAGCCCTGGGGTCCGGGGCGCGGCAGTGGCTCCGTCCCTGAACCCCAAGGACCGACAGGCCGACCGTCACCACGGCCAGCCCACCGACCGGGGCGCCAGCCGCGCCGCCCGGGGCGAAGCCCTGGGGCCCGGGGCGGGCGCGGGCGGGGTCTGGGGCGGAGTCCCAGTTGTGGGAAGGGGCGGGGAGGGGAACATGCCCGCCGCAGGCGGCGCGGCCCGGCGGACACCCCCCGCTAGGCCGCCTCCTCCGTCGCCCCCTCCCCCGGCTCCGGCGCGGTCACCGCGGCGCAGCGCTCCGCGATCTCGCCCAGGGTCAGCCCGAGAGTGGCGGCGAGAGCCGCGATGGTGAAGAAGGCGGGGGTCGGGGCCCGGCCGGTCTCGATCTTCCGGAGGGTCTCGGCGGAGATCCCGGCCCCGGCCGCGACCTCGGCCATGCTCCGTTCGCCACGGGCCTGACGCAGCAGAGCGCCGAGGAAGCGACCGCGTTCACGTTCCAGCGGGGTGAGAGGAGTGCGCACCATGACCGTGATACTAATACCGGTATAGTAATTGGCGCACACCGAACCGGCGGTTCGGTCATGCGGTCATGCGAAGGGACTCACCCATGGTGGAAATCAAGACCGACGCGTCCCTGGACGCGATGCGCGCGGCGGGCCGCGTCGTGGCCTCGGCGCTCGACGCCGCACAGCGGGCGGCGGCCGTCGGCGTCTCGCTGCGCGAGCTGGACGAGGCGGCGCGGGAGGTGCTGCGCGAGGCCGGGGCGAGCTCCCCGTTCCTCGGCTATCGGCCGCAGTTCGCGCCCACCCCCTTCCCCGCGGTCATCTGCGCCTCGGTCAACGACGCCATCGTCCACGGCATCCCGGGCGACTACCGGCTGCGCGACGGCGATCTGGTGACCGTCGACTGCGGTGCGACGCTGGACGGCTGGAGCGGTGACGCCGCGGTCAGCTTCACCGTCGGCACCCCGCGCCCGGCCGACGTGCGGCTGATCGAGACCACCCGGCAGGCGCTGGAGGCGGGGATCGCGGCGGCCGTCGTGGGAGGCAGGATGGGCGACATCTCCCACGCCGTGGGGACGGTGGGGCGCGCCGCGGGCTACGGCATCATGGAGGACTACGGCGGCCATGGCATCGGCCGGCGGATGCACGAGGACCCGCCGGTCCCCAACGAGGGGCGGCCCGGCCGCGGCTTTCCGCTGCGGCACGGGCTGGTGCTGGCCATCGAGCCGATATTCCTGGCGGGCGGCCTGGACGCGTACGCCACCGACGCCGACGGCTGGACGCTGCGGACGACGGACGGCAGCCGCGCCGCCCACAGCGAGCACACGGTGGCGATCACGGACGACGGCCCACGGATCCTGACCGCGCTCTGAGGACACAGTCCCGAGGACACAGCCCTGAGGACACAGCCCTGAGGACACAGTCCTGAGGACACAGCCCCCAGGACACACATTCGCGGAATCGCCCAAAAGCGGACTGTTCAATACCGGACCGTTCATCAAACACTTAGCACGGCTGTCTAAGGTCGCGCCCATCGAAAAGCGCACCACCAGCCAGGCGAAAGGATGATGATCGTGACGGTGCCCCGGATCGACGACATCCCGCCCGCGGAACGCTTCGCGGCATGGCGTGCCCTGTGCGAACTCACGTCGATCCCCATGGAGCTGCGCAGCGACCATGAGCACGACTTCCGCGCGAACGTACGGGGCGGGGTGGACATCGGCGAGGTGATGCTGACCTACACCTCCGTGCCGTCACTGCGGAACGAGCGCACGGCGGCCCACATCCGGCGCTCCGACCCGGAGCTCTACCATCTGCGGCTCACCCTGCGCGGGGAGAGCGACGTGTGCCACGGGGACGCCGAAACCACGGTCGGCGCCTGGCAGTTCATGCTCACCTCCACCTCCGCGCCGTATCTGGCGGTGTGCGAGCGCGGCAGGGTCGACGGGATGACGGTCACCCTCCACCCCTCGCTGCTGCCGTTCCCACCCGCCGAACTCCAACTGCTGCTCGGGCGGCGGCTGTCCGGACGGTCCGGGATCGGGGCCATGCTCGCCGACTTCCTCACCCGGCTGGCCACCGAGTCCGACGCCTACGGCCCGGCCGACGCACCGCGCCTCGGCACCGTCGCCGTCGATCTGCTCAACGCGCTGCTCGCGCATGAGCTCGACGCCGGTGCCGAGGCGCTCGCCGAGAACCGGCTCACCCCCGAGAGCCGTCGGCGTACTCTGCGGTTACGCATCCAGGAATTCGTCCGGCGGAATCTGGACCGCCCGGGGCTCACCCCGGCTTCGATCGCCGCGGCCCATCACATCTCGCTCCGGTACCTCTACCGCCTCTTCGAGGAGCAGGGGCACACCGTCTCCGCATGGATCCGCGCCCAGCGCCTGGAACGCTGCCGCCGCGACCTCGCCGATCCCGCTCTGGGCGACACCCCCATCCATGTCATCGCCGCCCGTTGGGGCTTCAGCCACGCCGCGGACTTCAGCCGTGCCTTCCGCAGCGCCTATGGCGTGCCCCCACGGGACTTCCGCCATAGGGCGCTTGCGGCGAACAGGTGAGCGGGGCTCCCCCCGTAGCAACCCTGCTCACCCGTCACTGATCAGCATGGGCCCGCCGGGGCCGGGATGTCGTTGGCCTCCTGTGCACACTGTCTTGATCCTGCGTGCATGGACCACGTCCGCCGTGCACGGACTACGTCCGCTGCGCACGGACCGCGCGTCCCGGCCCCCACGGGGTCACTTGGCGCGCGTCACCCGCAACTCCTCGATGCCCGCGCGCTTCTTGTCGTCCGCCGACCGCACGGTGACCCGTACGAAACGGGCCGCGCCGGTCGTCCCCTCGCGCCAGTGGCGGCCGTCGAGCGAGGTCCGCACCTCGTGGGAGGCGGGGCGGGTGCGGGTCCACTCCGGGCTGACCTTCGCCAGCCGCACGGCGCGTCCGAGGTCGGCCGTAAGGGTGCCCTCGGCGGCGTCGGGCACCCAGGCGGTGGCCGCGTTGCCGTCCACGGCGGCGCCCGCGTACATCCCGGGCTCCTCCGTGCTCGCCGTCGCCTTACCGCAGCGCGCGACGTTGTCGGTCGGCTCGAGGTCGGGACGGCGGGTCTTGAGCACCGCGGGCGCGCCCCGGCTCACGACCTGTGCGCCACCGTTCGGGGTCTCGATCCGCATCGGCGCGCCCGCCGTCAGCCTTACGGTCGTCTCGTGCGGGCCGATGGCCACGTCGTAGCTGCGGCCCCGCCAGTGCAGCCCGTGCAGGGTGACACCGTCGTGGAGCTGCGGCGGCAGCGTCGGGTCGAGCCGCACACCGTCCTCGTCCATCCGCATCCCGGTCAGACCGTGGGTGAAGACCTGGAGGAAGCCGCCCTTACCGGTGAGGAAGTCCTGCGCCGGGGAGCCGGACAGGGGGTCCTGCGCACCCGCCTTCTCGCCCCGCGCCTCGGAGAAGGTGTCGAAGGGGCCGCGGACGAACGGCTTGATGGCGCGCTGGAGGTAGGTGTACGTGGAGCAGCCGGGCTCGCCGATGGCGGCGGCGTCGATGGCGTGCACCGAGTCCGTCATGGCCGGGCCGTCCGGGTCGGTGCGGGCCGCGTAGTAGTCGAGCGTCCTGGCGGCCGCCTGACCGGACATCGGCCACTCCAGCGGGTACATCAGCAGCACGGTGTCGGCCTGCTTGATCAGCGAGCCCTTGTAGCCGTCGTACTGCCGGAAGACCTGGCTCTTCTTGTCGTACGGGATCCGCAGCCGGTCGGCGATCCGCTTCCAGGCGGCGGGCACCGGCTCGCCGAGGAGGCGGGCGGCGCGGGCGGCGTCGCGCAGGGCGGTGGCGGCCCCGGCGTTGGTGAAGACCGCGTCGTCCACGCCGTTGCTGTACTCGTCGGGACCGGCCACGTTCTTGATGGAGTAGCTGCCGTCGGCGTTGTGCGTGGCGCGCCCCGCCCAGAACTCGGCGATCCCCTTGAGCACCGGCCAGCCGCGTCCGCGCAGCCACCGGGTGTCGCCCGTCGACTGGTAGTACTGCCAGGCCGCCACGGCGATATCGCTCTGGAGGTGGTTCTGGGTGCGGCAGTGCGGCGGGTCCCAGCTGTGGCACTCGGTCCACAGCCCGCCCTTGCTCGCGCTGGTCCAGGGGTAGAACAGACCGGGGTAGCCCAGCTTGCGGGCGTTGGCGCGGGCGCCGGCGCGGGTCTTGTAGCGGTACTCCACCACCGACTTGGCGAGTTCGGGATGGGTGGCCAGCAGCCCGGGGTACATCCAGGTCTCGGCGTCCCAGAAGATCAGCCCGCCGTAGTTGTCGCTGCTGAGCCCGGTCGGGGAGATGCTGTTCCGGGAGCCGGCGCGGGTGGCGGACAGCAGGCCGTACTGCGCGGAGCGCACCCAGTCCTGGAGGTCGCGCTGACGGCGCCCGGCCACCTCGATGTCGGAGCGCCACAGCCGCTTCCAGGCGGCGCTGTGCGCGGCGAACAGCCCGTCCCAGCCCTGGTCCGCAGCGCGGCGGGAGGCGGCGAGTGCGTCGGCGCGCGGGCTGTGGGAGGTCAGCGCGGTGTCCACGCCCACGTACTTGGTGAACTCATAGGAGCGCCCGGGGCGTACGGGGAAGCGGAGGCCCTGGCGCGCGGACAGGTTCCGCGCCGTGTCCGTACCGCCACCGGTTTCCTTCCCACCGGCATCCGTGCCGCCCGACTTGGTCCCGGCCGACTTCGTCCCTGCCGCCCGGACGCCCGGGCCGGGGCGCAGTGTGGAGGCCACGGCTCCGTCGGTCTTCGTGCCATCCGTACGGAAGGCGACATCGACCGTGCCGCCCTTATGGGCGCCACCGCCGGTCCCGCTCATCCGCCGCGCGCCGCGCCCGTCGAGCAGATCGGTGACGGTCGCGTCCCCGCCCCAGTGCGGGGTCATCCGCATCCTTACGGCGCCCACGTGCGCGTTGGCGCGGTCGGCGACGATGTCATAGGTGAGGTCGGTGGCGCGCCCGTCGGACGCGGTCCAGGTGAGGGAGGTCCGCACCAGACCGCAGCGCATGAAGACCGTCTGCCGGTAGTGGGAGATCCGCCCGGCGGAGGTCTGGGAGCCGAAGGTCTCCGAGCGGTCGCCCCCGGTGGCCACGTTCAGCGTGGACCAGGTGGGGATGGCGGCGGCCACCTGCCGGTTCTCGGTCGTCTTCGCGTTGTGCGCGTAGAGGCCGGAGACGAAGGCGCCGTCGTAGCGGGGGGTGAACAGCGGCCAGCCGGTCTTGTCACCCCCTCCGGAGTACCCGGTCCCCTGGGGCGGCACCCGCTGCCCCAGATAGCCGTTGCCCACATACGCGTGGGAGCTGTCCTTGGGGTCGATACGGCTGGAGGAGAGCGCCCAGCCGTCGGACGGCCCGCGCGTGCAGTCCCCTCCGGCGGTGGCGTCGGCCGCCGCGGAGGGATCGGATTCGGGAGCGGCGGACGCCGGGGGCACGGCGGCGATCAGCCCGCAGACGAGGAGCGGGGCGATCAGCCGGGCGGGCCGGGGCAGCCGGAGGGGGGAGTACGTCATCGTTCTCCGTCGTGGTTCGCCGGTGACGGTCGCAGTGACCATAAAGAGGTGAACACGACAGGTCAATGGATGGCGTGATGTCTTCAATATCTGAACCCAGGTTCACATACGAGGGTGCCGCCTGCGGCGGGCTGCTCTCCTCCCCGCCCCTTCCCGACCCAGGGGCTTCACCCCTGGACCCCGGAGTCTGGGACGCAGCCCCGGCCCGCCCGAAGTCTGGGACGCAACCCCGGCCCGCCCGAAGTCCGGGACACAGCCCCGGCCCACCCGGAGTCCGGGACGCAACCCCGGCCCACCCGGGGTCTGGGGCGCAACCCCGGCCCACCCTGGGTCTGGGGCGCAGCCCCGGTTCGCCCGAGGTCTGAGACGCAACCCCGGCCCATCCGGGGTCCGGGACGCAACCCCGGCCCACCCGGGATCTGGGACGCAACCCCGGCCCGCCCGAAGTCCGGGACGCAACCCCAGCCCGCCCGAAGCCCGGGACGCAACCCCAGCCCACCCGGAGCCCGGGACGCAACCCCAGCCCACCCGAAGCCCGGGACGCAACCCCAGCCCACCCGAAGCCCGGGACGCAACCCCGGCCCGCCCGGGGTCTGGGGCGGAGCCCCAGTTTCGGGAAGGGGCGGGGAGGGGAAAGGTCCGCCGGACACCCTGGGAGAGCCGGGTCAGGACGCCGACGGGCGCACCAGCCCCGACTCGTACGCGAAGACCGCCGCCTGGGTCCGGTCGCGCAGACCCAGCTTGAACAGGATCCGGCTCACATGGGTCTTCACGGTCTGTTCGGCCACCACCAGCCGTGCCGCGATCTCCGCGTTCGACAGCCCCTGGGCGATCAGCGTGAGCACCTCGGTCTCGCGCTCCGTCAGGTCGCCCACCCGGGCCCGGAGGGGCCCGCGCGGGGCGGCGGCGGTCACCCTGGAGAACTCGCCGATCAGGCGCTTGGTGATGTTCGGCGCCAGCAGCGCGTCACCGGCCGCCACCACCCGTACCGCATGGGCCAGTTCATCCGCCGAGGCGTCCTTCAGCAGAAACCCGGACGCGCCCGCGCGCAGCGCCTCGTAGACGTATTCGTCCAGGTCGAAGGTGGTGAGCACGAGGATCTTGACGGTGGCGCCGGCGGGTTCGGTGAGTCGGCGGGTGGCCTCGATACCGCCGACCCCCGGCATCCGTATGTCCATCAGGACCACGTCCGGGGCCAGTTGGGCGACCTGGGCGATGGCGTCGGCCCCGTCCACGGCCTGGCCGACGACCTCCATGTCCGGTTCGGCGTTGAGCAGCACCGTGAAGCCCTGGCGGACCATCATCTGGTCATCGGCGATCAGGACGCGGATGGTCGTCGTCATACGGGGTCCTCGGCGGTCTCGGGCGCGGCGGCGGACGGGGCGGGGTGGTCCGTGGGAAGTACGGCGATCACCTCGTAACCGCCGTCCGGCGTCGGGCCGGTGGTCAGCTCGCCCCCTAGCATCGCAGCGCGCTCCCGCATCCCGAGCAGCCCGTGCCCGGCGCCCGGTGAGGGCGGAGCGGGCCGGGCCGGTGCGGTGTTGACGACCCGGACGGTCAGCCCGTGCCGCTGGTACCCCAATTCGACCCGCGCCTCGGCGCCCGGCGCGTGCCGCATCACATTGCTCAGCGCCTCCTGGACGATGCGGAACGCCGACAGCTCCACGCCCGGCGGCAGCGCACGCCGGTCCCCGGTGACATCGGTAAGGATCGTGATCCCGGTCCCCCGCACCGTGCCCACCAGCTCGTCCAGCCGGTCCAGGGTGGGCTGCGGGGCGTGCCGGGCGCCGTCGGCCAGGGCGTCCTCGGAGCGCAGCACGCCCAGCACCCGGCGCAGTTCGGCCAGCGCCTCGACCGCGTTCTGCCGGATGCCCGCGAGGTTCTCCTTGAGCTCGTCCGAGGGGTTCTCGGCGAGGTGCGGAGCGACCTGGGCCTGGATGGAGATCACCGACATGTGATGGGCGACCACGTCGTGCAGCTCGCGGGCGATACGGTTGCGCTCCTCCAGCAGGGTGCGCCGGGCCCGTTCCTCCGCGGTGAGCTCCTCCTGCTCGACCAGCCGGGTCCGCGCCACCCGGCGGCCGCGCAGCGCGGCGCCCACGACCACGGCGGTGGTGAAGACCGTAAGGGCGTCATCGAGGCCGTCGTTGTGGGGCTGGGAGGCGAGGGCCGAGGTGACCGCGCCTACCAAGAGGGTCAGCACCAGCGCCTCGGCGGCGATCCGCGGGCGTACCCGCAGCGCGAGGAGGAACAGGACGGCGGTGTGCAGCGCGATCTGGCCGTAGTTCCAGGGGTAGAGCATGTACGCGGGGACGCGGTCGTCCACGGCGAGCGCCGTCACCGCCAGCATGGCGGTCGAGAGCCACCACGCCGGTATCGGGCGGGTCAGCGCCAGCTGGACGGCCAGCGCCTCGAGCACGACGAACCAGATGATCGGTATCGGGTCCTGGGCCGTCCCCGGGCGGGCGGGCTCCTGGAACTGCGCCATGCTGAGCCAGGCCATGAGCACCGCGAGCAAGACCACATGGCCATGGGGCAGCCGACCCAGCCAGCGCATCCGCGGCAGCGGATCGCGCGCCACCGTCCACAGGTCCTCGCGCAGGATGCCCGGCAGCGCGCGCAGGGCCTCGCCCACCGTCCACGGCAGGGCGCGCAGGCCGCCCGTCGGCCGGTCCGCGACCTTGTCGCCTGTCATGCCCTTGACTCTAGACACTCCGCTGCTCCACATGCCGTGCCTGCTGTGCCTGCTGCCGCGCCTGCTTCCCGGGACGTCCCTCGCGAACGACCCGGCCACCGGGGCCACCACCGCGAACGACCCGGCCACCGGGGCCGCCACCGGGGCCACCACCGCGGACGGCCCCGCCACCGCCCTTCCGCGGCCGCCCCGACTCGTACGCGTGGAACGCCGCCCAGCAGATCAGCAGCGCCCCCGCGAACACCGGCAGCCAGCACAGCCGGGCGAGCACCCAGCCGGGTCCCTCGGGCACGGTGTGCAGCCCGGACTGCGGTCCGGCGAGCCGCAGCGTGGTCACGCTGACCGCCATCATCGCGGTCTGGTGCCACAGGAAGACGGTCATCGCGGCCAGGTTGACCAGCGCCACCACCGCCCACCCGGCGGGCCGCGCCAGCACCCTGCGCAGCGGGCCGCGCAGCAGCAGGGCCGCGCCGCACTGGGCGAGCCCGAAGGTGACGGCCGCCAGGGTGGGCGGGTTGAGGTTGGAGATCGGGGCGCCCGGCACCCCGACCATCGCCGCCGGATAGCCGCCGAACAGGACGAGCCCGGCGGTGACCGTCGCGCCCCCGATCAGCAGCACCCACCCGGCCGTCCGCCCGCGCAGCCTGCCGCGGCCCCAGGCGGCGCCCAGGCAGTACGGAACCAGCCAGCCCGCCGCCAGGTTGACCCAGCCGAGCCAGGCTGGGCCGTCGAAGCCGAACCGGATCAGGTCGACATGGAGCACGACGGCGAGCGGCCACAGCGGATGCAGCCGCGCCACCAGCGGGGTCGCGGCCGTGAGCGCGGCGTAGACCAGCAGGAACCACAGCGGGGAGAGGACGAGTTTGAGCAGCGTGTGCACGGTCAGCAGGCTCACCCCGGCGCCGAGCAGCACCCCCGCCGCCACGGCCCATACGGTCAGCACAGCGGCCACGGGCCGGAACAGCCGGGCCAGCCGGGCGCGCAGCCACCGCCGGTAGGTGATGCCCCGGGCGCGGGCGCTGTCGTGGCTCTTGGCGCCCATCTGCCCGCCGACCAGGAAGAACACCGCCAGGGTCTGGAACACCCAGGAGACGGGGGTGAGTCCGGGCTGGTACAGCAGCGGACTGGCCGCGCGCAGGGTGCCACTGTCGGCCACGAGGGCGGTCACCAGCCAGTGGCCGAGCACCACGCCGAGGATGGCGACGGCCCGCAGGCCGTCCACGGCGCGGTCGCGGCCGGGCGGGGTGGCCGCCTCGATCCGCCGGACGAGATCACGTATGCGGACCGTCCCACGCGGCCGGACCGTCCCACGCGGCCGGACCGTCCCACCCAGCCGGGCCATCCCACCCAGCCGGGGCGTCTCACTCAACCGGGCCGTCTCACGCATCGCGGCCCTCCACGATCCGGCCCATGCTCACCAGGGCGGCGGACCCAGGCTCGAGGTAGTCGCTGTGCCCGACGTCCCCCGCGTCGAAGATCCGCGCCCCGAACCGCCGGGAGACCGGGTCGGTTCCGAAGCCGATGGTCGTGCCCAGCAGCGGGATCCGGACGTGTGGCACCCCGCCGATCCAGTCGTTCCCGCCCCGCCCGGCCCACACGGTGGCCCGGGTGTGCAACTGCCGGGCGTCGTCGTACCCCGTCCCGGGGCTGCCGTACAGGACGATGTCCGCGGCGTTCAGCCCCCGGGCGGCCCGGGCGCAGACCACCGAGCCGTAGGAGTGGCAGAGGAGCGAGATCCGGGCCCGAGGTACGGCCGCGTTCAACTCCCGTACGAACGCGGCCAGTCGGGGAGCGGCGCCGTCGGCCCGGCCCGTGGTCAGCACCTCGGGCGCCACGGTGCCGGGCGTCTTGTACCCGAGCCAGCCGATGACGGCCGTACGGCGCCCGAGTTGACGGCTCAGCGCGAGCGCCCCGTCCCGGAACCGGTCGTACGTCTCCAGGTTGGTGTCCGACCCCGGCACCAGCACGGCGATGTGCGTGGCGCGGCCCAGATCCCCGTACACCTCGACGGCACGGCCCCCGTTCCGCCCGTCGAAGGACAGGAAGTGCCGCGACGCCCCCCGCATCTTCCGCAGCGCCCGCGCCCGCTTGCGGTCCCCGTGCCGGGCGGCCATCACCTCGGCCGCCCGGATCCCCTCCCGGTTGGCCGCGTACCGGTGCTCAAGGCCCGCGACCCGCACCGGCCCGAGCGCCACCGGCGCGGGCGCGGGCACCTCACTGGGCCCGGCGGCCCCCACCAGGGGCGCCACCACCGAGGCGGTGACGAGCGCCGCGAGCAGGGCGCGGCGAAGACGGGACGCCATGGCTGATCCTTCCGTACCAACGGATGTCGTGAATACGGAAGGTATGGAGCCGGCCGTGTGGTTGGCGTCCCACCGGGGAGTGCATCTCCGGGGTAGTCCCCAGGTATGACGGGTAGGGGGTGGCCGCTCTTACGGGCGGTCGACGCCCTCACCGACAGCCGTCGCCCTTACGGACACAGCCGTCGCACGGACACAGCCGTCGCACGGGCAGAGGTCAGCGCGCGGGCACGTAGAACTCCGTCGTGGCGCGCGTCGTCGCCGCCGCCACGTCCGCCGGGGCCCCCGAGACCTGGTACGCCGCGCCCCAGCGCTCGCTGCTGCGGGTCATGAACTCCCGCGCCTCGTCCGAGGCCGCCCACGCCTCCGGGTCGGCGGGCGCGCCCTCGCCCGTCAGGTGCAGGGCGAGGCCGAGCAGTGCGCCGTCCCAGCCGACCCCGACCGCGCCGGGGCCGAACTGGTCCCACATCTCGGGCGGTACGACGGCGACGTGCTCCAGCTCGAAGACGGTCCGCTCCTCGCCCTCGGCGGTCAGCCGGACCTCGACCTCGCTGAAGCCGGGGTTCTCGCCGAACAGCCAGCTCACCGCGAGCAGCCGCGGGGGTTCGCAGCGCAGGATCTCGCCGCCCGCGTTGCCCGTCAGCTGGTAGTGGCCGCCGAGCTTCAGGTCGCCGCTCACCGGCAGGAACCAGCGGCTGATCCGCTCCGGGTCGGTGCACGCGTCCCAGACGTCCTCGATCGCGGCGTCGTACGTGCGCCGCAGCAGGACGGTACGGGCCTCGCCGTCGGGCACCTCACGGCTGCCGACCTCGCGATGGATGTGGTTGATCTGGTCGACGATCTCGCTCATGAGTCAAGTCTCCGCATCGGTTCCGCTGCCGCCGCCGCGCCCCTGATCGAGCCGCCGCTGCCGCTTGCCCCGCGCCAGTTCCGTCCCCAGCGCGTCCAGCCGCTGCTCCCAGAAGCCCCGGAACCGGTCGAGCCACCGGTCGACCTCCCGCAGGGGCGCGGCCTCGACGGCGTACAACCGCCGTGTGCCCTCGGCCCGTACGGAGGCGAAGCCGGCCTCCCGCAACACCCGCAGATGCTGCGATACGGCGGGCTGCGAGATGCCGAACTCGGCCCGGACGACGGAGCTGACCTCGCCGGAGGACCGTTCCCCCTCGGCGAGCAGCTCCAATATCCGGCGCCGGACGGGGTCCCCGAGGACATCGAGTGCGTGCACGCCCGGACTATGCCAGCCGCCGCTTATATAAGTCAACACTTAAGCTCACCTGGTTCCCGCCGTTCCGGGGGCGTACGTGATACTGTTTGTTTCAGTTGCAGTTTTGGTACCCATGGACTTTGTGTGCGCCTGGCGGTATGTAGCCGCAGGCGCATTTCTTGTTTTTGCCGGTCATTTCCGGATGGGGTCATTTCGGCGACTCGGGACGCGCTTCCCGCGCATTCCGGACCGATCCCCATATGAAGGAGAAGGACATGGCTACTGGCACCGTGAAGTGGTTCAACGCGGAAAAGGGCTTCGGCTTCATCGAGCAGGACGGCGGCGGCGCCGACGTCTTCGCCCACTACTCGAACATCGCCACCAGCGGCTTCCGCGAGCTCCAGGAAGGCCAGAAGGTGACCTTCGACGTCACCCAGGGCCAGAAGGGCCCCCAGGCCGAGAACATCGTTCCCGCCTGATCACAGCCCCTGTCACGAGCCGGGGCCCGTACCTGAAGGGGTGCGGGTCCCGGCTCGTACGCGTTTCCGCACACCGCGTCCAGCAGAAGGCACCGCATTGAGCCGTTCCACCCGCTCGTACCGCAAAAAACCCGCGCCCTCCCGGTCCGCCGGCCCTGGCCGCCCCCGCTCCACCGGCGGAAACGCCGGCGGAACCAAGGGCGGAAAGGAGGGCGGAAACGAATTCGCCCTGCCGCCCGGCTCCGCCCCTGTGCTGCCCGCCGTCACCTCGTTCTCCGAGCTCGACATGCCGGAGGAGCTGCTCGAGGAGCTGGCCCAGCAGGGCGTCACCACGCCCTTCCCGATCCAGGCGGCCGCCCTCCCCAACGCCCTCACCGGCCGGGACGTCCTGGGCCGTGGCCGTACCGGCTCCGGCAAGACCCTCGCCTTCGGCCTCGCCCTACTCGCCCGCACCGCCGGGCGGCGCGCGGAGCCCGGCCGTCCCCTCGCCCTGGTGCTGGTCCCCACCCGGGAGCTGGCCCAGCAGGTCACCGACGCGCTCACCCCCTACGCCCGGCGGCTGCGGCTGCGCCCGGCCACCGTGGTCGGCGGAGTGTCGATCAACCGCCAGGCCGAGGCCCTGCGCCGCGGCGCGGAGGTGGTCATCGCGACCCCCGGACGTCTCCAGGACCTGATCGAACGCGGCGACTGCCGGCTGGACCAGGTGGACATCACGGTCCTCGACGAGGCCGACCAAATGGCCGACATGGGCTTCCTGCCCCAGGTGACCCGGCTGCTGCGGCAGGTCCCCGCCGACGGCCAGCGCCTGCTGTTCTCCGCGACCCTCGACCACAACATCGGCCAGTTGGTGCGCCAGTTCCTCCACGACCCGGCCGTGCACTCGCTGGACCCGTCCGCCGGTGCCGTCACCACGATGGAGCACCATGTGCTGCACATCACGGACACCGACAAGCGCTCCGTCGTCACCCGGGTCGCCGCCAGGGACGGCCGCGTCATCCTGTTCCTGCACACCAAGCGCGGCGTCGACCGGCTGACCCGGCATCTGCTGACCAGTGGCGTACGGGCGGCCGCGCTGCACGGCGGCAAGTCCCAGCCGCAGCGCACCCGGACCCTGGACCACTTCAAGTCCGGCCATGTCACCGTGCTGGTGGCCACGAACGTCGCCGCCCGGGGCATCCATGTGGACGATCTCGATCTCGTCGTCAATGTCGACCCGCCCGCCGACCACAAGGACTATCTGCACCGTGGCGGCCGTACCGCCCGCGCGGGCGGATCCGGCAGCGTCATCACGCTGGTCACCCCTGACCAGCGCCGGGACATGGCCCGGCTGATGGCCGACGCGGGCATCACCCCCCGGACCGCCCGGGTCCACCCCACCGACCCCGAACTCACCCGTATCACCGGAGCACAGGATCCCTCCGGTGTTCCCGTGACCATCAGCGCTCCCGTGCCGCCGCAGCCACAGCGCGCGGGCCGGGCCGCCCGTCGCCCCGCCAGGAGCCGCCGGCCCCGCCGTTAGGCCCGGTGCGGGGCCCGGGCGGCGGCCGTCCGGGCGGACATCCGGCATGTCGCCATGATCGTGTCACGCCCGACCGGCGGTGGATGTCCCCATTCCCCCGCCGGAGAGGCGACAATGGGCCACATGCCGATACCCAGCGCCGTGCCCAGCCGTGCCGAACTGATCGACCACCTCGTCCGTACGCGCATCGCGGGCGATGTCGCCACCCCTCGTGAGAACAACCTCTCCCACTACCGCAAGCTCGCGAACGGCGACCGCCACTACTGGCTCGGCCTGGAACTGGGCGACCGCTGGACGGATGAGCAGGACGTGCTGGCGGTCATGGCCGAGCGCTGCGGTGTGGTGGACGACCCGCAGCACCGCTCGGGGCAGGACACCATCGACCCGGAGCTGACGGTCGGCGCGCTGGACCGGATGGCGTCGGTGCTGCGGAAGGCGGCGGAGGCGAACGAGCGGGTGCTGTTCGCCACCGGGCACCCGGGCGGGCTGCTGGAGGTCCACCGGGCCACGGCGGCGGCGCTGCGGGCCGCCGGATGCGAGATCGTGGAGATCCCGGGCGGGCTTCAGGCGGACGAGGGGTACGTCTTCCAGTTCTGCGACGTGGCCATGCTGGAGCGGGGCGCCACGCTGTGGCACACCCACTCCCCCGCGCCCATGGCGGCGATCCTCGACGGGCTGGCCCACGAGGGGCGGCCGCTGCCCGATCTGGTGGTCGCCGACCACGGCTGGGCGGGGTGCGCGGGGCAGCGGGGGATCGACGCGGTGGGCTACGCGGACTGCAACGACCCGGCGCTCTTCCTGGGCGAGTCCGAGGGCACGCTGTCGGTGGTGGTCCCGCTGGACGACCACGTCACCAACCCGAGGTTCTACGACGCGATGACGGCGTACCTGCTGGACGCGGCGGGGCTGACGGCCCAGTTCTGACGGCCCGATCCGGACGGCCCGGCTTCCGACGGCCCCGATCCGGACGGCCCGGTCCGGACGGCCCGGCTTCCGACGGCCCCGATCCGGACGGCTCCGGGCCGCCGCCCGCCGCGCTCACTTCTTTCCGCGCGGCACCCGCATGACCCCTTCCTGGATCACGGAGACGGCCAGCCGCCCGTCGGCGGTGAAGATACGGCCCTTGGCGAGCCCGCGTCCGCCCGACGCGGAGGGGCTCTCCTGGTCGTACAGCAGCCAATCGTCCACCCGGAACGGCCGGTGGAACCACATGGCGTGATCCAGGCTGGCCCCGACGATGTCGCCCACCGCCCAGCCGCCGCGCCCATGGGCGAGCAGCACGGAGTCCAGCAGCGTCATATCGGAGACGTAGGTCGCCAGGCAGACGTGGAGCAGGGGGTGGTCGGCGGTGCCGTCCAGTTTGCCGTTGGTCCGGAACCAAACCCGCGACTTGGGCTCGCGCGGCCGTCCGACGCTGCCGAACGGCGGCTCGTCCACGTACCGCACATCGACCGCCGCCCGCGCCTGGAGCATCCGCTCGGTCACCCCTGGGCCGATGAAGAGGTGCTCGTAGCGGGGCAGCAGCTCCTCGGCGGTGGGCAGGGAGAGCGGGTCGGGGACGTCCGGCATCGGCTCCTGGTGCTCGAGGCCGTCCTCGTGCAGCTGGAAGGAGGCCGAGAGGTGGAAGATCGGCTGTCCGTGCTGGACGGCGACCACCCGGCGGGTGGTGAAGGAGTGGCCGTCCCGGATCCGGTCGACGGTGTAGACGATGGGCGCCCCGGGGTCGCCTGGCCGCAGGAAGTACGCGTGCAGCGAATGCGCCGAGCGGTCCGCGGGCACGGTACGGCCCGCGGCGACCAGGGCCTGGGCGGCGACCTGACCGCCGAAGACCCGCGGTACGAGGGGTGCGGCGTCGCTGGTGCCGCGGAAGATGTCCTCTTCGATCTGCTCGAGGTCGAGCAGATCGAGAAGGCCCTGAAGTGCGTCATTCATGATTCAAGCAGTCTTGCAGACCCGGATTGCGGCCCTGTTGCCACTGGTCATGACGGTCGTCACAGACCCATGGACTTGGCGACGATGGACCGCATGACCTCGCTGGTGCCGCCGTAGATCCGGTTGACGCGGGTGTCCGCGTACAGCCGGGCGATGGGGTACTCCATCATGTAGCCGTAGCCGCCGTGGAGCTGGAGGCACCGGTCGATGACCACGGCGGCGCGCTCGGTGGTGAAGAGCTTGGCGGAGGCGGCGTCGGCGGCGGTCAGCTCACCGGCGTCATGCGCGTCCAGGGCCCGGTCCACGACCGCCTGCATCGCGTCGACCTCGGACTTGCAGTCGGCGAGGACGAACTTGGTGTTCTGGAACGACGCCACCGGCTGGCCGAAGACGGTGCGGTCCCGGACGTACTCGGTGGCGAACCGTACGGCGGCCGCGGCCTGTGCGTACGCCCCGACAGCGATCCCCAGGCGCTCCTGCGGCAGATTGTGGGCGAGGTAGCCGAACGCCTTGCCCTCCTCGCCCAGCAGGTCCTCCACCGGCACCTTGACGTCGGTGAAGGAGAGCTCGGCGGTGTCGGAGGTCTTCAGGCCCAGCTTCTCCAGCTTGCGGCCGACCGCGTAGCCCTCGCTCGTGGTGTCCACCACGAGGATGGATATGCCGCCGCGGCGGTCCTCGGGGGTGGGCGGGGCGGTGCGGGCGCAGACCAGCACCCGGTCGGCCAGGACGCCGCCGGTGATGAAGGTCTTGGCGCCGTTGAGGACGTAGTGGGTGCCGTCCTCGGAGAGCTTGGCGGTGGTCTTCATGCCCGCCAGGTCGGAGCCGGTGCCGGGCTCGGTCATGGCGATGGCGGTCATCATGTCGCCGGTGACGAAGGAGGGCAGCCAGCGCCGCTTCTGCTCCTCGTTGGCGTACTTGAGGAGGTACGGCAGGCACAGCGCGGTGTGGACACTGCTGCCACCGAAGCTGACCCCGGCGCGGGCGGTCTCCTCGGTGATCACCGCGTTGAACTTGAAGCTGGTCTCGCCGGCCCCGCCGTACTCCTCGGGCACCTCGATGCCGAAGACACCGAGTTCGCCCAGCTTCTTGTAGAACTCGCGCGGGGCCTGGCCGGCCTCCCGCCACTCGTCGTAGTACGGCACGACCTCGGCCGCGATGAAGTCGCGGATGGTCTCCCGGAACGCCTCGTGGTCCTCGTTGAACACCGTGCGGCGCATATGGCGTGGCCCTCCTCGCGGCTAAGCCGCCGCCGCTCTCGCGGATCCGCCCGGCCGCCGTCGTGATTCCTCAATGATGGCTTGGCAACGCTCACCTAAGCGCTTGCTCAGTGAAAGCTACCCGCCAGTTACCGGACCTGTCCAGAGCCATCCGCACCATGGGCGCCGTCGAAGGCGCCCAGGGCCAGGCGGTGCAGTAGGGCGGCGGTGGCCGCGCGTCCCGGGAGGGCTCCGGGGCGGCCGAGGTGGGGCGTGGAGTTGAGCAGCCCGAAGACGGCGTGGACACAAGCGCGGGCCTCGGCCTCGGCGAGCCGGGGGTAGACCTTGCGCACCACCTCGACCCACAGCTCCACGTACTGCCGCTGGAGGGAGCGCACCAGTTTGCGGTCGGTGTCCCGGAGCCGGTCGAGCTCGCGGTCGTGGAGGATGATCAGCGGGCGGTCGTCGAGGGCGAAGTCGATATGCCCCTCGATCAGCGAATCCAGCACCTCCGCGGGGGCGTGCCCGGCCCCCTCCCCCTCCGCGGCCCGCCGCTTGCCGCCCGTCAGCAGCCGACCGCTGATCCCGACGAGCAGCTCGGCCAGCATCGCCTCCTTGCCGGGGAAGTGGCGGTAGAGACCGGGGCCGCTGATGCCGACCGCGGCGCCTATCTCATCGACGCCGACGCCGTGGAAGCCGCGCTCGGCGAAGAGGCGGGCGGCCTCCTTGAGGATCTGCTCACGGCGGCTCGGGGCGGGTGCTTGCGTGCTCATGAAATCAATTCTAGACAGCGGGGTTAGTGGTCGTTAACCTGGTGGTGAGTAGTTAACGTTCACTAACGGTACCGAGCGGGACCGCGAGAGGGGACTCGTAGCCATGGAGCAGGCACCGGCGCTGCGCAGCGGCGCCGACCCGGGGTCCGACGCCTGGAAGGCCAATGAGGCCGGGCACCGCGAGCTGGCCGCGCGGCTGCGCGAGAGGCTGGCCGTCGCGCGACTGGGCGGCGGGGAGAAGGCGCGGGCGCGGCACACCGCGCGCGGCAAGCTGCTGCCGCGCGACCGGGTGGACACCCTGCTGGATCCGGGCTCCCCGTTCCTGGAGCTGGCACCGCTCGCGGCCGAGGGGATGTACGAGGGCCAGGCCCCGGCGGCGGGGGTGATCGCCGGGATCGGGCGGGTGTCGGGCCGCGAGGTGGTCGTGGTCGCCAATGACGCCACGGTCAAGGGCGGCACGTACTACCCGATGACGGTGAAGAAGCATCTGCGCGCCCAGGAGGTCGCGCTGGAGAACCACCTGCCGTGCGTCTATCTGGTCGACTCCGGCGGCGCCTTCCTCCCCATGCAGGACGAGGTCTTCCCGGACCGGGACCACTTCGGGCGGATCTTCTACAACCAGGCCCGGCTGTCCGGCTCCGGGATCCCGCAGGTCGCGGCCGTGATGGGGTCCTGCACGGCGGGCGGGGCGTATGTCCCGGCGATGAGCGACGAGGCCGTGATCGTGCGCGGGCAGGGCACGATCTTCCTGGGCGGGCCGCCGCTGGTGAAGGCGGCCACCGGTGAGGTGGTCTCGGCGGAGGAGCTGGGCGGTGGCGAGGTCCACTCCCGGGTCTCGGGCGTGACCGACCACCTGGCCGAGGACGACCCCCACGCGCTGCGGATCGTCCGCTCCATCGTCGCCACCCTGCCGCCGTCCCCGATGCGGCAGGGGTCGCCGCCGTGGCCGCTGGAGCCCTCCGAGGAGCCCGCGGTGGACCCGGCGGGGCTCTACGGGGCGGTCCCGGTCGACTCGCGCACGCCGTACGACGTGCGGGAGGTCATCGCGCGGGTGGTGGACGGCTCGCGGTTCGCCGAGTTCAAGGCCGAGTTCGGCACCACGCTGGTCACCGGCTTCGCGCGGATCATGGGCCACCCGGTGGGCATCGTCGCCAACAACGGCATTCTGTTCTCCGAATCGGCCCAGAAGGGTGCCCACTTCATCGAGCTGTGCGACCAGCGCGGCATCCCCCTGGTCTTCCTCCAGAACATCTCGGGATTCATGGTGGGCCGCAGCTATGAGGCGGGCGGTATCGCCAAGCACGGCGCCAAGATGGTCACCGCCGTGGCCTGCACCCGCGTCCCCAAGCTCACGGTCGTGATCGGCGGTTCCTACGGCGCGGGCAACTACTCGATGTGCGGCCGGGCCTATTCGCCGCGCTTCCTGTGGATGTGGCCCAACGCCAAGATCTCGGTGATGGGCGGTGAGCAGGCCGCCTCGGTGCTCGCCACCGTCAAGCGCGACCAGATGGAGGCGCGCGGCGAGGAGTGGAGCGCCGAGGAAGAGGAGGCGTTCCGGGCCCCGGTCCGCGAGCAGTACGAGGCGCAGGGAAACGCCTATTACGCCACCGCCCGGCTGTGGGACGACGGTGTGATCGACCCCCTGGAGACCCGCACGGTGCTCGGCCTCGCCCTTACGGCCTGCGCCAACGCACCGCTGCCCGGCCGTACGGCCACCGAGCCCGCGGCGCCCGGCTACGGCGTCTTCCGGATGTGAGGGGATGCACCCGATGAGTGCCACGAAGGCGACCGACCCGTCGCCCGCGATGTTCGACACCGTCCTGGTGGCCAACCGCGGTGAGATCGCCGTGCGCGTCATCCGCACCCTGCGGCGGCTCGGAATCCGCTCGATCGCCGTCTACAGCGACGCCGACGCGGACGCCCGCCATGTGCGCGAGGCGGACACGGCGGTGCGGATCGGTCCCGCGCCCGCCGCGGAGAGCTATCTGTCCATCGAGCGGCTGCTGGAGGCCGCGGCGCGCACCGGCGCCCAGGCCGTCCACCCCGGCTATGGCTTCCTCGCGGAGAACGGGGCGTTCGCCCGCGCCTGCGCCGACGCCGGGCTCGCCTTCATCGGCCCGCCCGCCGGGGCCATCGAGCTGATGGGCGACAAGATCCGCGCCAAGGAGACCGTGCGCGTGGCCGGGGTGCCGGTGGTGCCGGGCTCCTCGGGCAGCGGGCTGACGGACGAGCAGCTCACCGCCGCCGCCCGGGAGATCGGGATGCCGGTGCTGCTGAAGCCCTCGGCGGGCGGCGGCGGCAAGGGCATGCGGCTGGTCCGCGACGAGGCGCTGCTCGCCGACGAGATCGCGGCCGCCCGGCGGGAGGCGCGCGGCGCGTTCGGCGATGACACGCTGCTGGTGGAGCGCTGGATCGACCGGCCCCGGCATATCGAGATCCAGGTGCTGGCGGACGGTCAGGGACATGTGGTCCACCTCGGGGAGCGCGAGTGCTCCTTGCAGCGCCGCCATCAGAAGATCATCGAGGAGGCGCCCAGCCCGCTGCTGGACGAAGCCACCCGGGCGCGGATGGGCGAGGCCGCGGTGGCGGCGGCCCGGTCCTGCGGCTATGTGGGCGCGGGCACGGTCGAGTTCATCGTGCCGGGCGCCGATCCGTCGGCGTACTGCTTCATGGAGATGAACACCCGGCTCCAGGTGGAGCATCCGGTGACCGAGCTGACGGTGTCGGTCGGCGGGCGGCCCGGTCTGGACCTGGTGGAGTGGCAGCTGCGCGTCGCCGCGGGCGAGCCGCTGCCGTTCGGGCAGGACGAGATCGGCTTCGCGGGCCATGCGGTGGAGGCCCGTATCTGCGCCGAGACCGCTCGCGCGGCGGCCGACGGCCGGGTGGACTTCCTGCCCTCGGCCGGGGCCGTGCTGGCGCTGGACGAGCCGGCGGGCGAGGGGGTGCGGGTCGACTCCGGGCTGAGCCAGGGCACCGAGGTCGGCACGGTCTACGATCCGATGCTCGCCAAGGTCATCGCCCATGGCTCCGACCGCCCCACCGCCCTGCGCCGGCTGCGCGCCGCCCTCGGCTCCCTGACCGTCCTCGGCGTGGACACCAACACCGGCTTTCTGCGCCGACTGGCCGCCCACCCCGCGGTCGCCTCGGGCGAGCTCGACACGGGCTTGGTCGACCGCGCGGCGGCCCAGCTGATCCCGGCGGCCATACCGGAGGAGGTCTACGCGACGGCGGCCCTGCTGCGCCAGGCGGCGCTGGAGCCCGCCACTCCGCGTGGCGATGGATCCGGTGGGCGCCCGGAGCCCGGTGGCTCCGGCCTCGGCGGCCCACCCGCGGACGTCTGGGTCGATCCGTTCTCGGTGCCGACCGGCTGGCGCCTCGGCGCCGAGCCCGCCTGGACGGTCCACCGCCTCCGCGTGGCGGGCCACCCTCCGGTCACGGTCCGCGTGCGCGGCCGCGCCCACGACGCGGAGCTCCGCGTCGAGCACCCCGACGGCAGCGCCCCGGCGGTGGTTCACTCCGGCGGTGGCTCATCCGGCGGTG
>NZ_BAAAIF010000102.1:0-23936 GCF_039525925.1 Streptomyces javensis | reverse complement strand
CTCTCCCTCGACGAAGGCGCCCGCATCGTCGCCCTCCGCGCCCACGCCCTCCGCCACCTCACCGGCCACGGCGCCATGGCCTCCCTCACCCTCAGCCAACACCAGGCAGAGAAGTTCCTCACCGAACTCGGTGAAGGTGCCGAGGGGGTGGGCGTGGCCGCCGTCAACGGACCCGGCTCCATCGTCATCTCCGGGCCCCCGGACCAGGTCGCCCACGCCGTCAGCGCATGCGAACAAGCAGGCCACCGCGCCCGCCTCATCGACGTCGACTACGCCTCTCACAGCCCCCAGGTCGACGAAATCGCGGAGGAGTTGAACGAACTCCTGGCCGGGGTGAAGCCGATGCCGGGCCAGGTGGCGTTCTACTCGACCGTCACCGGCACCCGCATGGACACCAGCGAGCTCGACACCGCCTACTGGATCAAGAACCTACGCCAACGAGTCCGCTTCGCCGACGCCGTACGAGCCCTCCTCGACGACGGCCACCGCGTCTTCATCGAAGCCAGCACCCACCCCGTCCTCACCATCGGCATGCAGGAGAGCATCGAGGAGGCGGGGGTCGACGCGGTCACCATCCCGACCCTGCGGCGCGACCACGGTGGCCCCGCCCAGCTGGCGCGGTCGGTGGCGCAGGCGTTCGCCGCCGGGGTCGACGTCGACTGGACCCGCTGGTTCCCCACCGACCCCGCACCCCGCACCATCGACCTGCCCACCTACGCCTTCCAGCGGCGGCGGTACTGGCTGGACGGCGAGGGCGGGCCGGGTGGCGATCCGGCCGATCTGGGGTTGACGGCCGCCGGGCATCCCCTGCTCGCCGCCGCCGTCGAACTCGCCGACGGCACCACTCACGTGCTCACCGGCCGGATCTCCACGCGGTCCCATCCATGGCTCGCCGAGCATGTGGTGGCGGGTGCGGTACTGGCGCCGGGCGCGATGCTGGTGGAGTGGGCACTGCGGGCGGCCGACGAGGTGGGCTGCGGCGGGGTGGAGGAGCTGGCGCTCCAGGTCCCGCTGGCGCTGCCCGAGTCCGGTGGGCTGCGGGTGCAGGTGGTGGTGGGTGGCGCGGCGGAGGACGGGCGGCGTGAGGTGCGGATGTACTCACGCCCCGACCGCCCCGACCGCCCCGACCGCCCCTACCGTCCCGACAGGCCCGACCGTCCCGACAGGCCCGACCGTCCCGACAGGCCCGACCGTCCCGACGGCCCCAGCGGCGTCGGGCACGCCCTGGCCCTGGATTCCGGCCCGGACACGGAGTGGGTGTGTCATGCCGTGGGCGTGCTCGCGCCCGCCGCCGACGCCCCCGCACCGGTGGAGGGCCTGGGCGGGGCATGGCCGCCCCCGGGCGCGGAGCCGCTGGACGTCGGCACCTTCTACGAGCAGGTGATGGCGGCGGGGTACGGATACGGCCCGGCGTACCAGGGGCTGACGGCCGCATGGCGCCAGGGCGGGGATGTCCTCGCCGAGGTGACACTGCCCGACGCCGCCGGAGGCCGGGACGGATTCGGTATCCATCCGGTGCTGCTGGACGCGGCGCTGCATACGTCGCTGCTCATGGACCGGCCCGAGGGGCAGGAGGACGACGGACAGGTGTGGCTGCCGTTCGCCTGGAACGGCGTGTCCCTGTGGGCCACCGAGGCGGCCACGGTACGGGTCCGGCTGTCGCGGGACGAGGAGCGGCAGTCGCTGCGGCTGACGGTGGCGGACACGGTGGGCGCGCCGGTGCTGACGGTCGACTCACTGGTGACCCGTCCGGCCGCGACGGACCGGCTGTGCGCGGCCACCCGTGCCGTGGACGGGCTGTTCACCCTGGAGTGGATGCCACTGCCCGCTCCGGCCACCGCACCCTCCCCCACTTCGGTGGTCGGTGACGGCGGCTGGGTGGTGCTGGGCGAGGACCGGCTGGGGCTGGCCGAGCCGGTCGAGGCCGGCACGAGCGATGCCGTGGCGTGCCATCCGGACCTGGAGGCGCTGATCGCGGCCGTCGACGCGGGCGAGCCCGCTCCTGCCGTCGTCCTGGCCCATCCGTACGCCGCCGAGGGCGGCCACGGGGACGGGCTGGAGGCGGCCGAGGAGCTGTTGGGGCTGGTGCAGTCCTGGCTGCGACGCCCGGCGCTGGCCGACACGCGGCTGGTGGTCGTCACCCGTGGCGCGGTGGCAGCGGGCGAAGACACCGATGGCGCCGACGACATCCACGACAACGCGCTGGACCCGTCCGGTGCCGGGGCGTGGGGGCTGATCCGCAGCGCCCAGTCGGAGAACCCGGGCCGGTTTGTGCTGCTCGACCTCGCTGAGAGCCGCGAGGACCGCGAGGGCCTCGTGGAAGCGGTGGTGCGCGCGATCGAAGCGCATGAGCCCCAAGTGGCGGTGCGGGACGGACGGGTGTTGGTGCCCCGGATGGTCCGCGCGACGGCCGCGACCGGCCCCGCCATCGACGGCCAGGGCCAGGAGGACACCGCCGGACTCGATGCCGACGGCACCGTACTGATCACGGGTGGCACCGGCACCCTGGGCGCTCTGGTCGCCGAACACCTGGTGCGCACATGGGGCGTCAGGCATCTGCTGCTGGTGAGCCGGAGCGGCCCCGAGGCCGCCGGGGGCGATGAACTCACCGATCGGCTGACCGAGTTGGGGGCTCGGGTACACATCGCCGCGGCCGATGTCACCGACCCGGAGGCGGTGGCCGAGCTGGTGGCCGGGGTCGATCCCGCGCATCCGCTGACCGGTGTGGTCCACGCGGCCGGGGTATTGGACGACGCCGTCCTCACCACCCAGACCCCGGAGCGGCTGGCGCGGGTGTGGCGCCCGAAGGCCACGGCCGCGGCCCATCTGCACGCCGCGACCGCGGAGCTGCCGCTGTCCCTGTTCGTGATGTTCTCCTCCACGGCGGGCACGCTGGGCGCCTCCGGACAGTCCAACTACGCTGCGGCGAACGCCTATTGCGACGCCCTGGCCGCCCGGCGCCGCGCCCTCGGCCTGCCGGGGCTCTCGGTGGCGTGGGGCCTGTGGGCGGACGCCAGCGGGATGACCGGGCATCTGGGGGAAACGGACCGGGCCAGGATGGGCCGGTCGGGCATCGGGGCGATGTCCAGCGAGCGGGCGCTGGGGCTGCTGGACGCCGCCGTACGCCACGGCCACCACCATCTGATCGCCATCGACCTGGACGTACGAGCCCTGGCGGCTCAACCGGCGCTCACCCTGCCCGCTCCCCTGCGGGCGCTCACCGGAGGCGGTACGGCCCGGCGCACCGCGGCCACCGCCCGGCCGCACACCGACTGGGCCGGTCATCTGGCCGCGCTGCCGGTGCCTGAGCAGCGCCGTACGCTGCTCAATCTGGTCCTCACCCATGCCGCGGCGGCGCTGGGCCACTCCGACCCGGGACGGATCCAGACCGAGCGCGGCTTCCTGGAGCTCGGCTTCGACTCGCTCACCGCGATCGAGCTGCGCAACAGGCTGACGGCCGTGACCGGGCTGCGGCTGGCCACCACCCTCATCTTCGACCATCCCAATCCGGCCGCGCTCGCCGTCCATCTGCACGGGGAATTGGCGCCCGAGGATGTGGATCCGCTCCCCCCGATGCTGGGCGAGATCGACAGGCTGGAAAGCGCGCTGCTTTCCGTGGCCCAGGACGAGACGGCGCATGAGGCGCTGTTGAAGCGCCTCCAGTCCACGCTGTCGAAACTGGGCGCCCTGCACGGCGGCGGGACGGAGGAAGGCCAAGCGGCCGGCCGTATTCAGGACGCCACGGCCGACGAGATCTTCCAGTTCATCGACCAGGACCTGGGCCGAAGCGAAAGCGACGGAGAGCATGCACATGGGGGCACACGGTGATTGATGAGCGAAGCCGGAAGAAGCTCATTCTCGAGCACAGCCGCCGGATGAACGCCGCGGATATCGGCGGGCTGCTCGAACTCTACGCGGACGAGGTCACATTCGAGGATCCGGTCGGATCGGGGCGCAGGGCCGGGCGGGACGCCCTCCGTGCGCATTTCGAGGAGCTGGCCGCGGCGGGTATCACCGAGATTCCCGGTGAGCCGGTCGCGGGGCAGGACGGGGTGCATGTCCTGGTGCCGGTGACGGCCACCATGGACTATCTGCCCAAAGGTCCCGGCTTCGCCGAGCGCGGCTGGCTGACGGCCCCGGACGCCCCGGAGAACTCCCGGATCACCTGGGACTACGTCCTGATGATGCGCGCGGGGGCCGGTGGCCTCATTCAGGAAATGCAGATGTTCTGGGGGAGGTCGGACATTGGTGTCGCCGACTGATCCCCCACCATTCCGGCACCGCACAGGAGGCGTTCATGGCCGATGAGGCGACCCTCAAGAGGATGGCTCTGGAATACGCCCGGCGCATGAACGAGGGTGATGTCGAGGCCGTATTGGAGCTCTTCTCGGACGACATCGTCTTCGAGGACCCGGTCGGCGCGCCCCCGCTCATCGGAAAGGACGCGCTTCGCGAACACATCGCCTGGTCCATCGAATGCCAGGTGCACGAGGCGCCGGGCCGTCCGGTCACTTCCATGGACGGCCGCAGGGTGGCGGTGCCGACCACGGTCACGGTGTACGCGCCGACCAAACTCACCTTCAACATCATCGGCGTGATCGAACTCGGTGATGACGGTCTGGTCCAGCACGCCCAGGCGTTCTGGGGCATCACGGATACCAAAGTGGGCGACGGCCCCGAACTCACCGGTGTCGCGCATTTCATGGCGGTCACCCAGAACCTCGCCAAGATGGTCCAGGCCAAGGGCAGCCCCAGTCCGATGTAAAGCCGTAAGCGGTGAAGGGACGAGAGCGAAAACCATGACCGAACCCACACACGGAATCGTTCTGGGCGGAGGCTGGGCGGGAATGCTGGCTGCCCATGTGCTGGCCCACCATGTGGAGCGCGTCACCGTCGTGGAGCGCGATGTGCTGCCGGACGGCCCCCGGCACCGCAAGGGATCGCCGCAGGGACGCCATGTCCATGTGCTGTGGTCCAGCGGTGCGCGCATCGTGGACACGCTGCTGCCGGGCATGATCGACCAACTGCTCGACGCGGGTGCCCGCCGGATCGGGTTCCATCAGGACCTGGTGACCTTGACGTCCCACGGCTGGCAGCACCGCTTTCCGCCGCGCCAGTACGCCCTGATGTGCACCCGTCCGTTCCTGGACTGGAAGGTCCGCGACCGGGTGCTCGCCGCCGGGCGGATCACCGTGCGCCAGCGCGTCGAGATCCTCGATCTGGTCGGCGACGCCAAACGGGTCACCGGGGTCCGGATGCGCGACATGGACACCGGGGCGGGCGAGACCCTGGAGGCCGATCTGGTGGTCGACGCCTCCGGGCGCGGTTCCCGGCTCCGGCACTGGCTGTCGGCGCTTGAAGTGCCGCCGTTGGAGGAGGACATCGTCGACGCGGGCATCGCGTACGCCACCCGCGTGTACCAGGGTCCGCCGGGCGCCGCGGCCGGATTCCCCGCCGTCAACGTGGCCGCGGACCACCGGCTGCGCGAGCCGGGCCGGTTCGGGGTGGTGTATCCGCAGGAGGACGGCACCTGGATGGTGACCCTGTCGTGCACCCGGGGCGCCGGACTGCCCACCCACGACGACGAGTTCCTGCCCTACGCGCGGACGCTGCGCCATCCGCTGGTGGCCGATCTCATCGCGCTCGCGAAGCCCCTGACCTCGGTGGCGGTCTCGCGGGTCGGCGCCAACCGGCGGCTGTATCCGGAGCGTCTTGACATCTGGCCGGAGGGGCTGCTGGTGCTCGGGGACGCGCTGGCCGCGTTCAACCCGATCTACGGCCATGGCATGAGCTCGGCGGCTCGCGCGGCCGCCGCCCTAGACACCGAGCTCCAGCGGTCCGGGATCGCCGGGGGAACCACCCACCGGGTCCAGCGGGCGATCAGCGCCACCGTGGACGACCCGTGGATCATGGCCGCTTCCAAGGACGTGGAGTACGTCAACTGCCGGATGAACACGACGGATCCACGGCTGACCGGCGGGGCCGTGGCGCGGCAGCGCTTCTCCGACCTGATCGCCGACCGGTCGATCCGCTCCTCGGCGGTCTGTGATGTGGTGACCGACGTCATCAGCCTCACCGCCCCGCAGTCCGAGCTGGCGTCCAGCGACTTCCTTTCGCTGATGCAGAAGGACCGGGTCCTCCCGGAGCTCACGGAGCCGCCGCTGACCGCCGATGAGCTCGCGCTGGTGGATCTGAGCCCGCGCAGCGCAGTGGGTGCGGGCGGCTCATGAGCAACGAGGAAAAGCTCGTCGACTATCTCAAGTGGACCACCGCCGAACTCCATGAGACGCGGCAGCGGCTGCGGGAGGTCCAGGAGGGCCTCGAGGAGCCGATCGCCATCGTGGGCATGGCCTGTCGCTTCCCCGGCGGGGTGCGCGACCCGGCCCAGCTGTGGGACCTGGTGGCCGACGGGCGGGACGCCGTCTCCAGCTTTCCCACCGACCGGGGCTGGGACCTGGAGAACCTCTACCACCCCGATCCGGAGCACCACGGCACCTCGTACGTCCGGGCCGGCGGTTTCATCTATGACGCGGCCGACTTCGACGCGGAGTTCTTCGACATCGGCGCCCGGGAGGCGGCGGCCATCGAACCGCAGCAGCGGATGCTGCTGGAGCTGGCGTGGGAGGCGACGGAGAGCGCGGGCATCGATCCGCACACCCTGCGGGGCAGCCGGACCGGCGTCTACACGGGGGTGATGTACCACGACTACGCCTCGCGTCTGGACGAGATCCCCGAGGGTCTGCTGGGCCATGTGGGCAACGGCAACGCGGGCAGTGTGTCCTCGGGCCGGGTGGCGTTCACCCTCGGTCTCCAGGGCGCCGCGGTCAGCCTGGACACCGCGTGTTCCTCGTCACTGGTGGCGATGCATCTGGCCGCCGGGGCGCTGCGGCGGCGCGAGTGCACGCTGGCGCTGGCCGGTGGCGCCGCCATCATGTACACCGCGAGCGTGTTCCAAGTGGCCTCCAGCCAGCGCCAGTTGTCGCCCGACGTCCGGTGCCGGTCGTTCGCGGACGCCGCCGACGGCATGGTGTACGGGGAGGGCGCCGGTCTGCTGCTGCTGGAGCGGCTGTCGGACGCACGGCGCAACGGCCGTCCGGTGCTGGCGGTGATCCGCGGCTCGGCGATCAACCAGGACGGTGCCAGTACGGGCATGGCCGCGCCCAACGGCCCCGCCCAGCAGCAGCTGATCCGCGACGCGCTGGCGAACGCCCGGCTGTCCACGGGGGACGTGGACGCGGTGGAGGCGCATGGCACGGGTACCGCGTTCGGCGACTCCATCGAGCTCCAGGCGCTGCTCGCCACGTATGGGCAGGAGCGTCCGGACGACCGGCCGCTGCTGCTGGGATCCATCAAGTCGAACATCGGTCATACGCAGGCCGCAGCCGGAATGGCCGGTGTGATCAAGATGGTGATGGCGATGCGCCGGGGCGTACTGCCGCGTTCGCTCCACATCGACCGACCGACCCGGCTGGTGCACTGGCGCAAGGGCGCGGTGCGGCTGCTGACCGAGCGGATGGACTGGCCACGGGTGGACCGGCCGAGGCGGGCCGGTGTGTCCTCGTTCAGCGCCAGCGGCACCAACGCCCATGTGATTCTCGAGGAGTTCACCGAGTCGGCTCCGGGGCCCGCGCACTCCGCCGACGACGGTGGCGAGCGCGACCGCGGGGTGGTGCCATGGGTGCTGTCCGCGCGGGGCGCGGCGGCGCTGCGCGGCCAGGCCCGTGCGCTGGCCGCGCATACGGCGGCCGCTCCCGGGCTGTCCCCCACAGACGTCGGTTGGTCACTGGTGACCACGCGGTCGGTGTTCGACCACCGTGCGGTCGTGGTCGGCCGGGGGCCGGACGAGCTGCGAGCGGGGCTGGCCGCGCTGGCGGCCGGTGAGCCGCATCCCTCGGTGGTGGGCCCCGATGTGGCCCGTACCGGCGCGGCGGCCTCGCCGAGCGGGACGGTGTTCGCCTTCGGTGGCGAGGGCGGTCATCCGCCGGGGACGGGCGCCGAGCTGTACGACCGGTTCCCGGCCTTCGCCGCGGCCTGGGACGAGGTCGGTGAGGTGCTCGGGACGAAGGGGGACCGCGACGCGTCCTCCCGGACCGGACTGTTCGCCCTCTATGTCGCGCTGGCCCGGCTGCTGGCCTCGGTGGGGGTGCGGCCCGACGCGGTGGTGGGCCGCGGGGTCGGTGAGATCGCGGCGGCGCACATCACCGGTGCTCTCGATCTCGCCCACGCCTGCCGACTGGTGGCCACCGAGGCCGATCCGGGCGCGGTGGAGTACGAGCGGCCGCCCATGCCCTCGCTCGACGAGGCCGGTGCGGTGTGGGAGCTGGGGCCCGGGGCGATGCTGCCCTCCGCCCCGGCGGCGCTGGTGCTGTCACCCTTCCGTGGCGAGGGGGCCGAGGCGCGGGAGCTGATGCGCTGCCTGGCCCGTGTGCACACCATGGGCGCCACCGTGGACTGGGACGCCCTGTTCGACGGCGATCCGGCTCCCCGCACCGTCGCACTGCCCACGTACGCCTTTCAGCGACAGCGCTTCTGGCTGGAGAACGAGGCTCCGGCGGATGCCGTGCCCACGGTGGAGACCTGGGCGGAGGCCGAGTTCTGGGATGCCGTGGAACGTACGGACACGGCGGCCCTGACCCGGGCGCTCGAGGTGCCCGCCGAGCGGCGGGAGGTGCTCGCGGAGCTCCTGCCCGCCCTGGCCGGCTGGCGGCGGCAGCGGGAGTGTCGCTACCGCATCGCCTGGAAGCCCCTCCCCGACCCGCCGACACCACGGCTGACCGGCACCTGGCTGGTCATGACGTCCGGCGACGGCGAGGACGACGCCACGGTCGCCGCCGTGACCACCGCACTGCGCGACCATGGCGCGGAGACCGTCGTGTTCACCCCGAACACCACGCCTTCGCTCGCCGGTCGGCCGGTCACGGGGGTGCTCTCCCTGCTGGCGCTGGATGACGCTCGGCCGGCGGACGACGGGCGCAGCCCGGCGCTCGCCCCGACCGTGGAGTTGTTCGAGACGCTGCGGCGGGCCGGGGTCGAGGCCCCGGTGTGGTTGGCCACCCGCGGTGGCGTCAGCGTCGACGTGGGCGATCCGATGTCCCATCCGGAGCAGGCCGGGTTCTGGGGCCTGGGCGGCGCACTGGCGATGGAGCGTCCGCACCGGTGGGGCGGGCTGGTCGACCTGCCCCACAGGTTCGACGACCGCGCGGGGCGGCGGCTCGTGGGCGTGCTGGCCGGTGCGTACGGCGAGGTGGAGGTGGCCGTACGAGGCGACAGCTGCTTCGCCCGGCGCCTGGTGCGCGATGTCCCCACGGCCCTCACCACCCCCGCCCGACGGCTCCGGGGAACGGTCCTCATCACGGGCGCCGCCACCGCCCTGGGCGCCCACACCGCCCGCTGGGCGGCCGAGGACGGCGCCGAGCACCTGCTGCTCATCGACGACACCGCGCCACCGGCCGCCGACCTGGTGGCCGAGCTCGCCGCCTCGGGCGTACGGACGTCCGTGGCCACCCTCGATGTGGCGGACCCGGAAGCGCTGGCCACGGCCGTCGCGGGCATTCCCGCGGAGTTCCCGCTGACGGCCGTCCTGCATCTCACGGCGCCCCTGGCCGCCGAGGCGGGGCAGTTGGAGGTGGCGCGCATCGAGCGTGAGTGGACCGCCACGGTGGCCGGCGCGGTGAACCTCTGCGCCCTCGGCACCGACCATGAGCTGTCGGCGCTGGTGCTCGGGTGCTCGGTCGTGGGCGTCCTGCCCAGCCCGGGCCTTGGCAACCAGGCACCGGCGCACACCTATCTGGGGGCGCTCGCCCAGGAGTGCCGGGCGCGGGGCGTTCCGGCGACGTCGGTGTGCTGGGGCTCGATCGACGACCCCGACACGGCCGTGGGCGCCGCCAAGCAGCTGCGCACCAATGGGTTGCCGGCACTCCCCCAGCGCTCGGCCGCCGCCCTGCTGCGGCAGGCGGTCATGACGGACACGGCGTCCGTGGTCATCGCGGACATCGACTGGGCCTGGATGACCGCACACGCCTCCGAGCTGGGAACGCATCGGCTCTTCGATGACGTCTCCGGCCCTTCGAACACGCCGCATACGCACCGCGGTCGGTGACCGACGCCGACCGGCCCCAACCAGGCGGGAGTACCCATGAACGCACACACCAAAGTCAACAACCACACCCCCGGCGACGCCACCGAAGCTCAAGGAGACGGATCCGCGATGCAGACGGAGAAGAGCGAAACCGCACTCGACGGGACGGCGCTGCACCAGGCGCTCGCCATCGCCACGGCCGAGGAGCGCGAGGACATCATGCGGGAGACCGTACGGACGCAGCTGGCCGACATCCTGGCACCCACCGTGGTGGACGACGACAGCAACTTCCTGGAGAACGGGCTCACTTCGCTGACCGCTCTCGAGCTCACCCGCAATCTGATGACGCTCACCGACGTGGAGATCCCCCTCGTCGCCATCCTGGAGTACCCCACCCCCACCCAGCTCGGCCACTACCTCGCCGAGGCGTACGCCGCGGTCAACTCCGGTGACGGCGCCACGGCCTAGTCCGGCGGCGGGGCACAACGCCGCGCGGGAGGGGGATCAACCCCTCCCGCGCGGCGTTCTGGTGATGTGGGGCAGGTGCGTCAGAAGGCGCACTCCACATGCTTGATGGCCTCGACGAAGCTGGCCACCAGCCGCCGGGGCGTCCCCACCGTGCGGATCTCCGGCAGCCGGCTGAACAGCTCGCGGAAGAGCACCGTGACCTCCATCCGGGCGAGATGGGCACCCAGGCAGAAGTGCGGTCCGACCGATCCGAAGGTCATATGGGGATTGGGGTCCCGGGTGATGTCGAACTCGTAGGGGTCGGGGAAGACGTCCTCGTCCCGGTTGGCCGACCAGTAGAAGAGCAGCAGCTTGTCGCCCTCCTTGAAGCGGTGGCCGTTCACCTCGCAGTCGCGCCGGACGGTGCGCCGCATCCAGTTGATGGGGGTCGCGACCCGCAGAATCTCCTCGACCGCACCCGGCGCGTAGGTCTCGAAGTCGGAGAGCAGCAGCTTCCGCTGCTCCGGGTGGTCGCTGAGCAGCACCAGACCGCGCGAGATGGCGTTGCGGGTCGTCTCCATCCCGGCGACGACGAGCAGGATGAAGAACGAGGAGAGCTCTTCGGGGCTGAGCCGCTCACCGTCGATCTGCGCCTGCACCAGCCGGGTGATCAGATCGCCCGTGGGGTTGCGGGTGCGGTCGGCGGCGAGCCGTGCGATGTAGTCGGCGAGTTCATGGGAGGTCTTCAGCAGGGCGGCGGTGGCCTGATCGGCCCGGGGAACATATTCGGGATCGAAGGTGCCGACGATGATATTGGACCGGTCGTAAATGAACTCGTAGTCGTCGTCGGGAATCCCCATCATGCCGCTGAGCACCGCGATCGGCATGATCGCCGCGACCTTCCGGACGAAGTCGCCGGGCCCTTCCGCGATGAGGTCGTCGACAATCTTCCGGGCCGCCTTGTGGGAGGCCGCCTCGAACTCGGCGGCCATTCCGCGGCCGAACGCGCGGGACACCAGTCTGCGCATCCGGGCGTGCTGGGGATTGTCCATATTGATCATCGATCCGAAGAAGTTGTTGAACTCCTCCGGCAGATCGATGATGCTGATCGCGGTGGGCACGGAGCCGAAGTCCTGGGGGCGCCGGCTCACCTCGGCGATATCGGCGTGCCGGACCATCGCGTAATAGCCGGACCCCTGCCCGTACCCGGGCATGACCGGCTCGCGGAAGAGAACGGGCTCCGGCCGTCCGCGCAGCGCCGCGAAGGCGGCGTCGCGGTCGCCGTAGGGCTGCGCCCAGAAGGACAAGTCGGTGAGGTCGATGTTGTCGATATGGGCGAACCTGGATTCCGGGGGATACACGGCGCCTCGCTTCGGCTCGGAGTCTACGGTCGGCAAGGGAGGTGGGTCGGCATGAGAGTATGAATCGCCCGGCCATCCAGCATCCCGTCTCCCGCTAAAGCGCCGCTAATTCGCGCGTACGTCACATCCCCAGGCGGTCGAATCGGATTGGGCGGTCCGGCTAGAATTCCGCCATGGATCTTTCCGTGCCCGTAACCGACGATGTGAAACTGCATTTCCGGCACCGGCCGGGAACGGCGTCGCTTCCCTTTCTCCTGGTCCATGGCATGGCGTCGAGCGCCCGGCTGTGGGACGAGGTCGCCGACCATCTGGCCGCCGCGGGCCATGCGGTGTACGCGGTGGATCTGCGTGGCCACGGGGACTCCGACACCCCGGAGACCGGATACGACATTCCGACCGCGGTCGCGGACCTGGTGGCCGCGTCCGCCGCCCTCGGGCTGGACCGGGTGGTGGTGGCCGGTCACTCCTGGGGCGGCAATATCTCGGTGCGGCTGACCGCCGAGCACCCCGGGCTGGTCGCCGCGCTGGCCCTGGTGGACGGCGGCTGGCTGGAGCCGGCCAGGGCGTTCCCCTCCTGGGACGCGTTCGTCGGGGCGCTGCGGCCGGCGGCCCTGGAGGGCGCCACCGTGCAGAGCGTGAGCGACTACTTCCGCGCCATCCACCCGGACTGGTCACCGGCGGCGATCGAGGCCGCGGTGGACACCATGCGGGTGAACGCGGACGGGTCGCTGTCCCGGCGCATGTCCACCGAGCAGCACATGTCGATCCTGCACAGCATCTGGAACGAGCCGCCGAGGCCGTGGTACGCGGCGATCGGCGTGCCCACTCTGCTGATGCCCGCCATCCCCAAGGGCGCGGACGCGAAGTGGGCGGACCGCATTCGCTCCCGCATCAGGGAGACCACGGCCGATCTGCGCCATGCGACGATGCGCGAGTACCTCGACTCCGAGCACGATCTGCACGCCCAGCACCCCCGGCGGGTGGCCGCCGACCTGCTCGACCTGGCCCGCGGCCTCCAGCCGGTGGGCAACGCCCGCTGACCGGCGACGCCACGGAGATCCGTCAGAAGGACCCTAGTCTCGGCCCGCTTCTCGATCGCCGAGATCAGCGCCCCGACCGTGGCCTCGAAGATCTGCTCGTCCGCCACCTCGGCGAGTTCGGTGCTCAGACGGGTGATGTTCGGGAATGCCCGCTGCCGCGACCGTACGGGGCAGGGTGGCCCGCCTCGCCCGGGCCGAGGCGGTCCAGATCGTCTTCCAGGACCCGTACCTCTCGCTGGACGCGCGCATCAGCATCGGCGCGACCATCGACGGGGTGCTGCGCCTGCACGGCCTGGCGGGCCGGGCGGACCGGGCCGCCCGCACCAGGGAGCTGCTCGCCCAGGTCGGCCTCGGCGAGCGCGAGGCGGCCGCGCTCCCCCGCAAGCTCTCCGGCGGCCGGCGCCAACGCGCGGCGACCGCAGGGGCGTTGGCCGTCGCAGCGGTTGACGCATCGGTGGTCGCGGGCCCGGCCCGCGACCACCGGGGGTCAGACCCCGAGTTCGCGGTCGATGAGGGCGAACACCTCATCGGCGGTGGCCGCTGTCAGATCCTGCTCGCCCGCGGGCTCATCGGCCTCCTGCGCGGCGGCGGTGTACTTCCACACCAGGGCCTGCAACCGGTTCACCAGACCGGCGCGGCGCGGATCGCCGGTCGGCAGCCCGGCCAGTGCGGCCTCGAGCTCGTCGAGGTGTCCGGACGCCGGGTGTGCCGCGCCCGCCTCCCCGGGGTCCACCTCGGTCAGCAGATGGCCCGCGAGTGTGCGAGGGGTCGGATAGTCGAACACCACCGTGGTCGGCAGGCTCAGGCCCGTGGCGGCACGCAGCCGGTTCCTGAGCTCCACGGCCGCGATGGAGTCGAACCCGAGCTCCTTGAACGGGCGGTCCGGCTCGACCGCCTCCGGCGCCGGATAGCGCAGTACGGCCGCCACATGGGCCCGTACCAGCGCCAGCAGCCGCTCGACCCGCTCGTCCTCGGGCAGGGCGGCCAGCTCCCGCCGCAGCGCCGACGCCTCGTCGGCCCCGGTGTCCTCGGCGGGTCCCCGCGCGGTCTCGATGGCCTGGCGGGCGGCCGGGACATCGTCGAAGAGCCTGCTGGGGCGGGCGAGGGCGAACAGCGGCGCGAAGCGCTCCCACACCACATCGGCGATGGTGACGCCCGGATCGTCGTGGTCGAGCGCCTGGCGCAGTGCGGTCAGCGCCGGTCCGGGATCCAGCGGGGACAGGCCCTGCCGCCGGGAGCGCTCGGTGTGCGGGGGCGTCGTCGCGTCCGCCGCCTCGCCGCCGTACGGCAGATCCCACAGCCCCCACGCGATCGAGACGGTGGTCCGGCCGTCGGCCCGGTCGCGCCGGGCCAGCGCGTCGAGGCAGGCGGTGGCGGCCGCGTAGGAGCCGTGGTCCTTGCTGCCCCAGGACGCGGCGACGGTGGAGAAGTAGACCACGGTGTCCTCGGGGCCCATGCCGCACAGTTCGTCCAGGTAGCGCCCGGTGTCGTCCAGGTGGGCACGGATCTCCCCGGTCAGCCGCCGCGGGGTGAGCTCCATCAGCGGGGCCAGCTCACCGGAGGCCGAGGTGTGGACGATGGTCCCGATCCGTCCGTACTCCTCCGCCACGCGCTCGACGAGGCGCGCGGTGGCTTCCCGATCGGCGGGCGCGTGGTCGGCCACGGTGAGTCCGGTGCCGAGCGCGTCCAGTTCGGCCTTCAGCTCCACGGCGCCCGGGGCATCGCCACCTCCCGGACACAGCATCACGATGTGTTCCGCCGCGTCGGCGGCCAGGTGGCGGGCGACATGGGCGGCGGGTCCATCGGCGGTTCCGGTGATGAGCACGGTGCCCTTGGGCTTCCAGGTGCGCCGCGCGGCCCGGCCGCCGATCGGGTCGGGGACCAGCCGACGTACGTACGCACCGGCCGGGCGCAGCGCCACCTCGTCCTCGTCCCAGAGACCGGTGAGCAGGGTGCGCAGCCGCTCCGCGTCGAGGGCGTCCGGGCTCGCGGGCAGATCCACCAACCCGCCCCACCGGTTTGGGTGTTCGAGGGCGGCCACCCTGCCGAGCCCCCACAGCTGGGCCTGGTGGGGAGCGTCGGGGGACTCGGAGTCGTCGATGGCGACCGCGCCACGGGTGGCACACCACAGGGGCGCGGTGACGGCGGCGTCCACCAGCGCCTGGAGCAGGGTGAGGGTGCCGGTCAGGCCGGGGGCCACGCCGGGGAGCGGCGGCGCCTCGTCGTCCAGGGCCAGCAGCGACAGGACGCCCGTCGGGGGCGGCTCCTCGGCGCACCGGGAGCGCAGCAGCTCGGCGAGGCCCTCGCGGTCGATGTCCGCGGCCACCGCCAGCCGCCGCACCTGGCCGCCTTCCGCGCCCAGCGCCCGTACGCAGGCCTCTGTCCAGGCGTCGGGGGCGCCCTTCGGGTGGACCACGAGCCAGCAGCCCGGGGCAGCGGGAACGGCATCGGTGCCGGGCCGCCACCCGTCGGTGCCGGGCCGCCATTCGACGCGGTAGCGCCAGGAGTCCACGGCGGAGCGCTCACGCCGGGCGCGGCGCCATGTCGAGAGCGCGGGGAGCACGGTGCCCAGCGAGGTCCGGTGGCCGGCGTCGTCCGGGAGGCTCAGCGTCTCGGAGAGCGCGCTCAGGTCCTCGCCCTCCACGGCGGCCCAGAACCGGGACTCCTCCTCGTCCGCCGCGGGCCGGGTGTCGAAGGACACCGAGTCGGCCAGCCAGTACCGCTTCCGCTGGAAGGCGTAGGTGGGCAGTTCGACGGTGCGCGGGGCGGCCGGGCCGGTGGGGTGGAGGGTGGTCCAGTCGACCGCCGCGCCCGCCGTGAAGGCCAGCGCGAGGGACTCGACCAGCCGCGCCGGGCCGCCGTGGTCGCGCCGGAGCGTGGGCACGGTGACCGCGTCGGCCCCGGCTTCCTCGAAGCTCTCCTGCATGCCGACGGTGAGTACGGGGTGGGTGCTGCTCTCGATGAACACACGGTGGCCATCGGCCAGCAGCACCCGGACGGTGTCGGCGAACCGCACCGGTTCACGGAGGTTGGTCACCCAGTAGCCGGTGTCCAGCACGGTGGTGTCGATCCGGCCGGCGGTGACCGTGGAGTAGAACGCCACCGTGGACGCGACCGGCCGGACCCCGGCCAGGGCCGCCATCAGCTCGTCGGCGATCTCGTCCACCTGGGGACCGTGCGAGGCGTAGTCCACCTCGATCGGGCGCGCCCGGTCGCCCGCTCCCCGGCACGCCGCCACGGCGTGCGCGACCTGTTCGGGCGGCCCGGAAATCACCGTGGACGAGGGGCCGTTGACGGCCGCCACACCCACGGCCGCCGTCCGGTCGCCCAACCCGGCCAGCAGCTTCTCGGCCCGCTCGCGGCTCACTCCCAGGGAGGCCATCGCCCCGCCACCGGCCAGCCGCCGCAACGCCTTGCTGCGCAGCGCCACGACCTTGGCGCCGTCCTCAAGCGACAGGGCCCCGGCCACCACGGCCGCCGCGATCTCGCCCTGGCTGTGCCCGATCACCGCCGCAGGACGTACACCGTGGCCCGCCCACACCGCGGCGAGTGACACCATCACGGCCCACAGGACGGGTTGTACGACGTCGACCCGGCCCAGGTGACCCGCCCCGCCGGCGCCGCGCAACACATCGGTCAGGGACCAGTCGACGTACGGCGCCAGGGCACGCTCACACTCCGCCACGCGGGCGGCGAACACGGGTGAGGCGTCGAGCAGTTCGGCGCCCATGCCCGCCCACTGCGAGCCCTGCCCGGGGAACACCAGGACCGGGCCCAGGTCCCCGGCCACGGCGGCGCCACCGGGGTGGACGACCAGGCCCGGGTGCGTCCCGCCGGTGGCCAGCGCCTCCACGGCCGCCATCAGCTCGGCGCGGGTCTCGCCCACGGCCACGGCCCGGTGGTCGAACACCGAGCGGGTGCTGACCAGCGACCAGCTCACCTCGGCGGTGGACGGCCCTGAGTCGGCAGCCATCCGCCGGGCGAGCGCGGCCGCCTGCCCCCGCAGCGCCTGGGCACTACGGGCGGACAGCACCCAGGGCATCACCGCCGTCGCCGACGCCTCGGGGGTGGCGGCGGGCTCCTCCTCCTGCCCGGCAGTGGCACTCGGCTCGGGAGCCTGCTCCAGGATCAGATGGGCGTTGGTGCCGCTGATCCCGAACGAGGACACCCCGGCCCTACGGGGACGCTCGCCCCTCGGCCATGCCACCGGTTCCGTCAGCAGCCGTACCCCGCCGCCGTCCCACTCCACATGCGAGGTCGGCTCATCGATGTGCAGGGTGACCGGCAGCGTCTCGTGGCGGAGCGCCATCACCATCTTGATCACACCGGCCACCCCGGCGGCCGCCTGGGCATGGCCGATGTTCGACTTGAGCGACCCCAGCCACAGGGGCCGTTCAGCGGGCCGGTCCCGGCCGTAGGTGGCCAGCAGCGCGTGTGCCTCGATCGGGTCGCCGAGGGAGGTGCCCGTGCCATGGGCCTCCACCGCGTCGACCTGGTCGGGGGCGAGGCGCGCGCTGGCCAGCGCCTGCCGGATCACCCGTTCCTGCGATACGTCGTTGGGCGCGGTGAGGCCGTTGCTGGCACCGTCCTGGTTGACGGCCGAACCCCGGATCACCGCCAGCACCCGATGCCCGTTCCGCCGTGCGTCCGACAGCCGTTCCAGCAGCACCAGGCCGACGCCCTCGGAGAAGCCCGTGCCGTCCGCGGCGGCCGCGAAGGACTTGCAGCGGCCGTCCGGGGCCAGCCCGCGCTGCCGCGAGAACTCGGCGAACGCGGTCGGCGTGGTCAGTGCGGTGACCCCGCCCGCGAGCGCCAGATCGCATTCGCCCTGGCGCAGCGCCTGGCCCGCCAGATGCATCGCCACCAGCGACGACGAACACGCCGTGTCCACCGTGACCGCCGGGCCCTCAAGACCGAAGGTGTACGCCACCCGGCCGGAGACCACACTGGTCAGGCTGCCGGTCGTGGCATAGCCCTCGAAACCCTCGGGAACCTGGGGCATCCGGGACAGATAGTCCTGGCTGGACACGCCCGCGTAGACACCGGTCCGGCTGCCCTTCATCGTCACCGGGTCGACACCGGCGCGCTCGAACAGCTCCCAGGCCACCTCGAGCAGCAGCCGCTGCTGCGGATCCATCGCCAGCGCCTCGCGCGGGCTGATCCCGAAGAACTCCGCGTCGAAGCGGTCGGTACCGGCCGCGCCGTGCAGGAAACCGCCGTGCCGGACATAGCTGGTGCCGGGGTGGTCGGGGTCCGGGTGGTAGAGGGCCTCCAGATCCCAGCCGCGGTCGGTGGGGAACGCGGTGATGCCGTCGCCACCGGAGGCCACCAGCTCCCACAGCTCCTCGGGGCAGCCGACACCACCCGGGTAGCGGCAGGCCATGCTCACGATGGCCACCGGTTCCTGGGACCGCTCCTCCATCTCGCGCAGCCGCTGACGGGCCTGCCCGAGATCCACCGTGACCCGCTTCAGATACTGGCGGAGCTTCTCTTCCGTACCCGACATCAGTCCTCACTCACGATCAAGAGGGCAGTTCCCTGTCGATGAACTCGAACAACTCGTCGTCCGACGCGGAGTCGAGGGCGCCGTCGTCCGCGGAGGGGCGGTGCTCGCCGGTGGCCTCGGCCGGTGTGTCGTCGTTGAGCCGCCACAGCAGCGCCTCCAGGCGCTTCGCCAGCCGGCCGCGGGCCTCGTGGTGGGCGCCGAGCCCCGCCATCGCCGCCTCCAGCCGCTCCAGCTCGTGGAAGGCGGACGCCGAGGTCTCCGCCGGTGCGGGGCACAGTCGCTCGCGCAGTTCGGCGGCGATGGCCGAGGGCGTCGGATGCCTGAAGACGACGGTGGCGGGCAGCCGCAGCCCGGTGGCGGCGGCGAGCCGGTTGCGCAGTTCGACACCGGTCAGCGAGTCGAAGCCCAGGTCCTTGAACGGGGTGTCACCGGACACTGCCCCGGCGTCGGTGTGGCCCAGGACCGCCGCGGCCTGCGTGCGCACGAGCGTGAGCAGGATCCGGTGCTGCTCCTCCGCGGGTACCGCCGTGAGCTGGGCGACCAGACCGGCGGCGGGCGCCCCGGTGGCGGCGGTACGACGGGTGGTCGTACCGCTGTCGAGCAGCGTGCGCAGCAGGGCGGGCAGAGTGTCCGGGGGCTGGGCGGCCAGGGTCCGGAGGTCGAGCTGTACGGCCGCGGGTTGCGGGGCGCCGTGCCAGCATGCGGCGTCCATCAGCGCCAGCGCCCGCGCACCGGACATGGCGGCGATGCCGGAGCGGGACATCCTGGCCAGGTCCGCCTCGTCCAGATGCCCGGTCATACCGCTCGCATCGGCCCACAGGCCCCAGGCCACCGATACGGCCGGGAGGCCCATGGCCTGGCGGTGGACGGCCAGGGCGTCGCAATAGGCGTTGGCCGCCGCGTAGTTGGCCTGGCCCGGGCTGCCCATCACGCCCGCGGCCGAGGAGAACATCACGAACATGCCGAGCCGCAGCCGCGCGGTGGCGGCGTGGAGATGGGCCGCGGCCGTGGCCTTGGGCCCCCACACCCGCGCCAGCCGCTCCGGGGTCTGCGAGGTGACCACCGCGTCGTCCAGTACACCCGCCGCGTGGACGACACCGGTCAGGGGGTGCGCCGGGTCGATGCCCGCGACGAGGGCGTGCACCGCGGCGCCGTCGGTGACGTCCACCGCCTCGATCCGGGCCTCGGCGCCCAGGTCGGCGAGCTGGGCCACCAGCTCCTTCGCCCCGGGCGCCTCGGGGCCGCTGCGGCTCACCAGCAGCAGCTGGCGGATGTTCCAGGTGCGGACGAGGTGTTCGGCCACCAGAGCGCCCAGGGTGCCGGTGCCGCCCGTGATGAGCACGGTGCCGTCCGGGTCCACCGGGGCGGGCACGTCCAGGACCAGCTTGCCGGTGTGCCTGGCCTGGCTGAGATACCGCAGCGCCTCACGCGCCCGGCTGAGCGGCCATGCGTGTACCGGAGGCGGCTCCAGCACCCCGGAGGCGAACAACTCGCCCAGTTCGCTCAGCATTTCGCCGATGCGGTCCGGACCGGCGTGGGTGATCAGGTCATAGGCCCGATAGGTCACCCCGGGGTGCTCGGCCGCGATCAGTTCCGGGTCGCGGATATCGGTCTTGCCCATCTCCAGCAACCGGCCGCCTTCGCGGAGGAGTCGGAGCGAGGCATCGACGAAGGGCCCTGCGAGGCTGTTGAGCACCACGTCCACGCCCCGGCCACCGGTGGCCTCACGGAAGGACTCCTCGAAGTCCAGATCGCGCGACGAGGCCCGGTGGGCCCGGTCGATGCCCATCGCCTCAAGGAGCCAGTGTTTCGCCGGGCTCGCCGTCGCGTAGACCTCCGCTCCGAGGTGCCGTGCCATCCGTACGGCGGCCGTTCCCACGCCACCGGTCGCGGCATGGATCAGCACCGACTCCCCGGGGCGCAGCCCGGCGAGGTCCGTCAGTCCGTACCAGGCGGTCAGATGGCCCACCGGTACGGCCGCCGCCTGCCGGAAGCTCCAGCCGTCCGGGATCGGCGCCAGCAACCGCGCGTCGGTGACCGCGAGCGGTCCGAACGACTGGTCGAGGACGCCCATGACGTGATCGCCCACGGACACATGGGTCACCTCGGGGCCGATGTCCACCACGACTCCGGCGCCCTCTCCGCCGAGTCCGGTCTGGCCGGGCACCATGCCCAAACTGACCACGACATCACGGAAGTTGACACCGGCGGCGCGTACGGCGATCCGCACCTGGCCCGCGCCCAGGGGCTCCAGCACCTCGGGGCAGGGCACCGGTACGACGTTCTCCAGCGTCGCCGTGCCCGCCGTGTCCAGCCGCCATGCCTCCGGCTGCGCCACGGGGCCGACCAGCCCCGCGCCTCCCGTACCCGCCTGGACCAGGCGGGGCACGAGGGCCCGGCCTGTGCGCAGGGCCAGTTGGGGCTCGTCCATCTCCACGGCGCGCGCGACGGCGATGCGGACGGCGTCGGTGCGGAGGTCGGCCTGGGAGTCGGCTTGGGGGTCGGGCTGGGAATCGGCTCGGGGGTCGGGCTCATCGTCGCGGTCGAGGAGGACGAAGCGTCCGGGGTTCTCCGACTGTGCGCTGCGTACGAGGCCCCATACGGCGGCCGCGGCCAGATCCACCCGGGCGGTGCTCTCGGGGCCGTCGATCGCGACCGCGCCTCGCGTGACCACGACCAACCGGGCATCCGCCAGCCGTGGTTCGGCCAGCCAGCCCCGTACCAGCTCCAGCGCCCCTTCGGTCGCCGACAGCGCCTCGGCCGATGCGGCCTCGGCCGATGCGGCCTCGGCCGACGCCGCGTCGGCGCCCTCGCGGAAGGGCCCGGTCAGATCGGCCATGCCGGTCATATCGGCGAGAACGACGGGCGGTACGGGCTCGTCGTCATCGAGTGCCGCGAGGAGCGCGGCCGGATCCGGGTGGCCACCGGCGCCCAGGACCGCCCAGCGATCGTCTTCGGCCGCCTCCTCTCCGGCCCCGGCCGGGAGCGGCAGGGGAGTCCACTCGACGGTGAACAGACTGTCCGTGGCGTGGCCGCCCGGAGCCACCGCCGCCCGCAGCTGATCGACATCCGCGGGCCGCATCGCCACGGAGTCGACCGTCAACACCGGAGCGCCGACGGCGTCGGCCACGGTCAGCCGCAGTGCGCGCTCGCCCTCGGCGGGCTCCTGGTGGGGAGAGAGGCGTACCCGGACCGTGGTCGCCCCGGCCGCCCACAACGTCACACCGTTCCAGGCGAACGGCAGCCAGACCCGGCCATCGGTGGGTTCGTTGCCGGTCGTCTCGGGGTCATCGTGCGTGTCGAGCTGGTCGATCAGCAGCGCGGGATGCAGCGCGGCGTCCAGCAGTGCCGGGTGGATGCCGAATCCGGTCTGCTCCCCGGCGGCCTCGGGCAGGACCACCTCCGCGCATACGTCCGTCCCGTCCCGCCACACGGCCCGCAGTCCCTGGAAGGACGGCCCGTAGGCATAGCCCGAGGCCGCGATCCGGTCGTAGAACCCGTCGACGCCGAGCGTTTCCGCACCGGCCGGGGGCCACGCCCCGCCCAGCCCCGGCGCCTCGTCGGAACGGTCCGGGGGCGGGCTCAGCAGACCCTCCGCATGGCAGATCCAGCCCGCGCCGGAGTCTCCTTCACCGGCGGCGGGCCGGGAGTACACCCGCGCGTCACGTCGCCCGTCCTCGGCGGCCTCGCCCACGACGACCTGCACCCGCAGCCCGCCCGTCGGCGGCAGGACAAGCGGCACACGCAGCGCCAGTTCGTCCACACCGCCACAGCCGACCTCATCGGCCGCCCGCAGCACCCACTCGGCCAGCGCCGCGCCGGGGACCAACACCGCGTCCGCCACCACATGCTCACCCAGCCATGTGTGCGTACGCGCCGAAATCCGGCCCGTCAGCACATGGCCACGGCCATCGGCGAGCTCCACAGCCGCGCCCAGCAGCGGATGTCCGGCGGAGACCAGCCCCAGGTCGGCCGGGTCGCCGACGCGCCCGCCGTGACCGTCGAGCCAGTAGCGCTCGCGCTGGAACGCGTAGGTGGGCAGGGCGACCACGCGGGGTGCCGGGGAGCTCGGGTACAGGGTGGTCCAGTCGACGTCGACCCCGGCGGTGAACGCCTGGGCGAGCGAGCGGAGGAGCTGGGCCCGGCCGCCGTGATCGCGGCGCAGAGTGGGCACGGTGACGGCCGGGATCTCGGCTTCCTCGAAGGTCTCTTGCAGACCGAGGGTGAGCACGGGGTGAGTGCTGGCCTCGATGAACACCCGGTGCCCGTCCGCCAGGAGCGCCTGGACGGCGTCGGTGAACCGGACCCGCTCACGGAGATTCCGCACCCAGTAGTCCGTATCCAGGACAGAGCCGTGGACCCGGCCACCGGCCACGGTCGAGTAGAACGCGGTGCCCGAACCGGACGTGTCAAGCGGGCGGACACCGGCCAGGAGCTCGTTCAACTCCTCGCGGATCTGGTCCACTTGAGGGCCGTGCGAGGCATAGTCCACCTCGATCAGCCGCGCCCGCTCCCCCGCCTCCTGGCACGCGGCCACCACAGCGGCCACCTGCTCCGGCGGACCAGACACCACCGTGGAGGAGGGGCCATTGACGGCTGCCACGCCTACACCCCCGGCCCGGTCCCCCAGGTCGGAAAGCAGTTCGCCCGCCCGCTCCTGGCCCACACCGAGGGAAGCCATCGCCCCACCCCCGGCCAACCGCCGCAACGCCTTGCTGCGCAAAGCCACGACCTTCGCACCGTCCTCCAGGGACAGCGCACCCGCGACAACAGCCGCCGCGATCTCACCCTGGCTATGACCCACCACCGCCGCAGGACGCACCCCATGTCCGGCCCACACCGCCGCCAACGACACCATCACCGCCCACAGGACAGGCTGCACCACATCCACCCGCCCCAGATCCGCCGCACCCTCCGCACCACGCAACACATCCGAAAGCGACCAGTCCACAAACGGCCCCAGCGCCCGCTCACACTCCGCCACCCGCGCCGCGAACACGGGCGAGGCTTCCAGCAGTTCGGCGCCCATACCGGCCCACTGCGAACCCTGACCAGGGAAGACCAGCACCGGGCCGACGTCCCCCGTCAGCGCCGCCGCGCCCGACTGCACGACGTCCGGATGCGACGCGTCCCCGGCCAACGCCTCCACGGCGGCCAACAGCTGCGCGCGGTCGTCGCCCACCACCACCGCTCGATGCTCGAACACCGATCGCGTGGTGACCAACGACCACCCCACATCGACGGGCGAGAGTTCGGACGCGCCACCGACCTGCTCAACGAGGGCAGCGGCCTGGCCGCGCAGCGCCTCCGCGCTCCGCGCGGACAGCACCCATGAGACCGTGCCCGGGTCGGAGGAGGCCGCCTCAGCCTCCGGCCGGCCCTCGACAGGAGCCTGTTCGAGGATCACATGGGCGTTGGTGCCGGAGGCGCCGAAGGAGGACACACCGGCCCGGCGCGGGCGCTCACCGTTCGGCCACTCCACCGCCTCGGTCAGCAGCCGCACC
>NZ_BAAAIF010000101.1:0-24037 GCF_039525925.1 Streptomyces javensis | reverse complement strand
GCTGCTCGGCCCGAAGGCCGCCGCCGTCGCCGGCCGCCGCGGCACCGGCCTCATCTCCTTCGGCCTGCTGGACCCCACCGCCTGGCACGCGCTGCACAACGCCCGCCGCCACGCCGCCCAGGCCACACCCCACGCCCCCGGCTCCCACCCGGACTTCCGGGCGGACTCCTACGTGATCACCTCGCTCCACCTCCTCGACGAGGACGAGGACCCCCACGGCGACCCGGTCCGGGACGCCACAGGCCACCTCGTCATGTCGCTACTAACCTTCGCCGCCGACACACCCGCCTTCGCCGAGCAACTCGGCCCGGAGGAAGGCGAGGTGGTGCGGCGGCTCCTCGACCGGCGCGGCACCACCTCCACCGCACCGGACCGCCACACCAAGCTCTACCCCAACTACCTCGGACGCATCGCACCGCAGGACCGCGACCTGATCCTGCCCTCGCTGATGAACACCCTGGCCCTGGTCGGCACCCGCGACGACCTCCGCACCCGCATCACCGCCCTGGAACAGGCCGGCATCGACGAACTCCTCATCCAGCCGGTGATCGACCCGCCCACCGAGATGGCCCAGCTCGCGAAACTCCTCACCTGAGCGGACCCCGCCACCGCACGCGCGTGGCATGCACACCTACAAGATCACCAAGATTCGCATGATACGTCCAGTAGGTTGGCAGCATGTCTTCCGTACTCGTGGTTGGTTACGATCCGCAGGCGATACCCGACGTCGATGCGGAGGCCCTTCGCGCCGCCCTGGACAAGGAGCTGGCACGGTTCGGTGAGCACGGCATCGACGCGGCCACGGCCTTGGTCGTGTTCGACCAGTCGGCTGAGTCCACACTCGTAGCATCGTTGGCCCAACGTCGGTGGGACGTGATCGTCGTCGGGGGCGGTATTCGCAAGACCGAGCCGCTGCTTCCACTCTTCGAACAGATCGTGAATCTGATCCGCCAGCACGCGCCTCAGGCTGCCATCGCGTTCAACACCAGTATCGGAGACAGTGTCGAAGCGGCTCAGCGCTGGTTGTGAGGGCAGTCCGACGGATCACGCTCGGAGCTCTAGCCTGCCTTGGCGGGTCCCCTCGGCTCGTGCCCCGGTGGTGGCCAGGCGGTAGGAGTCGGTGCCCACGCGGCCGTAGCGGGCGATGGTCTTGCTCGGCTTCTTCTCGTCGGCAGCCTCGACCAGCTCGGTGACCAGCTTCGTGGCCGGGGTGCAGCGGACGCGGTAGCCCTCCAAGGCGGCCTCGGGGCCCAGGCGGCCGATCCGGACACCCCCAACGCCGCGCGAACCCGCTGGCCGGCCTCGCAACGCCGATGTCCGCGTCACTCGCGACGCGTTCGAGCAGGCACTCTCCGCATCAGGAATCGCGTTGCCGGACCGCAATGCGAATGCCGCATCGAGTACACGTTGGGGCCTGACCGACAGACGTGGGCGGCCCAGCTGCGGATCGCCGCCTCGCCCTGACGTCGTCTCCGCCGATTGGGCCGGATGCTGACTCTGCCCGGCCGTGCTCACCCTCGACAACGGCCTGAACCGGCCGTCAAGCACACTTCATTGACGTGGCCGTTCAGCCGACTGGCCCAGCAGCACCCGTGCGGAGTCCGCGGCGGACATGGACGGGCTGATGTCAGTGTTTCGTAAGAGCTAGACCGATGAGAGATCTGCCAATCCCCCCTAGGGTGTTGATCGGAACCGCCGGTTCAACGTTGCGGGCCGCCACAAGTCCTTTTGTGTCGTCTGTGAGCTGCGGAACCGGAGCCCATGACCACTCAACACCAACACTCGAAAGGGATAGCTTTGCGTAAACCGTTAGCTGAATTCATCGGCGCGTTATTCCTGGTCTTCACCATCACCGCGACAGTACTGTCCAATGCGGCCCTCGCGCCCTTGGCGATTGGCGCGTCCCTCATGGTGATGGTGTACGCCGGGGGCCATGTCTCGGGTGCTCACTTCAACCCGGCTGTCACGCTCGCCGTCTTCGTGAGAGGCCGCATCAAGGTGGGTGAGGCCATGGCTTACGTGGTGGCACAGGTGACGGGCGGACTAGTGGGAGGACTGATCGGTCGCTGGGTCGTCGATCCGGATGAGGTGACGGCCGTCTCCTTGTCGGGGCGTCAGATCGGAGCAGCGCTCGTAGCGGAAGCACTTTTGACCTTCATGCTGGCCTACGTGGTTCTCAATGTCGCCACCAGCAGCGACCACCCGCAGAATTCCTTCTACGGCCTGGCCATTGGTTTTACCGTCCTCGCAGGTGCGGTGGCAGTGGGGGGCGTATCAGGAGGGGTCTTCAACCCGGCTGTTGCCGTGGGCGGTTCTGTGGCGGGATTGTTCTCCTGGTCGTCGCTGTGGATATATCTCATAGCTCAAGGTGTCGGCGGTACACTCGCGGGCTTCGTTTTTCTCGCGCTGAACCCTGATGAGCGCGAGACGCCACGGGCAGAGCCGGACACGGCGGTGCGTGACGTCGAAGCGCCGGGCACAGGAGCCCCCGCTCAGACGTGACTTCTCACCCCCTCCGAGCGGAGATCGCTCCGCTGGTGCCCTCGAGGCCCCCACGCGCCCGGGGCGCGCGGGGGAACGGCGAAGACCGACAGGGACAGTACTGGTCCCCGCCAGCCGCTTCTACCAGCGAGCACCGGTCCCCACGGCACGCTCGTGAAGAACACTCCTCCGCCTGCGTCACCGGACGGTGTGCGACGGCCACTGAGCAACGAAGCGCGGGGCGAGGTCACCTGCCGGGGTTCGTTCTGCCCGTTTCTCGTCATGCGTGAGCAAGTACCTGACCATCTCTTTGGTCCACTCTCCAGAAGGATTGCCATGTCCGAGAACCACGATGCCATCGTGACCGACGCGAAGACCGAGGAGTCGGGCGGCTGCCCGGTCGCCCACGGCCGCGCCGCGCACCCCACCCAGGGTGGCGGCAACCGTCAGTGGTGGCCGGAACGGCTCAACCTGAAGATGCTCGCCAAGGACCCCGTGGTCGCCAACCCGCTCGGTGCGGAGTTCGACTACGCGCAGGCGTTCGCCGGCCTCGACCTGGCGGCCGTGAAGCGGGACATCGCCGAGGTGCTGACCACCTCGCAGGACTGGTGGCCCGCCGACTTCGGCAACTACGGCCCGCTGATGATCCGTATGGCCTGGCACAGCGCCGGCACCTACCGCATCAGCGACGGCCGCGGCGGTGGCGGCCGTGGTCAGCAGCGCTTCGCCCCTCTGAACAGCTGGCCGGACAACGGCAACCTCGACAAGGCCCGCCGGCTGCTGTGGCCGGTCAAGAAGAAGTACGGCCAGTCCATCTCCTGGGCCGACCTCCTCATCCTCACCGGAAACGTCGCCCTGGAGACGATGGGCTTCGAAACGTTCGGCTTCGGCGGCGGCCGCGCCGACGTCTGGGAGGCCGACGAGGACGTGTACTGGGGCCCGGAGACCACCTGGCTCGATGATCAGCGCTACACCGGCGACCGCGAGCTGGAGAACCCGCTCGGCGCCGTCCAGATGGGTCTGATCTACGTCAACCCCGAGGGCCCGAACGGCAACCCGGACCCGATCGCCGCGGCCCGCGACATCCGTGAGACCTTCCGCCGGATGGCGATGAACGACGAGGAGACCGTCGCCCTCATCGCCGGTGGCCACACCTTCGGCAAGACCCACGGCGCGGGCCCCGCCGAGGCCGTCGGCAACGACCCCGAGGCCGCCTCGATGGAGCAGCAGGGCCTGGGCTGGAAGTCGACCTACGGCACCGGCAAGGGCGGTGACGCGATCACCAGTGGTCTGGAGGTCACCTGGACCACCAAGCCCACCCAGTGGAGCAACGACTTCTTCGACATCCTCTTCGGCTACGAGTGGGAGCTGGCCCAGTCCCCGGCCGGCGCCAACCAGTGGGTGGCCAAGGACGCTCAGAAGATCATCCCCGACGCGCACGACCCGTCGAAGAAGCGTCTGCCCACGATGCTCACGACGGACCTCTCGCTGCGTTTCGACCCGATCTACGGCCCGATCTCGAAGCGCTTCCACGAGAACCCGGCCGAGTTCGCGGACGCCTTCGCCCGCGCCTGGTACAAGCTCACCCACCGTGATCTGGGCCCGAAGTCGCTGTACCTCGGCCCGGAGGTCCCGGCGGAGACCCTGCTGTGGCAGGACCCGCTACCCGAGGCCCAGGGCGAGGCCATCGACGCCGAGGACGTCGCGGTCCTCAAGACCAAGCTCCTCGAGTCCGGCTTGTCCGTAGCGCAACTGGTATCCACCGCGTGGGCTTCGGCGTCCACCTTCCGCGGCAGCGACAAGCGCGGCGGAGCGAACGGCGCCCGTATCCGCCTTCAGCCGCAGCGCGGCTGGGAGGTCAACGACCCAAACGAGCTCGCCCAGGTCCTGCGCACCCTGGAGAACATCCAGGGCGAGTTCAACTCGGGCGCCAAGAAGGTCTCCCTGGCCGACCTGATCGTCCTCGGCGGCTCCGCCGCCGTGGAGAAAGCCGCCAAGGAGGCCGGCTTCCAGATCGAGGTGCCCTTCACCGCGGGTCGGGTGGACGCGAGGGAGGAGCACACCGACGCGGAGTCGTTCCAGGCACTCGAGCCGACCGCCGACGGGTTCCGCAACTACCACGGCAAGGGCAACCGGCTGCCAGCCGAGTACCTGCTCCTCGACCGGGCCAATCTGCTCACCCTGAGCGCGCCCGAGATGACCGTCCTGGTCGGTGGTCTGCGCGTCCTCGGAGCAGTCCATCAGCAGTCCCGGCTCGGTGTCTTCACGCGCACGCCCGGCTCGCTGACCAACGACTTCTTCGTCAACCTGCTCGACCTGGGCACTACATGGACATCGACGTCCGAGGACCAGACCACGTTCGAGGGCCGTGACGCCGCCACGGGCGAGGTCAAGTGGGTCGGCAGCCGCGCCGACCTGGTCTTCGGCTCGAACTCCGAGCTGCGGGCGCTCGCCGAGGTCTACGCGAGCGACGACGCCAAGGAGAAGTTCGTCCATGACTTCGCGGCCGCCTGGGTCAAGGTCATGAATCTCGACCGGTTCGACCTGGCCTGACCGGACGCCGTCCGGGTCGGCCGGTGCGTCACCGGCCGCCCCGGACGGGCCACGACGCCAGTGGAGACGTTGACGATCCGGCCCTGTCCGGCCGCGGTCATCCGTGGCAGTACGGCGTTGCACAGAGCGACAGGCGTGATCACGTTCGGCCGGAAAGAGGCGTCCCTCGCCACCGCCTTCTTGGCCTTCTTCCTGCCGAGGCCCGTGGCCATCCGCCCGGCCGGGCTCCCGCCGCCGCCCGCCCCGGCGAGCACGCCGACGCCACGACCAGCGACACCCGACAGTGCCGCTCGAGGCCGCTGTCGGCCGCGATCCGGACCGTGTGGGTCACCACCAGCGACGGCCACGTCCACCCCGCGCCATGTGCGCCGACCGAGCACCTGTGGTGGGGGGAGGGCTGGGGGCGACCGGGCCAGCGAGGCTGCCGCCGTCGTCGACCAGCTCCTGGACGACCTCGGCGCCACCGTCGACCTGCGTCACCACTGGGAGTACGAGGCCGATGGCGCGCCCGGCGTGCCCTTGGTTTTGGGCGACGCCGGCGATCCAGTATCCGACGGAGCCACGGCGAAGGTGCGGCTGCGGCGGGATGCCTCGTGCCGGTCCGGTATCCGGCCAGCACGCGGGCGATCCGCTCCGCCTGCCCCTCCGGGGTGAAGAAGTCGGCCGGCCGGGTCGGTTCCCACGGCCGGAAACCTCGACGTCCCGCACCCGATGTGCGGCGATCGGGGCGGCATCGGCGGGTTCTATCAGGCAGGGTTCCCACAGGGACAGGCCATCGGCCTCGATCCGCACCGCGCGCCGTGGCCGTCCGCTCAGCGTGACGCCAACAGCCCGTACAGCAGCGGGATCCCCGGCTCCGGCAGGCGCCACCAGCCGGACGAGCCACGCACCATACCGGGCCAGCGTGGCCAGGGCAGTTCGGGACTCTCACGCAGCTGCCGGATCTCCAGACCGGCCCCGATCAGGGCATTGACCACCTCGCCCAGCCCGTGCATCCACTCGTAGCTGTCGGTGGCTCCCTCAACGGCCGGGCCGTCGGTGTAGGTGTATGTCGCATCACGGTGCACGGGGCCGCCGCCACCCAAGTAGTCGTGCCGCAGCAGGAGTTCGGGGCCCTCTCCGGGAGCGGGCTTCGGGCCCAGCGAGTTCAGCAGCGGGTGGAACTCCGCGACGTACACCCGACCGCCGGGACGCAGCAACCCGGCGATGACACCGGCCCAGCGGTCCAGGTCCGGCAGGTAGCACAGAGCTCCCTTGCCGGTATAGACGACGTCAAACCGCCGCCCACCCAGGGCCTCCACGGCGTCGTACACATTGGCCTGCACATACCGCACATCGAGGCCGGCACGCGCCGCGATACCGGTCGCCGCCGTCACCGAGGCCGCGGAGAAATCGAGACCGACAGTCCGCGCCCCGCGCTGCGCGAAAGCGATCGTCTCCGTGCCGAGGTGGCACTGTAGATGCAGCACGTCACGGTCGGCCACCTCGCCAAGGTCGTCCCACTCCCACGAAGCGAACCAGCGGGACGGATCGAGCTCCCCGTCGATCCCGTAGAACCGGCTGCCGAGGTGGACAGGGGTCCGGGCGTCCCAGTTCGACTGGTTGACTCGCATCATCCGCTCATAGGCGTCCGTCATGCGCTCACTATCGCAGGCGACCGCGCCGCGCTCGGAGCCGTGATGCTCATGGCCGGGAATAGGGTTGGACGGGGCGATGCTCGGGCTTGTAGCCTCCGGTGGACCGTGACACCGCCCGAGGAGGTGAGACCCATGAACGCTGTATCGACGTGGGTGCTCCCCCCTTCCGTCACGGCCGGCGACTGACGTAGGTGTCGCCGGGAGCGCCTCGACAACAAGGCACTCCCGAAAGGCAACACCTATGGACTCTCCGAAGTTCACCGCCGAGCCGTCCTCGAACGACACGGCCGAGCGCGACGCCGCCGCGGGCGACATCGCCAGGAGCGACGTCACCGCACTCCGAGCGTCGGGCTCCGGCGCCGACCGCGCGCCCGCTGTGTTCGACGTAGTCATCGCCGGGTGCGGGCCGACCGGCGCGATGCTGGCCGCCGAACTGCGGCTGCACGATGTGCGGGTACTCGTCCTGGAGAAGGAAACCGAGCCCGTGTCCATGGTCCGCATCGCCGGCCTGCACATTCGCAGTATCGAGCTGATGGCAATGCGCGGACTGCTGGAACGCATTCGCGAACACGGAAGACAGCGTCCGGCCGGCGGACTCTTCGCCGCCATCAACAAACCCGCACCCAAGCGCCTGGACTCCGCGCACGCCTATCTGCTGGGCATCCCGCAACCCGTCATCGTTCACCTGCTCGAGGAACATGCGACCCAACTGGGCGCACAGGTCCGGCACGGTTGCGCGGTGACCGACCTCGAACAGGACGACGAGGGCGTGACCGTCGGACTGGCCGACGGCGAACAACTGCGAACGCGCTACCTCATCGGCTGCGACGGCGGGCGCAGCACGGTGCGCAAACTCCTCGGCGTCGGCTTCCCCGGCGAGCCCTCACGGACCGAGACACTGATGGGCGAGATGGAAGTGGGTGTGCCGCAGGAGGAGATCGCCGCCAAGGTGGCCGAAATCGGCCAGACCCATAAGCGGTTCTGGCTCAGGCCCTCCGGCAAAGGGGCATACAGCGTCGTGGTCCCCGCCGCGGGCGTCAGCGATTCGCCGGAACCACCCACCCTCGAGGATTTCCGGCAACAGCTGCGTACCATCGCCGGAACCGATTTCGGCGTGCACTCCCCGCGCTGGCTGTCCCGCTTCGGGGATGCCACCCGGCTGGCCGAACGCTATCGGGTCGGGCGGGTGCTGCTGGCCGGGGGCGCCGCACACATCCATCCGCCCACCGGCGGGCAGGGCCTCAACCTCGGCATTCAGGACGCCGTCAACCTCGGCTGGAAGCTGGCCGCACACATCCGCGGCTGGGCACCCACAACACTGCTGGACACCTACCAGAGCGAACGCCATCCCGTCGCCCAGGACGTGCTGGACAACACCCGCGCCCAGATGGAACTGCACTCCACCGAACCCGGCCCACAGGCCCTGCGCAGACTGCTCACCGAGCTGATGGACATCGACGAGGTCAACCGCCACCTCACCGAGAAGATCACCGCGATCGGCATCCGCTACGACGTCGGCGAGGGCCCCGACCTGCTCGGCCGCCGCCTGCCCGACATCGATGTGAAAGGCGGACGCCTCTACGATCTGCTGCACCACGGCCGCGGCCTGCTCCTGGACCGCACCGAACGCCTGACCACCGGCGGCTGGTCGGACCGGGTCGACTACCTCGCGGACCCCACCGCCGCACTGGATGTTCCCTGCCTCCTCCTGCGCCCCGACGGCCACATCGCCTGGATCGGCGACGACCAGCAGGACCTGGACCACCACCTCTCCCGCTGGTTCGGCCAACCCACCAACTGATGCCGTCCGAGCAGCGAGTGGACCGGAGCAGGCCGCCGGGCATCCCCCGACAGCCGTCCTGCGAACGGAAGGCCGACAGGGCGTTGTGGGTCAATACGAGTGCGCTGAGCGTCAAGGACATTCTTCCTGAGACCAGGAAGGATTCAATGCCAGGGCCCCGCGACGGGGCAGTGATCGACTCGGAGCACCCGGAGAAAGCAGGAAGCATGATGAAGAGGAAGGCGGCTCTGGCCGCGGGCGCTCTGGCCATCGTGTTCGGCGCCACGGTACCGGCAGCGGCCGCGCCGACGACGGCCGCGTCCCGCACGGGGACGTTCTACGGCACCTATCAGCACGCCGACGGGTGCGTGTACCTGCGCTCCGCAGCCGGGTACCACTATCTGCTGGAGGGCTACACGATGGGTGGCAACGGCGGCCTGTACAAGAAGGGCGGCGGCTTCATCGCGTACCCGGGCTGGAAGATCGCGGCACACGGTACCCAGTACAACAAGACCAGCACCACGCTGTGCACGACGTGGGGTGCCTACAGGAGGATCAAGGCAACATCGATCTACGCCTACTGAAAGCCGTCGGGAGGCCAAGGGCCATATGGACCGGCTGCCCAAGCGCCGAAGGTAGGGAACCGCCGGCAATTTTTGCCGTCAACGCCCCCGCGATCCAGGATCGCGGGGGCATGCGGTCTGGTGAGGCAGAGAGCCGACCGTCTGGTTCGAACCGACGACCTTCGCTCTGTTGCCCCTTTTGGACAAGTGCCGGGCGCTCAGCCGGTGATGATCTGGGCGATGGCCGCGTGGTTGTGGTAATCGCGGGACTCGACGATCCGGCCGTCGCGAACGCGCATCTCGTAGTCCCGTTCGGCCACGATGACCTCCGGGTCGGCCCCTGTCGACGAGGGAACGCCGTGGCCGGACTCGCCGCCGCGAAGGGGCCCGCCGGTGCCCGGCCCGGCATGCGGTCAGGGCTGGCCCAAGGCCCGTTCGATCGCGCGGCGGGCCCGGCCCGCGGCCGCCCGGTCGTGCTGGAGTTGCATGGCCGCGTTCAGCGCCAGCCCGGCGGCGACGATCTCGAACAGCGCCTGGTCGATGTCGAACCCGGCGGGCAGCTCGCCGTTCTCCACCGCCGCGGTCAGGTCCGCCCGCAGCTGCTCCCGCCAACGCGACCACACCTCGGCCACCGCGTCGCGGACCCGGCCGGGGCGGCCGTCGTACTCACTGAGCGCCGCGGTCATCAGGCAGCCGCCCGGCAGCAGTGGCGCCTCCAGGTAGCCCACCGAGTTGGCGCACACCGCGCGCAGCCGCCGAAGACCCGGCGGCTCGGCCAGCACGGGCTCGACCACCCGGTGCCAGAAGTCCACGAACGCCTTGTCCAGCGTGGAGATCTGTAGCGCCTCCTTGGTGCCGAAGTGCTTGTGCACCCCGGACTTGCTCATCTCCAGCTCCTCGGCGAGCCGGCCGATGGTGATGCCCTCCAGCCCTTCCTCGGAGGCGATCTCGGCGGCACGGCCGAGGATCCGGCCCCTGGTGGCCTGCGCTTCGGCCGCTGAGCGTCGTGGTGACATGCGACAAGGATAGCGTACGAGCGTTCGCTATTGCTTTGGCGAACGAACGTACGCTAAATTCCGCGGCAACCAAGCAACCCCCGGGACGAAGGAGTGCGAGATGCGGGTGCGACGACTGGGCTGGGCGGGACTGGAGATCGAGGCAGGCGGCAAGCGACTGGTGATCGACTACGTGCGGGACCTCTCACCGCTGTTCACGGGGTGGAAGCCCGGCGAGGGGCTGGCGTTGCCGAGCGGAAGGGTCACCGCCGCACTCGTCACCCACCTGCACCGGGACCACACCGACGCGTCCGCGCTCGCGGACGCGCTGCCCCCGGGGGCGCCGGTGCTGCGACCGGCGCCCGGTCACGGCGACGACGTCGACAACGTGACGACGCTGCCCGCCGAGCGCGAGCTGGCCCTGCACCGGATGGCCGCCGAGGTCGTGGATACCTGGTCCACCCGCGAAATCGGGCCGTTCCGCGTCACCGCGGTCCCCTCCGTCGACGGGCTGGGCGACCCGCAGCTGAACTGGGTGGTGCAGGCCGACGGGCAGCGGGTCTTCCACGGCGGCGACACGATGTTCCACGGCTACTGGTGGCTCATCGCACGCCGGTTCAGCCCGTTCGACGCCGCCTTCCTGCCCGCCAACGGCGCGGTGGTCGACGCGCCGCACCTTCAGCCGCCGAGCCCGCTGCCCGCCGCGATGGACCCGATGCAGGCGGCCGCGGCCGCGGAGATCCTCGACGCCCGGTACGCAGTGCCGATGCACTACGAGACGGAGCAGCCGGACAAGATCGCGGGCTATGTCGAGGTCTCCGACCCGGAGAGGGAGTTCCGCACGCACGCCGGACGGCGCGCACACGTGCTGGCCGTCGGGGAATGGCTGGACCTGGCCACATGAGATGCGCAGCGCATGATGCCGAGTAGCGGCCGGGAGGACGCTCAGTGCCCTGAGCGCGGGCCTCGGTCGCTGTGGGCGAGCGGTTCGGGATCGGCGTCGAGCGCGTCGAGCACTGCGTCGCCGTTCGCCCTCGCCCACTCGGTCAGCATGTGGATCGGTTCGATCAGCGTCGCCCCGAGCGGGGTGAGCTCGTATTCGACGCGGGGCGGGGCCTCGGCGTAGGCGTGGCGGCGGATGAGTCCGTGCGCCTCCAGCCGTCGGAGCGTCTGGGTGAGCACCTTGCGGGAGATGCCACCGATCAGCCCGATCAGCTCGCCATGGCGCACCGGGCCCTGGCTGAGGCCGTAGAGCACGACCGCCGTCCACTTGTCGGCGATCAGCTCGACCGCCAGACGCGCCGGACAGTCGGCGAGAAAGGGACCACCGGGACCGAAACCGCTCATGGCGCCAAAGGTACCCGCGCCAGAGGTACCTGCTGGTTCCTATCGGAAACCTAGCCTGGGTTCTCCCCCCTCCAAAGCCAGGAGAATCATGCGAGTCATCACCCAGCAGAGGCTCGGCGGTCCCGAGGTGCTCACCATCGTGGACGCGCCCGAGCCCCGGCCCCTCCCGACCGAGGTCCTCGTCCGCGTCAAGGCGATCGGGCTCAACCCGCTGGAGGCGCGCCTGCGCGCCGGTGAGTTCCCGCTGATCGGCCGGCCGCCGTTCATCCTCGGCTGGGACATCAGCGGCGTGGTCGAGGAGACGTCGCAGACGTGGCGGTTCAGGCCCGGCGACGAGGTGTTCGGGATGCCGCTGTTCCCGCGGGCGGCGAGCGCGTACGCCGAGGTCGTGTCGGCGCCGGCGTTGCACCTGGCACGCAAACCGGCGTCGCTCTCGCACATCGAGGCGTCGGCGCTGCCGGTCGTCGGGCTGACGGCCTGGCAGGGCCTCGTCGACCTCGGCGGCGTGACCGAGGGCGACCGCGTCCTGGTCCACGGTGGTGGTGGCGGGGTCGGCCACGTCGCGATCCAGATCGCGAAAGCGCTCGGCGCGCACGTGATCGCGACCGCCGGCGGGAGCAAGCGGAAGTTCGTCGAGGGGCTCGGCGCCGACGAGGTGATCGACTACACGGCGGTCGACTTCACCGAGGCGGTCCGCGACGTCGACGTCGTGCTCGACACGATCGGCGGCGACACCGTCGAGCGGTCGCTCCAAGTGCTCCGCCCGGGCGGCCACCTGGTGACGGCGGTCGCCGAGGAGGACGCGGAGCTGATCGCCAAGTACGAGGCGGCCGGGATGCGCTTCAGCGGCATCGCGGTCGACCCCGATCCGGTCGCCCTGCGGGGTCTCGTCGAACTCGTGGAACAGGGCAGGCTCCGGGTCCATGTGCAGGAGACGTTCCCGTTCGAGCGCGTCGCCGACGCGCACCGGCTGCTCGACGGCGGTCACCTCCAGGGCAAGCTCGTCCTCACCCTCTGATCCCGTCGTCTCTGCCTGGGCCTCTGCTGCTGCCGCTCATCACTGATGGCTCGGCTCCGCAGCCGGAAGGCGACACTCGTCGACGCGGTCGCCGAGATAAATCAAGGTGGCCTGCGGGTCCATGCCGAAGCTGTGGCGACGAGCTTGGGGTCTATGGTGTTCATGAGGTCGAGGGGGCGGGTGCTGGCGCAGGCCTATGCCTTCTCTTCCTCGTACCGCACCGAGGAAGATGACCCTTTGATGGTCGACTACATGGACTACAGCACCCAACTGTCCTGCGGTTACGAGGCTTTCGAGGTACGGAACGCCGCGCAGGGCTTCGGCGTCGACGCCTTCCGGGCCGCGATGGAGCACATGCTCGATCTCGCCCAGTACATAGCCGACCTCATCGAGGCGGCTCCGGATCTGGAGCTCATGGCGCCCGTATCGCTGACAGCCGTCTGCTTCCGGATCAGGGGCGCCACCGAGGCCGCCCACACCGCCGTACTCGCCGCACTGATCGAGGAAGGCACCGCGCTCCTTGGCCCGGCGCGCCTTGACGGCCGCCACGGCATACGGGCCCGCGTCACCAACCACCGCACCACCCGCGACGACATCGAACTGATCCTCACCCGCCTGTCCGATATCGCCCGCCACCACCGCGAGCCGGTCGGCGGCGACATGGGCGACGCCATGGAGGTGGCCCTGTGAAGAGCGATCCGGCCCCGGAAACCGACCCGGCACGTGCGATGTTCGCCACCGACCGGGCCTCTCAGGGCATGGGCATGGAACTCCTGGAGACCGGGGACGGCTCGGCCCTTGTCCGGATGACCGTGACCGCGGCCATGGTCAACGGCCACGGTACGGCCCACGGCGGTTACATCTTCGCGCTCGCCGACACGGCATTCGCCTGCGCCTGCAACAGCCACGGCCCGGTCACCGTCGCGGCGGGCGCCGATATCGCGTTCACCGCCCCCGCCAAGGAAGGCGACGTCCTGACCGCGTCCGCCCGCGAACGCACCCGATTCGGCCGCAGTGGAATCTACGACGTGACCGTCCTACGGGGCGCGGAGGTCATCGCCGAGTTCCGCGGGCGCAGCCGCGTCATCGAAAACGTCCCGGAACGCCGACGAGAGCGGGGAGACGTTCGCGAGGAAAGCCCGTCATGATCCAGGTGCCACGGCCTGTCGCGGCGACGGGCCGTCAGGCCGGCTCGTGTCACTGGCTGTGGGAGCCCAAACGACGGACCGCGCCTTACGTCAAAGATCTGACTTAGCGACCTGTTGCACGGAGAGCGACTACCGATGACCCTTCGTAACATCTACCGTGTACGGGGAGCACGTCATCGGGGGGCGTCATGGGGCGGGCTGGGCCAGCGGCCGCACGGCTGTCAGCGTTCGTCTTTCTGCTGGGGTTTCAGCTGGGGTTTCTGCTGGTCGCTCCGGCGGGAGCCGACGAAAGCGCGCGGCTGGAAGTGACGCCGCGCCGGGCGGCCGAGGGATCGTACGCGGTCCTGAGCGTGTCGCACGCCCCCGAGGCGTGTGGGAAAGGCGGAGACGGGTTCCTGGCACCGGCGTCCGTCCGCCTGGTCTGGGAGGGCGTGTCGAGCGGGAGCAGCGGCAGTCGGGACGTCTGGCCGTCGTACCGCGTCAGTGGCGACTCGTTCCTCGTCGGTTTTCAGTTTCCGAACGTCTCGGCCGACGACCGGGGCGGATCGCACACCGTGGTCGTGGAATGCCGGTCCGCCGACGGCAAGTCCTGGACGAGGGCCGGGACCACCACGCTCGACCTCGAAGGGCTCGACCAGGACGCGCCCAGTTACAACTTCGGCGGCGGGCCCGGAATCCAGATCAGCGAGGGAGCGGGGTCGGAGGCCGAGAGGCGCCGGACGATCCGGGTCGAGAACGCCGCCCATGAATGCTCCGGCGGCCAGGTCCGGCTGGATGGCCGCGCGCTGGCGACCACGCTGGCCTCAGAGGGAGGACTGGGGTACGTCACAGCCGAGTTCACCGTCCCCGCGAACACCCGGCAGGGGCGACACCGGATCGCGCTCGACTGCCCGCGGGGCACGTTGATCAGCTACCCGATCGCCGTCAGCAGGACGGCGGTCCCCGCCGATGCCGCGCCGCCCGCCGCCAGCACCTCGCCGGTGTTCTCGGCGATCCCCAAGCCCTCCGAGGTGCCGTGGGGGCTGCGCAGCGTGGCCACAACGCTGGTGGTGGCCTCGGCGCTGATCCTGCTGATCGGCTTCCCGGCGGACATCGTGAACAAGACGATCGAGGAGAACCGGGAGGAGATCGAAGGCTGGTTCCGCCCTTGGGCGGCGTGGATGCGCCGCCAGCGGGCGCGGATGAGTGTTCTGCGCGTCGGCGGGCGGACTCTCGGCGCTCTGTGGTCGTCACCCAGGCGGCAGTTCTGCTGGTTCGCACTGGTCGCCGCGCTGCTGACCACCCTGATCGATCCCGCCATCGGCGTCCGCGGCGACACGATGATGCTCTTCTTCGGCCTCCTGGTGGCCTTTCCGGTGACCACCCTGGTCTACGCGGTGGTGGTGGAGTCCTTCGCGCGGCGCTTCTCGGGCGGTGTGGCCGGTGCCTTGTCGGTCCTGCCGCTGGGGCTCGCCCTGGCCGCGTTCTGCACACTGCTGTCGGTGGTGGCCGGATTCGTGCCGGGCTATGTCTTCGGCCTCATCGCCGGATACGCCACGGCCGACGGGGCGAGGCGTCGGCTGTCGGACGCGGACGAAGGACGCAGCGTGCTCGCGGGAACGCTCTGCCTGCTCGCTGTCGCGCTGCTGGCCTGGGTCGCCCTGGAGCGTACGCATGACGGGACCTGGCTGCCCGTGCGGATGCTGGACGCCGCGCTGTCCGCGGTCTTCCTTCTGAGTGTGCAGACTCTCGTCTTCGGGCTGATACCGCTGCACATGATGGACGGGCGACGCCTGCTGGCCTGGAGCCGTCCCGCCTGGCTGGGCGTCTACGCGGTAGCGGTGATCTGCTTCGTGCACCTGCTGGTGCTGAACCGGCGGGACGTGCTGAGGCAGGGCACCGCGCCCGCGTTCGCTTCCACCCTCGCGCTGTTCATCGGCTTCGGCGCGCTGTCTCTGGCCTTTTGGGCCTACTTCCGCTACCGCCCGCCGCAACCCGCCCCGGCCGATCCGCCGGCTCCTCCCACCCCGCCGGACCCGCCCGCCGTCACCGGGAGCCAACCGTAGGCGGGTCGCGTACCCGGGCGCACAACTCAGCCGGAGGAACAGATGGCAGACAGCAGTGCGGGGACCCCTACCCCGCGCCCTGAGGGACGTCGCGGGCTGCTCGTCGTCCTGGCTCTGGCGGTCGTCTTCGTGATGATCCTCGTCCTTGCCCGATGCGTCGGCTCGGGCGGCGGACCGACATCCGCGTCGTCGACGGGCCCGGCCACCGCAACCGCGACGCAGTCGAGTGAGGGCTCCGCGTCCCGTGCGACCGCGACGGAGTCAGGCGGCGGCTCACCTCCCGCCGCGACCCCGGCGACCTCGCGTCCCGACGCACCCGCCGACGCACCCACCGGCGCACCTTCGGCGCCGCCCACCAAAGGGCCCTCCTCCGCACCGTCCACGGTCAGCACGGAACCGAAGCCCCCCGATACCGTTTACCTACAAGTGATTATGACGACCGAGTTCGAAGTGTCCGTGACCAACGACCGCAATGCGGAACGGTGTTCGCGGGAAGTCGACGCGGTGCCCAGCCCGGAGCATGCCTGGTGCACCCTGTCTCTGCCCGCCGGTGACAGTGTCCGGCTCACAGGTGTGCTCAGCGGCACGCCCTCCGGGGTCGTCAACCGGGAGCCGGAGCGGGAGCCCGCCTGGTACGGCTGCCAGGAGGGAGACGGCTCGCCGACCTGCACCCTGGACCTTACAGGCGGCCACTGGGTATGCCTGGCCAGCCACGATGTGTCCGAGCCGTCCGAATCCCTCTGCGAGGGGTATCGCGACTCGGGCCTTCTGGCCCCCGTGCCACCCGGATCCTCAGCACCTCCCAGCGGCGCCAGGCCACCAGGCTCATGACTGCCCGAGCCGGGCCGAGCCGGGCCGGACGCCGGGAGCGGGGCCGTCCGGCCCGCGGCCCGTGAGGTCAGCCGGCCGGGAGCGTCAGCAGCATCCGGACGAACTCCTCATAGGTCTCGGCCCGTTGGTAGCCGGTCATGACCCGCTCCTCGGCCTTACGCAGCCGCTGCTCGAGATCCGGGCACTTCAGCAGCGTCCGGCGTAGGTAGTACCCGCTGATCCAGCGGCTGAGGTCCTTGCCCGCGGCCGCCACGTCGCTGAACCTCGGGAACGACTGTTTGGCCAGGATCACCGCCAGCGCCTGGCCGGCCTCGGCGAACTCCTTCAGCCCCGGCAGCTCCTTGCTGTTCGGCACCGCCCTGACCCGGTCGTAGTCGCGGCTGACCGCCTCGATCCGGGCGATCTCGCGCGGATCGACCCCGGCCCCCTGGTACAACGACCGGCAGAAGGCCCAGCTCTGCGCCATGCCGATGCTCTCGTACAGGATGGTCTTGCCCGCCGCCAACGCCTCCGACGTGCTCTGGTTGCCGGTCGTCATCATCACCGGCTCACTGGCCCTGACCAGCCTCAGCAGGTCGGCGTGGCCGGTGCGGGCGGCGACGACGAGATGCAGCCGCTTGCCGCCCTCCAGACCGGTCTCGAAGGAGGACCGGACCATGGAGCTCCCGGCCGGGAACTCCGTCAGCTCCACCCGGCCCACGCCGCGCTCGGCAAGGTAGCCGCGCAACGGCTCCCCGGCCAGACCCTCCACCAGCCAGGTCCGGTTGAGCGCGAACTTCGGGTTCCAGAACTCCGGGCAGATCTGCACCACATGGACGTCGTGCTTGCCGGCCTTCTCGAACTCCGCAAGGACCAGCGCGAAGCGGCCGGCGCTCTTGTTGGTGTACGAGAAGTACAGCCGCGAGCGCCCGTCGCCGGCGTACCTCTTCAGGTTCTCGTCGAGGTTCTCCGCCTCGTCCTCCGGGAAGAGCGCGGCCAGCAGCGGCCGGGCATTGCCCGAGAGCGTCGCCAGGTACTCCAGCCGGGCGGTGCGGCGGACCGCTTCGTCCTCGCCCAGCGCCTCCTGGGCCCGCTTGTACGCACGCAGATCCGCGTCGAAGGTGATGCCGCGTTCGTCCTGGCCGAGCCCGGTGGCGAAGGTCTTCCCGCCACCGAGCGGGGCGGCCTCGGTCTTGGAGTACTCGGTCAGCGCCATCGACTTGCCGCCCCACGCCGACTCGACGGTGGTCTGCAACGCCTTGGTCGCGGCCAGTTGCGGTGTGACCAGCACATATTCAGGCGCGCGGTCCTTGGCGAACACCGGCTCCGCCTTCGGGTTCGAGTCGCTGCCGGGAAGGATGACATAGGGCAGGCCACAGCCGTCGAACAGCTCCGGCAGCTTCGCGTGCGCCTTGGCGGCGGTCAGCAGCGCCACGTCGTTGGCCGACGGGCCCTCCGTGCTGAACACCAGGCGCAGCGCCTGCGCCGCCTTCACGCCGAGCATCAGATCGCCGCGGCCGTTGGCCTCGTGGGTGTAGACCGAGACCGCCGAGCGGCCGGTCCAGCGCAGACAGCTGTAGAGCTGGTCGATGATGAGCGGGACCTGCTTCTGCTGCTGCCCCAGGCGGATGGCGTTCGGGAAGCGCGCGCACACCTCTCGCGGGTACGGGTTCACCTCCTGCGCTCGCAGGTGGGCCCGCGGTTCGGTGCGCTGCTGGAGCAGGGTCTCACGGGCCTGCTCCATGTTCTCCTTGTACCGGTCCCACGCTAGTCGCATGACGCTCCCTGTGATTCGCCGGCTCCCGGGCCGGAGAAATGTTCCGAACCTTACACGGTCAGTAACTGGATGGTGACGCATATCGCTTCATGTCCGGTGGCGTCTCCCCCGGCTTCCCGGCGCGCACGCCCGATCGGCAAGGGCGCGCCAGAGCATCTGAGGCGTCCGCGGCCCACCGGGGTGTAGGGGGTGCGCATACGGTTGCGGCGCGCGGCTGTTGTGCGCTGTGTCCCGCGGGATGCGAGGGGAGCGCGTGGTGTGAGCACAACCGGGTGAAGGGTGGGGGCGGAAATAGTGTGTTCCCGCAGCGCACATCCCCGGGCGCGATCGCATCTCGTATGTCCGGCGTAGCTCCAGATCGAGGTGTGCGCGCCGTTGCGGGCGGCCTCGTATCTGGTCAACATGACGGGCAGGGAGCCTCCTGCCCTGCCCCGTCTGCATCGGGGCGCAAGTGGAGCGAAGTGATGTGTGAGTGAACCACCACCGTGTGCGGCACGGTCTTGCCCACCCCGAAGTCCACGGTCGGTTCCGCTTCGTCGTTGCCTTTCGTGAGCAAGGGAGTGTGCCATGGCTGTGCTGTGCCGCCCGGCGGTGTGGGTACCGGAGAACACCATCTCGATGGAGGAGACGCTGGCGCTGGCGCGCCGGCTGCACGCAGGACACAAGAGGCTTCCGCTGGTCCTGCGGATGATCAGGAACACCGGGGTGGCGAAGCGGCATCTGGTCCAGCCGCTGCCCGTCACCCTGACGCATCCGGGGTTCGAGGCCCGTAACCGCTTCTATGTGCGCGAGGCCCGTGCCCGGGTCCCGGACGTGGTCCGGGAGGCGCTGTCCGCGGCGGAGGTGACGGCGCGGGACATCGACACGATCGTGTTCGTCTCGTGCACCGGTTTCACGATGCCGCCCCTGACCTCCTGGATGATCAACGAACTGGGTTTCCGCTCCAACACCCGGCAGATCCCCATCGCGCAGCTGGGCTGTGCGGCCGGCGGGGCGGCCGTCAACCGGGCGCATGACTTCTGCCGCGCCTATCCGGGGTCCAACGTACTGATCGTGGCGTGCGAGTTCTGCTCGCTGTGCTACCAGCCGGACGACCTCGACGTCGGCTCGCTGCTGTCCGACGGGCTGTTCGGGGACGCGATCGCCGCGGCGGTTATGCGCGGCAGCGGCGGGGAGGGGATGGAGCTGGTGGGCAACGCCTCGCATCTGGTGCCGGGCACCGAGGACTGGATCGCGTACGAGGTGAAGGCCACCGGATTCCACTTCCGGCTGGACAAACGGGTCCCGGGCACCATGAACGTGATCGCGCCCGCGCTGGACACGCTCGCCGAAGCACATGGCTGGGACGCCACGGACCTGGATTTCTACATCATCCACGCCGGAGGGCCGCGCATCCTGGACGATCTGTGCAGCCATCTGAAGGTGCCGCCGAACGCCTTCAGGCACAGCCGCGCCACGCTCACCGAGTACGGCAACATCGCCTCGGCCGTCGTCTTCGAGGCACTGCGCCGTCAGTTCGCCGAGGGGCTGCCCCCGGGGGCCCGCGGCCTGCTCGCCGGGTTCGGGCCCGGGATCACCGCCGAATCCTCCCTCGGCACCTGGGTGCACTCCGACCGGGTACGGTCCGGCCGCCGAACGGGCAACGTCGACGCCTTGCCGGTGCAGCTTCCCGTCCCTCCCGAGCCCGACCTGCACAGTGAAACCCCATCCCCGTACAAGCCCAGGAATCGAGGATCCGCGTGACCGCGTCCGTTCCGCCCGCGCCCAGGACCGGGGCCACCCTGTCCCTGGGCGGTGACCTGACGGTCAACCGGCTCGGCTACGGTGCCATGCACCTGACCGGGCCCGGCGTCTGGGGCCCGCCCGAGGACCCGGACCAGGCCGTCCGCCTGCTGCGCCGTGCCGTGGACGACCTCGGCGTCGACTTCATCGACACCGCCGACTCCTACGGCCCCGGCTACAACGAGGAACTCATCCGGAAGGCCCTGCACCCCTACCCGGACCATCTGGTGATCGCCACCAAGGGCGGCATGCTGCGCACCGGCCCCGACGACTGGGTGCGGGCCGAGGGCCGCAACCCCTACATCGTCGCCCTGGGCAGACCCGAGTATCTGCGTCAGCAGGTCGAGGTCAGCCTGCACCGCCTCGGCCTGGAGCGCATCGACCTCTATCAGCTGCACCGCATCGACCCACTAGTACCGCTTGAGGACCAGCTCGGCATGCTCGCCGAGCTGCGCGAGCAGGGCAAGATCCGCCATATCGGCCTGTCCGGCCAGCCCGAGGTCACCGTCGACCAGCTCGAACAGGCCGCCGGGATCGTGGACATCGTGGCGGTGGAGAACCTCTACAACATCGCCGACCGGTCCGGGGAGCCGATCCTCCGATACGCCGAACAGCGCGGCATGGTCTTCATCCCGTGGTTCCCGCTCGGCCATGGCGACCTGGTCGGCCCCGGTGGCGTCCTCACCAAGGCCGCCCAACGGTACGGGGTCACCGGAGCCCAGCTGGGGCTGGCCTGGCTGCTGCGCCACGCGCCCAACACCCTGCTCATCCCCGGCACCACATCGGTGACCCACCTGGAGGAGAACCTCCGGGCCGACGAGGTCCGGCTCACCGACAGCCAGTGGGAGGAGATCGAAGCACTCTGCGCCACGGTCACCCCGTGGCGGCCCAAGCCGGTGCCGAAGCACCGGGGAGGGGCGCGATGACCCGCGCCCCCGAGGGGGTCGAGCATCCGCACACCGAGATCCTGCGCACCATCTACCGGGATCTGAGCAGACTCGTCGACTTCGCCGCGGACGACATCGTGCTGCACCGTGCGGACCGGACCGTTGAAGACCCCCGGGTACGCCGTGGCATCAGGGCCGTCCGCGCCCATGAGCAGGCACTCCTCCGCATGACCGAATACACCCTGGTCATGGACGTGGAGCAGATCACGGCCAACGACCACTTCGGCACCGTTCTCGGGGTACTGAGGGCCGAGCGTCCCCGCGATATCTCCGTGCCGTTCTGCGGTCTGTGGCGATTCGTCGACGGCCGGATCGCCGAGCACTGGGAGAACACCTCCTGCGGACCGGACGAACTGCGGCGCCTGTTCACCCCACCCCCTTCGTACTGGCCTCTGGCCGACGCCGGCTGACCCGGACGTTCCGGCTCAATGGGGGCCCGGACCGACGGAGCCCTCATGCACGCCTCCAACCGCGCCACCACACCCACACGGGAAGCCCGGGTCATGGCCTTCCTCGGCAGCCATGACCTGGTCGGCATACCGGCCGGCGAACCGAACCTGACGGTTCGGGAACTGCTGATCGCGGTGCACCGGGTCAGCGTCGCGCACCCCGTCGTGCCGTGCGCGCCGCCGCCCAGCAGCGCGTTCACATCGCGCCATGTCTCGCCCCTCGCTTTCCGGACAGCCCACCGGTTCACCTCCCACCGAACCTGAATTCATCACGGCCACCGCAATGGAAATCTCTTTACCAGGACGGGAATTCCTTTACCGTCCGCGGGGAACCAACGCGGACGGCCGGGTCGGAACCGGTTACCGCACCCGCCACATATTAAAACGCGGACAAATGCTCGATGAACATTGTCTCAAAGAGTCGCCGAAGAAGCCGCGATGCCAGCGAGGGAAGACACTGTCCAAAACCTCACGGACACGGTGTCAAGCGAATCCATTTTGCCCCCATTTGCGCATCAATGCATCACTCAACGTTTTATTACCTCCGCCTTGACCACCCCCAACGCCACCTCCTACGTTTCTGCCGCCGAAGGCCGTCTGTGGCTGCATTTTACCAACCAGGCAAAGACAGGTGTAGCGACCACCGAGTCGCCGGTCGGAAAGGGCCGGATGGCCCCGTAAAAGCGGCCGTCCGGCCCTTTCCGATATGAGACAGGCTGGGGACGAGGGGATTCCATGATGGCCCAGCGCGAATGTGGGGACAGGGATGGAGGGGGCGCACATGGCCCTACCGCAGGGACGCAGGAGCAGCAACGTCACCCGGCTGCTGCGGCACGGTTTCACCGACCCCTCGGCCGCCCGGCGGCTGCTGAACGCGCCCGAGCTGGCCGGGGTGTGCGGCGATCCGGTACTGCTTGACGGGCTGCTGGACGCGCTCGGGGCGACCGCCGATCCCGACCTGGCGCTGCGCAGGTTGGTACGGCTGGTCGAGGCGCTTCCGGAGGCCCCCGGGGACGGGGATGACGAGGGGTGCGCCGACTCACGGCAGACGTTGCTGGACGCCCTGGTCACGGCACGGCCGATACGTGACCGGCTGCTCGGGGTGCTCGGGGTCTCCGAGGCGCTGGGTGACCATCTGGCCCGGCATCCGCGGCACTGGCAGGCGCTGCTGGCGTACGAGCCGACGGCCCCGCACCCGACCGCCTCCGGCTTCGAGCGGGCACTGGCCGAGGGGATCTGGGGCAAGCCGGGGGTGGGGCTGACCCGGTCGGACGCGCTGCGCGTGGCGTACCGGCGGGCGCTGCTGGCGATCGCCGCGCGGGATGTGTGCGGTGCGACGGACGTCACCCAGGTCGCCGCCGAGCTGGCGGACCTGGCGGCCGCCACGCTGCGGGCCGCGCTGGAGATCGCGGCCGAGGAGCGGCCCGAGGACGCGGCGGCGTGCCGGCTGGCGGTGATCGGGATGGGCGAGTGCGGCGGGCGGGAGCTGACTTACGTCTCGGCCGTGGACGTCGTCTTCGTCGCGGAGGCCCCGGACGGGGTGGAGGAGTCCACGGCCGTGCGGGCGGCCGCCCGGCTGGCCGCGCGGCTGATGCGGATCTGCTCGGATATGACGGCCGAGGGCACCATCTGGCCGGTCGCCGCGGATCTGCGCCCGGAGGGGCGCGACGGCCCGCTGGTGCGGACGCTGTCCAGCCATGTGGCGTACTACCGGCGGTGGGCCGGTACAGGGGAGTTCCAGGCGCTGCTCAAGGCCCGGCCGGTGGCGGGCGACGCCGCGCTCGGCCGGGCGTACGTGGCCGCGCTGGTACCTCTGGTCTGGCAGGCGGCCGAGCGTGAGGACTTCGTGCCGGAGGTGCGGCAGATGCGCCGCCGGGCGGTGGAGCACACCCCGGTCGCGGAGATCGACCACGAGGTGAAGCCGGTCCCGGGGGTCCTGCGGGGCGTCGAATCAGCGGTGCGGCTCCTCCAGTTGGTGCACGGCCGGTCGGACGTGTCGCTCCGCCGCGGCACCACGCTGGACATGCTCGCGGCGCTGGCCTCGGGCGGCTACGTGGGGTGGTCGGACGCGGCCGCCCTGGACGAGGCGTACCGGTTCCTGCGCTCGGTGGAGCATCGCATCCAGCTCCACCGGCTGCGCCGCACCCACTCGTTGCCGCGGGACGAGACGGATCTGCGGCGGCTGGGCCGGTCGCTGGGGTTCCGCACGGAGCCGGTGACGGAGCTGCGCGCGGCGTGGCGGCGGCATGCGCGCGAGGTGCGGCGGCTGCACGAGAAGCTATTCTACCGGCCGTTGCTGGACGCGGTGGCACGACTGGAGACCGGAGAGGCCCGGTTGAGCTCGCAGGCAGCGGGGCGGTGGCTGGAGGCCCTGGGCTATGCCGACCCGACCGGCGCGCTACGGCATCTGGAGGTCCTCGTCTCCGGTGTGACCCGGAATGCGGCGGTCCAGCGGACGCTGCTGCCCGGGCTGCTGGGCTGGTTCGCCGACTCCGCCGACCCGGACGCCGGGCTGCTCGGCTTCCGCAAGGTCGCGGAGGCACTGGGCAAGACGCCGTGGTATCTGCGGCTGCTGCGCGACGAGGGCGCCGCCACGGAGAACCTCGCGCGGGTGCTCTCCGCCGGGCGGCTCGCCCCCGATCTGCTGCTGCGCGCCCCCGAGGCGGTCGCCCTGCTCGGCGACCCGGAGGGGCTGCGCCCGCGCG